>DATKSN010000348.1:0-3010 GCA_035531595.1 Pirellulales bacterium | reverse complement strand
GTCACTGCCAGCGGTTCTTTGTCGTTCATGCTTCGTTTGCGTCCGCGGACGATCAGGATGGCGACGCCAGGTCGCATTGGCCCCAACACCGCGACTGATTGTACCCGATGGCGCAGCTTGTTTCATCCCGTCCTTGCCTCCCCACGCGAAAAGCTCGGCAACGATTTTGGCGGCGCTGAATCAATCGACCAATACCTGGCGCGGATTGCGAGACGATTCTCCGAGCCCGACAGCCCGTTTCACAAGGTGGTTCACAAGGTACTTTCACGGCAACTCGACGGCGCCAAGTACCAATGCCTGCCGCACGAGAAACTGATCAAAGTCATGGCCGCGTACTGCCGGGCGCCCTCCTTCCTCGCTCGCTACCTGCCGCTCGGCGATCGCGCGGTTCGGCTTGCCTGGGAACATGGCGAACGACGTCCCGAGGTGATCGAACCGGGCCTCGCCGCCCTTGAACGCGCCATTATCGAGCACACCGACCGCTCGAACCAGACTTTCCAGCAACGCGTGGAACAGTTTCTCGATTTTGCGGTCGAGTTGGCCGAACGGGGCGATTACCGCTCGACCGACGCGGAGAATGAAGACCGCTATTCCCCGAAATCCTGGTCAGCAGCAGTGTGATGGGCGAGGGCATCGACTTGCACCGCTTCTGCCGGCACGTAATCCATCACGACGGCTGTTGGAACCCCAGCACCTTGGAGCAGCAAACCGGCCGGCTCGATCGCATCCGGTGCAAGGCGGAGATCTGCAGCATGCCAATCCTGGTCCACCAGCCGTTTCTGGCGGGTGGCGCCGACGAGAAGATGTTTCGAGTCGTGCGCGATCGTGAGCGATGGTTTCAAGTCGTCATGGGGCAGAAGTTCCAATTCGACGAAGGCACCAGCGAAGCCATCGCTGCACGCGTACCACTGCCGCAATCGCTGGCAATGGAGTTGACCTTCGATCTGGCCCGGTGGCGGCCCCTCGAATAGTTGGTTCAGAATTGAGTCATGAGCACTGAAACGAAAGAGACGATCGTCATTGACCCACGGTACCTCGCGGATTGCGAGGCCGTTCTCCAGCACGTCGTGCGAAAACAACCGCTTGCGGCTCGCCGGCATGGATGCCCGGCGGAATTTGCCCGCATGGATGCCTTTTCTTGGGCCCTTGCCTGTATCTCCATCTCCACCGGTGTTTGATCGCAGTCGGCAAAAAACGTGGTTGCAGCAGTCAGGTCGTAGACACGAATGGCACTTCAGCCTGTCCTGTAACGACTTGCGGCGAGACGCGGCGAGACGCGGCGAGACGCGGCGGGCGGGTCGATTTCGGTGGGCGCGCACCCCGAACATTCGCACGCACAGCGTTTCGTCCAAAAACCGCGCGTCCGGAACGTCCTAAACGCCCGCACACAGTACGTGTTTACATATGCGCACGGTTGGTAGCTGTTTTGGGATGGTTTGAAAATGATCCAGGAAGCAAGGTAGGTTCGACGCGGGGCCTTGCTTGCGCTGCGGGTTAGTGTGGAAAGCCGAAGTCGCAACCTGTCGGTCCTCTCAATACTTCCAGGTCACGCGGGGTTCGAGCCACACGGCGTAGGCCGAACTATTACTTCTGCCCGCGCACATGACGCGCAATTCGAGAACCTTGACGTTCGCCAAGGGGATCTCACAGCCGGCCACCTGTCCCTTCGCGATGATGGGCACCGATGACCACAGCAACTTGTCGTCGCCCCAAACCTGAAACACCAGCGAACAGCGGGGGGTGATCACCGCGCCGTCGTCGATCGCCACGTTGAGGGCCAGACGCCGCGCCTTTTTTTCAAGATCGTAACGGACGCTGGCCGTGGAGTTGTTGTCGGGGTGCGTGAACAGGCCGTGCGGCGACTCCTTGCCGAGAAACGTGAGCGGCTTGTTCGTGGCCGCGTTCTTTCCCTTGGCGAACCCGTTGTTGGCGACCACGACGTTGGTCTGCGTCAACTCCGAGAGGAACTGCGTCTTGTCGGCCAGGCCATCAGCGCCGATTTTCTCCAACCGCGCTTCGACGGCCTCCTTCTCGATGCCGCTCAGGACCGTCACGGCGCGGCGATACCAGAAGCCCGCCCGGCTGGCCAGCGCCGCCTTGACCGCTCCCTTTTCCTTGCGGCTCATGTCCCACCAGTCGTCGCCCAGCGATTTCTCCTCTTCCGCCCCGTTGGGCTTGGCCAGCTCGCGCCGGGCCAGTTCCTTCAGCGCCGGGTCGCCACCGGCGGCCAGGCGCGGCAGGCCGCGATCCCAATCCTTCTTCCCGAAGCAATAAAACCTTCCCACTGCCAGATTGGCCGCCGGATCGTTGGCGTCGGTCTCCAACCGCGCCAGGTGGTCCTTGATCGCCGCGAACTGCTTGGCGAGCTTGTCGAGCTCTTTTCTGTCGTCGGTGATCTGCTTGGCCAGCCCAGTATCCTGGTCCCTCAAGGCCCGCGCCGCGGCCTGCGCCAGCGTGGCGGCGCGTGTCGCTTCGGGAAAACGGTTGTCAGCCACACAGGCTTCGATCAACTCTCGGGCCGAGTCGAACTGCTCCTTCTTGGCGGCCTTGCCCGCCGTGGAGGGCGCTTTCGCCGCCTCTTCCAAGGTCGTCAGCCGCAAATCCAACTCGTCGATCTCGAACCACTTGGCCAATTCGTCGATGGCCTCGAAGGCGACCTTCGAGCTGCCCGCCTTCGCGGCCAGTTCGCGGGCCTGGTCCAAGAGCGCGTAACGTTCGGCGCTGTCGGGCTTCGCGTTGAGCGCCGCGCGCCGGCTCTTCCGCGCGACGTTCAACTTCTGGTCGGGCGTCTTGGCGGCTTGCAGATCCTGCTCGATTCTTTCGTCCGCCTCGCGCCGGGCCTCCTTGAGATCGGTCGCGGACGGCAAGGTGCTACGTCCCACATTATTTGAGACGGAAAGAGGTGGTTGAGTCCCGATTTCGGTGAGACCATACCCCGCCGCTTGGGCAGCCCTGGGGGGCTTGAAACCCCGCCCCGTTGTCCGAAAATGAGACCCCGCCCCTTGCTTGC
>DATKSN010000347.1:0-15580 GCA_035531595.1 Pirellulales bacterium | reverse complement strand
GCGAGCGAGGTGATCGGCGGTTCGTTGTGCGTAGCGGTCGGGGCGTTGATCGGCCTTGACCAGCCGTTCGACGTAGTTCCACCGCTTGAGCGTGTCGCCGTCGGCCAGAAAATCGCGCAGTTGGGCGACCGTCGGAATCCGCCCTTGCAGGTCGAGGAACAGCCGGCGAAGAAACGTCGCGTCGTCGACCCAAGGCGCCGGTACCTTTACCTGCTGCGATGTAAGGAAAACGTCGCGCGATTGGCAGAACGAACCTGGCCGGACGAGTCAGCGGCGGAGCCCGATCGGAGTGCCTCACGAGGCATCCCGCGTGACGAGCATCCTAACACGCACCGCCCTCACGAAGGAGACGGCAGTGGGGTCTGACGACGTCAATCGACTGCCGCAAGAACTTGGCGACCAGGCGTCGATGCGGCAAAACTGGCGTTGGTCGCTGCGACCGATTCGAGGATAATGCCGCCCCCAATGGAAGGGACTCAAGCGACTTACCGTGACAATTTGAACTCACGTCGTGAATTCGGTGGGCGGTGCCCACCCTACGCGGCGGCGGCCGGCGCCGTCGCGCTGGCTCCTCGCGAGGCTTCCGACACGGGTTCCGGCGCCATGGGCCTTGCAATGCGCTGCGCAAGTGCCGCGCGGCGTCGAGCGGCATACGTCTGGCGGCGGCTGACGGTGGGGCGGATGCAGCCGGCTGTGCCGGCCGCCCTGGCCTGGTTGGCCCATCATGGACGCCAGCGCGGACTTTCGCCCGCCACGGGCGACAACCACCCGTGTCCGGGTTTGACGGGCGCCGGCCTGGAGACGTTGGCCGGTTACGGGCAAATCGACCTGGCCCGCGCCTGGACCGCTTGGTTGCTTTCGGTGCAACTTGCCGACGGCGCGTTTCCCGACGCCGGACTTCGCCATGCTTCGCTGATCAACACGGCCCGCGTCTTGCGGGGGTTTGTCGTTGGGTCCGACGAGTTTCCCGAGTGCCACGCCGCGGCGCGGCGCGCGGCGGATTACCTGGCCAAGTGCATCGACGCCAAGGGCCGGCTCGCGCCCGTGGACCTTGCCGGCAGTTCCTTCGAGTTGTGGGCGCCGCCGTCGCTGTTCTTGGCCTGCCTGCCGCCGCTCAAAAGCGCCGCGCGCCGTTGGGGCGTGGCCGATTGGTCGGATGCGGCTGACCGGGCGGAGGCGAGGCTTTTTCGCCGGATGGACCTGACGACGTGGACAGGCCCCGGCCCGGCATTCGCCGGCGTGGTCGAGGCCCTGCTTGACTTGGGGCATGACAACCATGCTCGGCAAGCGCTCCGCGGACCCGCGGCGCTCCAGCGCCGCGACGGCTCGGTGCCCGCCGGCCCGGCGGCCGAATGGACGGCGAGCGCGGGACTGGCGCGTTGGGCAACCGTCTGGTACACCCTGGGCGAGCGAGGGCGCGCCGACCGTGCCCTGGCGTGCCTGCGGCGGCGGCAGCTTTCGTCGGGCGCGCTGGTTGGCAGTTGGGGACGCGGCGCCTGCGATCATCCGCGGCGCGAATCGGCTTGGGCCGTGAGGAACTTTCTCGATGCCGCGCGGCTGCAAGTCGAGACGGCCTTCGAAACGAGCGAACAAATCTTACCCGACTCGATCGCTCCCAGCGACGGCCGGATGCAGGCGGCGCGGCGCTGGCTGGCGGGACTGCGACCCGACGCCGTGGTGGCTGACGTCGGTTGCGGATCCGGGCGATTCTTGCGGCAGCTTGCCGCGGAGTTTCCACTGCTGCGATTCATCGGCATCGATCCTTCGCGACGGCTGTTGGCCGAGTTGCCCGCCTACGTCGAACCACGCCAGGGCGGACTACTGCGCATTCCGGCGGCCGACGGCGAATTCGATGGCGTGCTGGCCGTCGAATCGCTGGAGCACGCGCTGTTGCCCGACCATGCCGTGCGCGAAATTTGCCGCGTCGTCCGGCCCGGCGGCAGCGTGTTGATCATCGACAAGCACCGCGCGCGGCAAGCCCTGTCCCGACACGAGCCGTGGGAGCAGTGGTTCGAGCCCGAACAGGTCGCGGCTTGGCTTTCGGCCGGTTGTGGCCATGTTCGCGTCGAGCCGGTTTCGCACGGTTCGCGGCCGCCGTCGCGGCCCTTGTTCGTGGCATGGTCAGGCACGGCGCGGCGCGAACATTCAGTCCGCAAATTGGCCGCTTAGCGCCTATCCTAAAACCGCCGACACCATGAACAATCCGATCTAGCCGCAGGTTCTTGCCAGCTCTCTCACGTAATCGAGCGCGTCCTCCAACTCCGGCGCCTCGACGCCGACGGCGCGGCCTTGACGATCGCAGCGGGCCAAAAGGACCAGATCGTCGAACGATTCATTCTCGGCAAGCCGGCGGCGGGCACGATGGCCGAGGGTGCCCTCGAAAAGGGCATGGCCCTCCATGTGGTGCTCGATCAGCCAATAGGTTCGCGGCGTGATGAAGTCCGCCAGCGCTTCGAGCCCGGCCGCGACGTGGTCGCGAGGGTCGATCGCCTTGCCTACGTCGTGCAACAGCGCCGCCAGCAGGAACTCTTCGTCGTAGGGCAGCTCCCGCGTCGCCAGGTCGAAAACTTGCAGGCTGTGGTAGAGCGCGTCCCCCTCGGGATGGTACTTTCGCGATTGCTTGACCCGCTCCAGCGGCAACAGCAGCACCTGGTAAATCTGGAACCGGTCGACCTGGCGCTCGGCCTCGATCAGGGCCTCGTCCAGCGAGACGCCGGGGTACTCGCGGGCTAAAAGCTGTTCCAACTCGGCGATGCTCGCCCGCTCGATTGGCTTGCCGGTCACCGAGCTTTTGAACACGAAATGGGCCAGGCTCTCGGCGTAGACGGTCAGCTCGAAGGGGAAGCGGTCGGCGACGTGGATGTGGGTGAAAACCCGCTCCTCACCCTGCTTGCGGACCTGCTTTCGCTCGACGTCGTAACAAGTTCCTTCCTGGTCGAGAAGTGCGGTCACGGCTTCGAGGCCGTCGGAGAACACATGCAGGTCGATGTCGCTGCCGCGGCGGACGTGGTCGGTGAGCGTGCTTCCGATCAGCTTCGGGCGGAACGCGCGCAAAAGACGCATCATCCGCAGCGCCTCGATCCGCATCTCACGCAAGTTTTCCAGGCGGCGGTCGCCCTCGTAGAGCCGTGCGAAAACCTGGATCTCGTCGCGGATTTCGCGATTGCTGGGCAGGTCTTTGGGCTTGACCCAGCCGCGGGTCATACGGCGGGCCGCCTTGACTTTGGCCCGGTAGTATTCCGACTCCGTCCGTTCGTACATCAAGCGGGCCGCCTCCCAGGCGATCCGCTGTCGCAGTTTGCCGTTCGACATGATCGGTCGTGCGCCGAAATCAGGCCCATCGAAGCGGCGCCGGGCCAAGGGAGCGGAGGGAGTTTCGCCTTCGCTCGGTTCTTGAATTATAGGTCGGATCGACGATTTCGGCAATCATGGTTTTCCGGCCACGGGCAACGAGCCAGCTTTCGGCACGGCCGCATTTTGCGTACAATGACGCAGCCATGCGAATTGCCAACGAACGACAGCACCAAGCGCCGGCCACCCAAGAGCCCGTTACCGCCGTCAGCAAGCCGTCGGCGGCGCAGGTGTGCTCGACGATCACGCGCCGCGACGAAGAGACCGTCAACAGCATCACCCATGGGATCGGGCTGGTCTTGAGCTTGGCTGGAGCCGCCTGGCTGATGACGACGGTCATCCGCCACGGAGACGGCTTGCAGTGGGCCGGCTGTGGTATTTACGCCGCGTCACTGGTTGCCGTGTACGCCGCCTCGACCTTGTCGCATGTTGTTCGCCGTCCACGGCCGCGGCGGTTCTTCCGGATCGTTGACCAGGCATTCATTTTCCTGCTGATCGCCGGCACCTACACGGGCTTGGCGTTTACCTACCTCCGTGCCAGTCCGTGGTGGATTCTCACCTCGCTGATCTGGTTCATCGCATGGTCGGGCTTCGTCTCGAAGCTCGTCTTCGCGCACAAGATCGAGTCGGTTTCGACATGGCTCCATGTGCTGTTGGGTTGGCTCCCCATCTCGTGCATCATACCCATCACGAGAATTATGCCCGCTCCCGCGCTGTGGTGGGTGCTTGCCGGCGGCGTTTGTTACACGGCGGGCACGATCTTCTTGAGCCGCGACCGCCGCGTCCCCTACTTCCACGCCGTCTGGCACCTTTGGGTCATCGCCGGCAGCGCGTGCCACTACTGGGCTATTCTGATGTGGTGTACGGTAGCGCCGAAGTAGGAGAAAGGAGAAAGGAGAAAGGAGAAAGGAGAAAGGAGAAAGGAGAAAGTGGCAGGCAGTCGAGGCGTGACCTCGTTCCCACGCTCCGCGTGGAACGCTTCTTCGGCCGCTCCGCGGCCCGTCAGGGACTACGTCCTTCAATCTTCCACCAGGATCTTGCGGATCGGCTGTCCCTCGGCCAGCTTGATCGGGCGGCCCATTTCAGAAATGTTCTGGGTCGCAGGGTCGCACCCCAAAGCGGCCGAGAGCGTGGCCAGCACGTCGCCGACGTCGACCTTGCCGTCGACGACCGTCGCGCCGTCGTCGCTCGTGCGGCCGTGGGCCTGGCCGCCGTGTACGCCGCCGCCGGCCAACACGCAGGTCCAGGCATTCGGAAAATGGTCCCGTCCGGCGTTGGCGTTGATCTGGGGCGTGCGGCCGAACTCGCCCATCCAGAGGATGGTGGTCGTTTCCAACAATCCGCGGTCGGCCAGTTCCGACATCAACGTGGCCCAGCCGGCGTCGAGCTCGGTCGAAAGGTTGCGCACCAGCCGGAAGTTGTTCTGGTGCGTGTCCCATCCCAACCCGCCGTCGGAGATGCCGCCCAGCGCCACCTCGACGAACGGCACGCCGCGCTCGATCAGCCGCCGCGCCATGAGGCAACCCTGACCGAACCGCCCTCGCCCGTAGGCGTCGCGCACCTGGTCTGGTTCGTCCGACAGGTCGAACGCCTTGGCCGCCTGGCTGCGCATCATCCGCGCCGCGCGCTGATAGACCATTTCGTGGGCCAGCGGCGAGGCCGAGCGATGGCTCGAAACGAATCCGGTTTGCAACGAGCGCCACAGCGCCATCCGGCCTTCGTTCCGCGACGGCGCGAGGCCGGCGGGCGGGTGCAGGTCGTCGACCCCCAGCTCGGCATAGCGGCCCTGCGATGGATTGGCGCCCCCAGGCCCGGCTTCCGACGAGCCGACCGTCAAGGGCGCGTAACGCGGGCCGAGAAAGCCGGGCCCGAACGCGGCGGGGTTGAACACCGTGTAAGGGCCGATGCTCACGTAGTTCGGCACCTCCGCGTCGTCGTCGCCCAGGGCCTTCGAGAGCGTCGAGCCGATCGACGGGTACTTGATCGGGTCGCCGCTGGGTTGGTGGCCGGTGCGCATCAAGAACGTGCCGCGGCCGTGATCCCCCTCCTTCGTGCTCAACCCGCGGACGATCGCCAGATGCTCGGCCAGTCCGGCCAGCTTGGGAAGGTGCTCGCTGATGCCGAGTCCCGGCACGCTGGTGGCGATTTCGCGGAACTCGCCGCCGTTGGCGTGCTGCGGTTTCAGGTCGAAGGTGTCGGTCTGGCTCGGTCCGCCGGGCATCCAGAGCAGCACGCACTGCCGCCGCCGCGAGGGGGCCCACGCCGCCGCGTCGGCCAACACCGGCAGCCAGCCGCTGGCACTCGCGCCCCACAGCCCCAAGCCCGTCGCCCGCAACATGTCGCGGCGAGTGAAGACTGCCATCGCACACCTCCCTTGGATCCGCATTGAGGCCAAACTCCTGTCATCTTACTACAACGCCGCGGAGCCCGCATCTGTCAGTAGGTCAGGCTTTCCAGCCTGACGAACACGGGCTGCTTCCCTATCGGCTCGTTTCATGCCATGATGCGGGTATTCCGTCGTCCGCAGGAGTACCGAGCCGATGCCCGCCACGCCCGATCCAAATCCCCATTGCCCCAAGTGTTCGGAACCCATGGAAGAAGGTTTCCTCGTCGATTTCAGCTACGGCCATGCCGTGCCGTCCAGTTGGGTCGAGGGCGAGCCGGTGCAGTCGCTTTTCAGCGGCACGAAGGTGCATGATCGCGCCAAGTTTCGTATCCGCAGTTTTCGCTGTGTGAGTTGCGGCTACCTCGAATCGTACGCCGTCCCAGACGTAGGTTAGGCGCCGGCCAGTGGGCCGACGCCCAGGTGATGTTCCAGCCATTCGACCGGTTTCATCGACGATTTCTCCTCCGCCTCACTCCACCGGCTCACCCCAAGTCAGCGGTCTTCCAGCGACGACGAGTTTCACGTCGGCCGGCTTCGTCGCGGTCAGCAAGAACGTGTAGCTCGTATCGGACGGAATCAGCAACCGGCCGCTCCAGGCGGCTTCAAAGGAACCGACGATGCGCGAATGCGGGGCATGTGCGGCCATTCCGCCCCCGCTCTTGCTTTCCAGCCGCCGGCGCGGCATGCTGATGAGCAGGCCGGTGGGTTTTTGCCAGGACGACGTTGGCGTTCGCCCCTTGGCGTCGAGGGTTTCTTATCCATGTTCGATGATCGGGCCCCGAGCGATCCGAAGTTGCCGCTTCGTCAACGCGCAGCAGGCGTGGCCGTGGCGCTGTTTGGCTTGCTCTTTCTCTGCGTGTTTGTCGCAGCAAGAATTGGGCTCGACGGAGACCCACCGAAGGACTGGCCGGCGCGACTGGTCTGCGAAATCGTTGTTGGGTTTTTCGGCGTGTCGGGAGTTGGCGCCTTGGTTGCCGGTATTTCTTACATTGTCACTGACGCCGCGACCGTCGATCGACGGATCTCACCGCTGCTTAGGAACGCCCTCTTGTGGGGCGCCGCATTCTTCGTCGCCTCGTTCGCGGCGGTCGCGATCTATAGGATTTGGCCTGCGGTAGTTCGCTAGCGCCGCCGACGCCGCCTGGGTGTCTCGCGCGTTCGTCCTTTACCAAAACGACATCGTCTGGCGGCCAGACTGGTCCCCTGATAAATAGGCAAGGCCCCGTGCCTCCTGCCCACCCGGCGTCGTGCAGAGCGGTTTGACGCCGAACGTATGCCGGGAGCTACTCTTCAACAGATTGTCAAATCGTTCGACCCCCTTTGGGATTGGCGCCAAAGCGGTAAATCCCAGGGGGTCTGGGGGACTGGTCCCCCAGGGAAGCCCCAAATGTCGTCGCCACTCCAACTCGCTAACTTGGGCCTTCAGTGACTCCGTTTCACGTTGAACCAATACACACCCTACGAGTGCGTCTTGAAGTACTCGCTCGACCCGACGAACCGGCTCACGATGTCCTCGTTCGTCGCGCCGTGCTCGAACTGAGCCACCCAATAGCTCACTTCGGCGGGACTGGCGGAACGGCCAAGGTAGGTGAAGTAATCGTCCTGGACGATTTGCGCCTCGCGCTCCTGGCTGGCCGCGAAGCCGGTGGCGACGCTCGGCCGGCTGGCCCCTGCCGACAATTGGGCCGTCCAATAGCTCAGGCCCCCGCTGTCGGCCGGGCGCCCCAGCACGCCTTGGTACATCGCGTTGACCCAAGCGGCATTGGTGCCCCCGGCGTGGGCGTAGAATTCGGTCGAAGCGATGAAACCGGCCTCGATCTGCTGATCGGTCAGCCCTTGTTGCATCTGGGTGGTCCAATAAGCGACGCCGCCGGCGTCGGGCGCCCGGCCCAGGTACTTCTGGTAGACGGGATCGATCACGTTGGTGGCGTAGAACTCGGAACTGTGCGTCAAATCGGCGGCGAACTGGGCCGGCGATACTCCGTTCTGGATCTGCTGGTTCCAGTAGCTCAGTCCCGCGTCGTCCACCGGACGGTGGAGCACGTTCTGGAAGGCATTGGCCACGAACGACGCGGCCGGAGCGCTGACGTAGGCGTGCGTGTCGACGTGGGCCGTCGAGCCGTCCTGGTCGGTGATGGCGATCTTCACGTCGTAAACGCTGGCGGTGGTGTAGGTGTGGCTTGCGGTGACGATGAAGCTGTTGCCCGTCCCACCGACCGTGCCGGCCGTGGTCGTCGAGCCGCCATCGCCCCAGTCGATCGTGGCCGCGTAGTTGGCTGCTGGGTCGCCTCCGCCCGCATCGGCGAAAGCCGCCACGATCGCGCCGTTGACGGTGAATCCTTTGCTGACCACCACCGGTACGCCGGTCGCCAAGAGCGGCGCCTGGGCCATGTGCGCCGTGCTTTGGGCCGTGGCCTGACTGCCGTCGGTGTCGGTGATCGTCACCGTGAGGGTGTAGTCGCCGGTCGATGTATAAGTATGGTCGCCGGTCACGCTGAAGTAACCTCCCGGCGCGGTCAAGCCACCGACGGGCACGAGGAGCGGCACGATCGTGCCGGCCGACGCCGAGGTGCCGTCGCCCCAGTTGATCGTGGCGCTGTAATCGGTCGTCGGATCGGCGCCGCTGGTATCGACAAAGGTCGCCACGGCCGCCGCGTTGACGGTGAGCCCCTGGCTTTCGACCGGCAGGCCGTCGGCCAACAGCGTCGCTTGCGCCACATGCGCTGTGCTTTGGGCCGTGGCCTGACTGCCGTCGGTGTCGGTGATCGTCACCGTGAGCGTGTAGTCGCCCGTGGCTGCGTACGTATGACTACCCGCCACGGTAAAATAACCGTCGGCGACGGGGGGCGGGTCGATGACCGCATAGAAACTGCCAATCGTGCCGGTGGTCGAGGTGCCGTCGCCCCAGTTGATGGTGGCCGAGTAATTCAAGATGGCGTCGGTGCCGCCGAGGTCGGTAAAGGCCGCCACGACCGCTCCGTTCACGGACAGTCCCTGACTGATGACTGGAAGTCCATGGGCCGACAATGGGGCGGTGGTAACATTCACCTCGCCGCTGGCCATGGCCGAGTTGCCGCTCGCGTCCTGGATCGTCACCTGATAGTGGTCGGTTGCTTCCGTGGTGTAGGTATGGCTGCCGACGACCAGGAAACCGCCGTTTCCGGTAGGCACCACGCTGCCGGCGGTGGTCGAGCCGCCGTCGCCCCAGTCGATCGTGGCGGTGTAGTCCGCCGCCGGCAGCGCGGTGGGGCTGGGCAGGTCGGCCGAACCGAACGCCGCCAACGCGCCGGAAAACTCCTTGCCGGTGTAAGCCGTGGCGTTTGTGCCCACCGCGACCAAAGGACTGGCGCCGGTGACTTGCACCGTGCCGAACAGGCCGTGCAGAAACGTCGGGATGGGGAACGGTAAGATGGTTGGCGGATCGACCGAAGATGCATTGGCAAGCGAGGCCAACGGCTCCGGTGGACCGCTGAATTCCGGTCCTGCCGCGAAGTACAGCGCGCCCGTGTCGCCCGCGTTGTCGCCGTTGCCGAACGATAGCCCCCATAGTCCCCGCACCACGAATGGATTGCCGTCGGCGCCGCCGAGCGCGCCGAGCGACTTGCCGGTGGCCGGATCGAAGACGTTGATCTTGCCGTCGCCGTGGTTGCCCACCAGAAGGTCGCCCGCGAACTGGCCGAACGACGGAGGCGCCAAGGCCATTCCCCAGGGGACGTCGAGCGGCGAGCCCGAGGCGATCCGCCGCGTGAAATTCCCGTTGTCGTCGAATACGTCGACCACCCCTCCCGATGGCCCCGGAATCGGCACCAATGGATCGCCGCCACTTCCCCATGGCGGCAAAACAGGCCGCGCGGCGTAACTCACGTACAGCTCGCCGCCCAGCGCCTGGATGTTGAATGGCTTGAAGCCCGCCGGCAGGTTCGGATCGGTGAACGACCCGCTTGTTGTTACGGGCTGGAAACTGGTGTTGAAGACGTCGATCTTGCCGCCGCTGAAATCGGCCGCGTAAAGCTGGTCGGTGGCGCCGGAACCAGCAGTGGCCGCGCTGGCCAGCGCCAGCCCCGTGAACGCGGCGCCGGGCACCGAAACGGCGGCGACCGCCTGCTGGCCGATATGGGCGTTGAAGCCGTAGATCGAGCCATCGAGCGAGGCATAGAGGAACTCGGCCGGCCCGCCGGCGATTGGTGTCGTACCGCCAGGCGGCGGGTTTGGGGAGTGGACGATGAATTCGTTGGCGTTGCCGTTGTAGACCTGGCCCGTCGCGAAGGGGACGTTCACGGTCTGGCCGGCGTTCTGGGCGAAGGGGCTGCCCGCCACGTCACCGCCGTAGGAGTTCGACCGTTGGCCCAGTGGGTCCGAGACCGAAAATCCGTCACTGGCGCCGGGGCTTGTGGCGATTCCCCAAGCGGAGACGAGCGACGGATCGGCGACCAGCGCCCCGCCGGGCTGGTTCGAGGCGAGGTTCATTTCGACGAACGCGCCGGAGGCCAGCAGCCAGCGGGCTTCCAACGGCTCCGCCCTTCGATGCGGCCGACGCGCGTGCGAGGCGTGAGACCCGCGTTGTGATCGGTGAGACGGCGAACGAATGGCATTCCACCACGACATGGCAAAACTCCTGGGCGTCAATCCCAAAAGAAACTGGCCCGATCACCCCCCCCCATCAACTTTTACACGTTTCTTCCGGCACGTCAAGCGTTTGGATTCGGACGATTCGGACGGACGAGCGCGGTGGGAACGATCAGGATTTCGTCGCGGCACCACGGTTTGTGGGTCATCGGTATCGGCGGAATAATAGAGGAACAGGCGGCTCGACATCAAATTCGCTTGAACAGGCCGTGCAGCGCTCCGCTGGCGGCGGATGAGAGCTTTCCAAGTTGGGCACCGCGAATTTCGGCGTGGCCAACGTCGTGCTCGTCGTCGACGGCCACGACATCCAGTGCCAGCGGCTCCCCGCGACCGTTGCACAATGCCCGAATGTCACCCACGTTCGCCGCCGCCACCAGGCTGTCGGCAGCCGCATTGGCTTTGGCAAGAGCTTCTTCGGGTGTCACCATCGCGGCGCGGTAGACGGAGAGACCAAGGTCTCCGCGTCGGCGATTGAGTTTGAAATTGGCGGTAGTGATTTGTTCCGGATCTTCAAACCACGGCGCGGCGCATGGGATCCGTCGGTAAACGATCTCATCGTCGGAAATCCGCGCGGCGTCCACAAAGAGGCTCCTGGCGGCCTACGGCTCGATCGCGACGCGGCGGACGTAGCGGACGACTTCGCTGAGACTCTCGCCCGCGCGCAACTCGCCTTCCATTTCCTCTCGCGCTGCGCGATCGACGAAATAGAACTGTGTGGTCAACGGGTCGATCAGCTCGATTTCGAAGTACCGCGAGGCGGATTGCCAGGCGAATTGAATTCCGCCCGACGGCGTTGGATCGATGCGCGGCTTGGGCAAACTCGGTTCAGCCAGCGCCAACCCATCGAGCAACACGCAGGCACTGGTGATGACGTTCTCATCCGGCGCCGCTGCGCCGTTGGAGTCCCACCCGTCGGGCAGTTTCGCGATGGCTTGGAGTTGCTTCACAGCCTGAACCATCCAGTGCGTGTCGCCAAAACGCGTTGGTTCCTGGTTCACATCCAGCTCCCGCGGCATCGCGGAACCCGCGTCGAACGCAGCATGGTGCCACCGTGCGGCGGACGAAGGTCCAGGCTCAATATGGCCTTCTTCACGCGAAAGGTCATTCGCCAAAAGCTCGATCAGGTGCAGCTTTTCGGCTCGCGAGAGGGAGAGCACCGATGGCAGGAGGGCGGGCAATGCCTCGTTCGTGGTACTCATAGTGCGAACCCAACTTCAGGAACCTCATTGATACTTCACGCGGCCGACAATGACACATTTTGCCACGAGAAAGCGGTGGCTGGTGGCAGAGCCTAAGCGATGCCGGGGCTAGATAGCCGCCGGGGCATCGCTTAGGCTCTGCCACCAGCCACCGTGGATATCCTTGAATTATTCTACCGCAAATCGGGCAAAACCGCCACCACAGGGTTCCGCGGTTTCCGCGGTCGGTATGGTGCGAATCGCCCCTTCAAATGGGCCATCGATCGGGCTACGATGAACCGCATGAGGAGCTTGCCGCACCGATGACCCCAGGATTCGAGTCTCCGCCCGGCCGGCTGGCTGGCATCGACTTCGGCACCGTGCGCGTGGGTGTCGCCCTGACCGACGCGCGGCGGACACTGGCCAGCCCGCACGCCATTTATCAGCGCGGCGATCGGGTGGCCGACGCGCGGTACTTCCAACGCCTAGCGGCCGAGGAACGAATTACCGCTTTCGTAGTCGGCCTGCCGGTACACCTCGATGGCCGCGAGAGCCAAAAGTCGATCGAAGCCCGCGACTTCGGTCAGTGGCTGGCCGAGACGACGGGCCTGCCGGTGACGTTTTTCGATGAGCGGTTCACCACCAGCGAGGCCGACGAATTCCTCGGCGCGGCGCGGCTCACGAAAAAACGACGCAAAGAGCGGCGCGACATGCTGGCGGCGCAAATCATGCTGGCGGCCTACCTCGAATCGAACACGCGCGGCGAAACGCGCCCGCGAGCGCTGGACGACTGACATGGCGCGACTCATCGTTGGCTGCGGATACCTGGGCTCGCGCGTCGCGCGGCGCTGGCTCGACGCGGGAGATGATGTCTTCGTCGTCACCCGCTCACCCAATCGGGCGGCGGCACTGGCGGCCCAAGGATACCGGCCGCTGCTGGCCGACGTGACCGCGCCGGCCACGCTCGGCGGCTGGCCGGCGGCCGAAACGGTGCTGTACGCCGTGGGGTACGACCGCGCGGCGGCGAAAACCATCGAACAGGTGTTTCTCGAAGGTCTTGGCAACGTGCTGGCCGTGCTTCCCGCGACGACGCGACGATTGATCTACATCAGTTCCACCGGCGTGTACGGCGACAGCGAGGGCGAGTGGGTCGATGAAGCGACGCCGTGCCAACCCACGCGGCCGGGCGGCCGGGCCTGCCTGGCCGCGGAACAGATCCTTTTGGGGCATCCGTTGGCCGAGCGATCGGTCGTTTTGCGCTTGGCCGGCATCTACGGTCCGGGTCGAATTCCGCGACAGTCGGCCCTGCTGGCCGCCGAAGCGATTGCGGCGCCCCGTCACGGCTACCTGAACCTGATCCACGTCGACGACGCCGTTGAGGCCGTCGTGGCCGCCGCCGAGCGGCCGATCGACTTGCCGCGGATCTACCTGGTGGCGGACGGCAACCCCGGCCGGCGGGAAGACTACTACGCCGAACTGGCCCGCCAGGTCGGTGCCCCGCCGCCTCGTTTCGTCGAACCGCCGGCCGTTTCGCCGGCGGCCGAGCGGGCCGCGGCCGACAAGCGGATCAGCAACACGCGGATGCTGGACGAGTTGGGGATTCGTTTGCGATATCCCTCCTATCGCGAGGGGCTGGCCGCGATCGTGACGAATGACACATCCTAGCCTTGAAGCGGGCCGTCGTTTATACTGCACGCGGCCGACAATGAGACCTTCTGCCAAGAGAAAGTGGTGGCGGGTGGCAGAGCGTAAGCGATGCCCCGGCCACCGTGAACCCCAGGATCCAATCATGCTCCAGCGGAGGCCGGTGTTTCCTCATGTGATCGAAATCAACCACCAGGCGGGCGAACGCATCGGCTGCAACGTCTACCTGGTGTTCGACGGCGCTGAATGGCTGCTGATCGACATCGGTTACGAGGAAACCGTCGAAGAGATCGTCGAGATGATACGGCTGCTCGACTTTCCGTTGTCGAATTGCAAGATGGTCATCGCGACGCACGCCGACGTCGATCACATCCAGGGTTTGGCCAAGGTCAAGCAGCTTTTGAAGGCAACGGTGGCCGGCCACCCCCTGGCGGCGGAGCCGCTGGCGGCGGGCGACCGACTCAAGACGTTCGCCGAAGTGACGGCCCAGAACATCCACCTTGACATGCCGCCGGTGAAGCTCGACCAGTTCGTCGACGAAGGCGACCGCATCAAGGTCGGCGGCCTCGAGATGGAGGTCTGGCACACGCCGGGCCATACCGACAGCCAACTTTCGTTCAGGCTCGGCAAGCTGCTGTTCAGTGGCGACAACATCTACCGCGACGGCTGCGTCGGTGCGATCGACGCGCACCACGGCAGCGACATCGTCGCCTTCATCAAGTCGTTGCGGCGCATCCGGGCCAGCAACGTGGAATGGCTGCTTCCCAGCCACGGCCCGATCTTTCGCAAAGACGATGCCCTGCTGGAGCGTACCATTGCCCGGCTGGAAAGTTACCTGCACATGGCCGATTTCGGCACCTGTGCCATCGACTGGCCGCTGATGGACGAGTGGGACCGGGAACTGTCCGAAGGAAAACTCCCCTCCGCGTAGCGCGGCCTCGCTCGGCCGCAACCCAACGTAGGGCATTTACCGGCTGTGCGGGATAATCCCTCAACGCACGGCGGTCGCCATGCCGATGGTGTTACTACACACCCGGATGCCCGTACATCCGCACCCAAACCTCGCCTTCGCTCTCCAGGGGGGACACTCCATGTTTCGCCGGATCACGCTGGCCTGTTACTGCGCCTTGGCGCTGACGGCCGCCCTGTCGGCCAACCCCGCACAGGCCCAACAGGCCTTCGGCCGTCAATGGGGCCGTAGCTACAACTCGCAGGACTGGCAGCGGTTCTACCATTATCCCTACGTCTTTTATCCACAGAACTTCTGGAGCGCCGACTATTACCGCAGTTCCGAAAGCCTCTACTACCGCTATCCTCCGGAGATGCGGGTTCCGGTCTACAACAAGAACTGGCACAACTATTATCCGCAAAACCGCCGTTACCACTACGGCCACCAGTTCATTCTCGACACGTTCTGACATGTGTCGCAGAGGCGACTAAGCCGCGAGAAAACGGTGGCCGGTGGCAGAGCCTAAGCGATGCCCCCGGCTTGCCCGGATCATTCATGGACCAGGGGAAACGAGCGCAGGCTGCCGTTACACTAACCCGCGGCGCAAGCTCACCGGGTCCGCGGGGCGGCCCACGAATCGGAAGGGGTCATTTTCCCGAAAAAAGCACGCTCGTTGCGCAGCAACGAACGTGCGAAAAACAAAACGGCGGCGAAGCGAAAAAAAACGATCTCCGAATACCCCATGACGTCTTTCGCCAGCCGCGAAAGCGGCATCCAATTGCCCCCCCTCCCTTGGCCTTACCCCACGCGCTTTTGGATCGCCTGGGGAGGGGTTTCGGAGTCGTTTTTTTTCGCGCAGCGTCGAGGCGCGGCCGACGCCCTGGTGAGGCGCGAGGCGCTAATAGTCGCTGTACGGCGCGGGTTTTCCTGAACGCTCGCGCTCGCGTTCTAGCGCGTCCTCCGCCGCGCTTAACGGCGCGTTCGCCGCAGCGCGCCGCGCCTCTTCGACCGCGTCCAACAGGTCCGTGAACACCACATGCGCCGCAACCGCGCGCACCGCTCGTTCGATTCGCGCCGCGTCCGCGAAGCCGATGGTGCGCTGAATCCAAACGCGCGCCCGATCGTCGCCAAGTAGGGCCTCCTCATACGCGACTTCGACGATCTCGCGCCATGCGTCCAGCGTAATCGTTTTGAACGAAAGCAGGCGATATTCCGCGCCGCGTTTTGCGGCGTAACCGCGGATCGCCTCTTCGTCTCTTGGGGCCTTGATCGGATTGTTGCGCATTCTGGCGAGTCCGACCCATATTACCCGAAACTCTCAAAATGCCTCAAAACTCACTCGCAAGGTGCGAATTCATCGTCACAAGCGTCACAGCGTCACACATGGTTGCCTAGATCGGCCTCGATCGGGCAATGAATGCTAGCAGAATTCACAACGATCCGATC
>DATKSN010000346.1:0-5513 GCA_035531595.1 Pirellulales bacterium | reverse complement strand
GATGCGGCTCCCACCCGGCTCCAGCACCTTTTCCAAATCGGCGTTCGACGCGCTGTCCCGTCAGACCGTGCAGTACGTGGGCTATTACTCGGGGCCGATCAGCTACGCCCAGGCCGTGAGTATCACCGGGGCCACGATCGTCGAGCAGGTCGAGACCTCCTGGGACGAGGCGAGCAACAACATCCAGACGACATCGCGGCAGCGCTTCCACGACGCGATGGGCACGGGCCCGTTGAGCGAGCCCGGCGGCGCGCAGCCGCAAGCCCGCGTGAGCTACGCGGCCCAATATCCCGACGCCATCGGCCGCCAGCAGGCGGTGGCCGACTACGGCACCAACGGCGACGTGCCGCTCGTGCGCTCGGCCACGATTCCCGCCAGCTCCGATACGGTGCTGGTGACCGGCACGTTGTACAACGATCGGGGCGAGCCTTACCAATCCGTCGATCCCGCCGCCACGGTCGCCCAGACCACGCTGGACGACGCCGCCCGTCGCGTGGGGTCGATCAACAACTATCAGCCGGGCATGCCGGCCTCCAGCGACGTGAACGTCACGGTGCAATGGACGCTCACGGCCGACGACGAGACGGCCACCATGACTGCCGTCAACGCGATGATGGGCAATCAAACGACCACCTGGAACCACGGCACGACACTGCCCACTTCCGACGTGGCGCGCAGCGACGTCGTGTCGTCGGTGGTTTATCCCGATGGCGGCGTGGTGGCCTACGACGTGAACCGCCAGAGCCAGGTCAAGCAGCTTACCGATCAGAACGGCACGGTCCATGCTTTCGACCGTGACCTCTTGGGCCGCGAGGTCGAGGACCGCGTGGTGACGCTGGGCAGCGGCGTCGACGGCACGGTCCAGCGCATCGGCCGCGGCTACGAAGTCCGCGGCATGGTCCAAAACGTCACGAGCTATTCCAGCCCGGTAGTGGGCCAGGGCACGGTGGTCAACGACGTGCAGCGGGTCTACAACTCGTTCCAGCAATGCACGGCCGAGTACCAGGAGCACAACGGGGCCGTGAATACGTCCACGTCGCCCATGGTCGGCTATCAATACGCCGACGGCTCGGCCAATACCATCCGGCAGACCGGGGCTGGACTATCAGGGGCGTTCGGAATTCTCGCGAATTCGGCCACGGGCCTGGCCTGGCCTGCGCAAACGGTTGCCTTTGTGGTCGAAATTGGGGGTTGTCGTTTGGTCAGGTTTTGTTCGGCGGCGACGCGACTTGAACGTCCGGGGGACAAGTATTGGACCCCATCGAGCTTGCCTCGATGGTGAACAAGATGGTGAGCTAAGGCGGGAGCGCGCCCCGAACTCATCAGACCCCATTGAGCTTGCCTCAATGGTGAATCAGATGGCGTGCTTGAAGGTCGCACCCCGGCAAGCGCGGAATCCGCTTCAACGAGCCCGAGAAGCTCCCCTGGGGACGAAGCGCTACGCGTGCGTGCCAGTAGCACGCCATCTGCCCTGCAAACCGAGCTGGCCATCACGGGGCGAACGCCCTCCTTCGCCGCCGAGTTCAAGGAGCAGCCTTGGAACCGACGGCGAAGCTGACAGGCGAAAATCTGCAAGGAAGGTCGACGAATATAGCGGGCCGTCGGAATTCTTGTTGACAGACGCCTGCGCGAAGATTAGGATCACGTTCTCGGACGGGCGATCCGATCATATCCTTTCGGCCTGTTCCGCGTCCCGTCGGTTTTTTCAATTCCGTGTGGGAAGGAGTTCGGCCATGGGGCTGCCCGGATGTCGCTCGCGCAAGGCGTTGGCTTGCCAAGGCGATCTTTTCGCCTGCCTGAATCCACGGATCCACGCGCCTCAAGGTGTGGTCAGTTCAGCCGTCTGCGCAACGTGCGACTGCCGCGAAGAACCCACGGCCGGTGAATGCTCGGCGCCGCACGGGGAATGCCCCGCGGCGAACGACGATCAAGCGCAGGCCGCGCGCGGCAGGCGGCATGTGACCAGGTGGGCCGTCGGCGTGACGACCGCGCCCCGCGCGCGGCCCACCCTCGATGAGTCGCTTGACAGCCTGCATAAGGCTGGTTGGGGCCGGCCACGCCTTTTCGCCGAGCCATGCACGGTTTTACCGGAATGCCGCCGCGATCTTCCTGTCTCGCGGCGAGACGGCAAACTCGGTGCGTTTTCCAACTGGTATCTCGGTCTCACAGAGCTTTTCCTGCGCGAACCGCTGGCCGACGCCTACCTGATGTGCCAGGACGACGCGATTTTCGCCGTCGGCGCGCGCGATTACCTGGAACAGAACCTCTGGCCCGGCACCGAGGTTGGCGTGGTTTCCATTTACACCCCGAGCCATTGGAGCAAGGCCCCGGGCGTGCTGGCGGAGTCACGCGGCTTCCATCACGTGCGGCACGGCTGGGAGAGTTGGGGCGCGCTGGCCTACGTGTTTCCGAATCGTTCGCTGCGGGCATTGCTCGTCGATCCGCTCTTTGTCAACCATCGGCACCACGGCGCGGCCGAAGGCCAACGAAACATCGATTCGGTGGTGGGCGCTTGGTGCGAATCGGCGGGGCTGGCGTATTACATTCACATGCCAAGCTTGGTGCAGCATATCGGCGACACCTCGACGATTTGGAAAAGTGCCTCGGCGAGCGGGCCGCGCCGCGCGGCCGATTTTGTGGAGCATGTAGGGTGGGCACCGCCCACAACCCAACTCGGCGGGCGGGGGGGCGTAAGGCAACGTGGCGAGCGGGGGGCGTAAGCGGCGTAAGCCCCCTGTTGACGCGCGGTGGGCGTAAGGCAACGTGGCGAGCGGGGGGCGTAAGCCCCCTGTTGAGGAGCGGAACCATGGCAGGCGATGAATCCATCCGTGACGACGCTTCGCGCGCCGAGCGCAGCAAGATCACCAAGAGCTCGACCGAGTACCGCAAGACCGAGAGCGAATCGCATGAGATTGAGCGCGCGGGCGATCACGAAAAGCGGGTCGTTTCCAGCGAGACTCGCGAAACCTCCGTCGAGCGCAGCGAATCGGTCGAAATCCGCCGCGCCGCGGCCACCTTGCCCGCTCCAGCGGCGCCGGCCGCCAACTGGCACGCGAGCATGCCCGCCACCGTGCGGCTCTCGATCAGCGGCGCGCAACCGGAAACTTGCTCCGACGCCGCCCTTTTCGACGGCGATTACATTCTTGACCTGGTCGACGCCCATGCCGACGCGTGCCGCTGGGAGGTTTCGTTCGACGCCCATTGCCGCCTCTACCGCGCCGCGCTGACGGCTGTGCCGGGCTCTGGCCGGTTCGAGCTGCGCGCGGAACTTCAAGGCGCCGTGCCCGGCCCGCGCTGGAGCGCCGACGCTCCGCCGGGCTTCGACCAGACGCTCACGTTGCGGCTCGACCCGTTCCACGCCGTCGCCGCCGGTTGCCGCTGGCCCGAAACGGTCACCGTGATGCCGCTCCACGCGGCGCCGGCGCAAGGAAGATACGACATCTCGCCGCAAGCGACCGCCGCCGAGCGCGCCGCCATGGCGGCGATCGTCACGTCGGGTAGTTCCGGCGGCGGCGGTCCCGACCCCACGACCGGCTGTAACTGCGTTTGCCCGTGCGGCTGCGCGGCGGGCGGCACGATGACGCCCAACAGCGCCCCCTCACGTCCGTGTCCAACAGCCCGATGCACATCGACCCCGACAGCATGGGGCCGGTGCGCTACGGAAACGGCGAGATTCGCCTGGCCGTGACCGACCTCAGCGCCGCCGGGTTCGGCGAGGAATTCGGACACACGCGCATCTTTTCCAATCGGCTGGGCGTCGACATCGATTACGGCAACGGCTATAATTGGCTCGTGCGGCAGTTGCCCACGGCCGTTGCGCAAGGGGCCAATGCCATCATGGTGGTCCGCGGCACGCGCTCGGCGCTCTGGTTCGACCTGCTGGGCGGCGTCTACGTCGGCCGCTACGGCGGCAAGTTTACGCTCAGCCACAACGGCGGCTTTTTTTATCTCGCCGCGCCCAACGGCCAAATCACGGTCTTCAACGATTTCACATCCGCCAGTCCGGGCCTGTTGAACAGCCAGACCACCGCCGGCGGGCAAACCATTCAGGTGGCCAGCTACGCCCCCGGCACGGCCCTGGGCATCGGCGAGGTGCAACGCGGCTACAGCAGCGGGGGCGTTACCACCGTCGAGTCGTTCCTCTACAGCTTCACCGGCTACGATCTGGCTGGCGTTTTGCTGCGGCGGAACGTGGCCGGTGGGGCATGGCAAAACGTGCGCCAGGCGCTCTACGCCTATTACGCCAGCGGCGATCCGAACGGCTTGGCCGGCGATCTACAATCAGCCACCGTCCAAAGCTGGAACGGCACTGGCTGGGAGACCATCGATAACCATTATTATCGCTCTTGGACGACGACCGGCGGCGGCGCGCTGGCGCACTGCCTCAAGTACGTCTTGGGCGGCGCCGCCTACGGGCGGATGGTGGCCGCCGGGCTGAATCCCATCACCGCGACGGACGCCCAATTGGCCGGCTACGCCGATCTTTACCTGGAGTACGACGCCGAGCGCCATGTTACGAACGAGACCACCGACGGCGGCCTTTACCCCTTCACGTTCGCCTTCACCACCAACGCCAACCCCGGCTATTTTGACGATTACGACAACTGGAAAACCAAGACGGTCGAAACACGTCCCGACGGCGCCACGAACACGGTCTACTGCAACTACGTCGCCGACGTGATCTTGAAGCAACTCTCCAGTGCCGCGGAGACTTGGATCGAGGCCGTCCACTTCAACAACGGGGGCGACGTCGACCAGTACGCCCATCCCGCCGCCGTGGCCGGCTTTGACGACACCCAGAACGATCTGGCCATCGTGTACAACGCCAGCAGCGGGCTGATCCGCACGTACGCCTATTACGGCGCCTCCGCGCCGGGCTACATGCAAAGCGAGTCGGTCCAGCAAGGGGCGACCGGCACGCCCGTGCTGCTCAAGCAATATCAGTACACGCAAGTCACGGCCGGCGGCGCGACGATCTACCCCACCGTGGCCGCCACCGCCTACCGCGACGACGCGGCCACGCAGCCCCTGCTGACGACCTACGGCTACACGTTCTTTTCCGGCGCGACGGCGGTCCAACAGCGGATCACCACCTGGCCGGTGGTGCCCGCCGGCCAGAACGGCTCGGGCGTGGCCGAGACGCGCAGCCAGCAGTTTGACCTTTGGGGCAATGCCGCTTCAACCACCGACGAGCGCGGGGTGGTGACGAATTTCACGGTCAACGTGGTCACCGGCGGCGTTTCGCAGCGCATCGACGATGCGACCGGCATGGCGCTCGTCACCGACTTCACGCTCGATAATCTGGGTCGCACTACGCAATCGCTCGCTCCCTCGCACACGGTCGATGTCGGCGGCGTGGCCACCGTGGTCCGCACCGCCGCCTGGACCGTTTGGGACGACGTGAATCACCAGGTCCGCACGGCGCAAGGCTACGCCGTCGGCACGGCCCCCAACTACACGTTTACACTCGTCAACCCCGTCTCGATCACGATCATGGACGAGGACGGCAACAT
>DATKSN010000345.1:0-55981 GCA_035531595.1 Pirellulales bacterium | reverse complement strand
AATTGGATGCCGCTTTCGCGGCTCGCTCAGACGTCATGGGGTATTCGGAAGTCGTTTTTTTTCGCTTCGCCGCCGTTTTGTTTTTTGCACGTTCGTTGCTGCGCAACGAGCGTGCTTTTTTCGGGAAAATGATCCCTTCCGTTTCGTGGGCCGCCCCGCGGACCCCCCGAGCTTGCGCCTAGGGTTCGGACAGCACTCGGAGATAATACTCGTCGGAGGCGACGAAGCCGGTCACGACGTCTTCGTTCGTCACGCCGTTTTCGAACTGCTGGACCCAGGCATCGACCTCGGCGGGACTGGGGCTGCGACCCAGGAAGTCGACATAGTCCTGCGTGATTCGTATCGCCTCGCGTTCCGGGCTGTCGACGAAGCCCTGCGCGACGTTGGAACGGCCCGCTCCGGCGGCCAATTGCGCCACCCAGAACGCCTCGCCTTGCGCATCGGGTGGCCTGCCGAGCAGGTCTTCGTACAGGGCGTCGACCCATAGCCTGTTCGTGCCGCCCGCATGCGTGAAGAACTCGTCGGCGCCGATGAATCCGGCCTCAAGCTGCTGGTCGGTGAGCCCGTTTTGCATCTGCGCGACCCAATAGGCCAACCCGCCAGGATCCGCGGCGCGGCCCAGAAAGCGTTCGTAAGCGGGCTGGATCACGATGTTGGCATAATACTCGGCCGAATGGGTCAATTGCCGCGCGACGACGTCGCGCGGCGCGCCGGCATCGAGCTGGCCGGCCCAGAACTGAAGGCCGCCCGGGTCGACCCGGCGCTTGAGCACATCGGTGTAGACCTCGGCCACGTAAAGCTCGTTCGCCGTCGGATGGGCAGGGTCGGCGATGGGCAGCAGCTCTTGGCCAATCGTCGCGCTGCCGGCCACCGAGGCCATAACACCCTCTTCGCTGACGGTGACAACGATCGTATGATTTCCTTCGTCCCCGTAGGTGTGGGTGCCGACGACGCCATAGTTGCCGTTGCTCCCTGTCACGGTGCCGGCCGTCGTCGTGCCGTCGCCCCAGTCGATCGTGGCGCTGAAGTCGCCTGCCGGGTCGCCGGCGGGGTGCGTGAACGTCGCGACCGTGACGTTGGTCAGCGCGATGAACTCGCGCCCCGCGACGGCCACCGGCGAAACGATCATCGGCGGCTCGCTGACGGTGACCTGGCTGGTGACGGTGGCGCTGGTGGCCGATTCGTGGCCGATGGTCACCTGCAGGGTGTTGTTCGTCGCTTCCAGGTCGGCCGGCGGCGAGGCGCTGACCGTGAATGCGCCCGTCGCCGGATTGAACGCGATCGTCCCGGCGACCGTCGAGCCATCGCCCCAGGCGACGGCGGCTGAGTAATCGCCGGCGGGCTCCGCGCCCGCCGGATCGGTGAAGTTGGCGACCGGCACGTTCGCCGCGCCGGCGGCGGCGGTGGCGTTCACGGGAACAACCACGACCGGCGGATCGACGATCGACGCCGACGAGACCGCGGTCGCGTCGGCCGACGCATCGTGATGGATCGTCACGCGGATCGGGCCGATACCGTTCTGGTCGGCGTAAAGGTGCGCGCCACTGACCGTAAAGACCGCGGCGGTGGAGTCGAAGCTGACGGTGCCGGCCGAACTTGAGCCGTCGCCCCAGGCGATCGTCGCCGTGTAGTCCGACAGCGCCTCGGCGCCGGCCGGATCGGTGAACGTGGCGACCGGCTGTGCCGCCGCCATGCTCCCTTCGGTGGCCACGAAGCTCAAGCCGCCGCTGGCCGCGACCGGCGGGTCGGTCACGTTGGCCAAACTGGTCGCGGTCGCATCGAAGCCGTCGTGGACGACGGTGGCTGTGGCTGTCCAGGCTCCTTGCTCGGCGTAGAGATGGGCGCCGGAAACGGTGAATACGCCGGAGGCCGAGTCGAAGGAGATCGAGCCGGCGCTGGCGGTGGTGCCGTCGCCCCAGTCGATCGTGGCGGAATAGTTGCCCAGCGCCTCGGCGCCGGCGGGATCGGTGAACGTGGCCAACGTCGTAGCCGTGGCCGTCGCACCCTCGCCGGCGCTGAAGGTGCCGCCGCTGACGGCGACCGGTACGCCTTGCACCGTCGCCGTGCCGGCAACCGTCGCGTTCGGCGCCGCGCCGTGCCGGATGGTCACGCTGAAGGAGATTGGACCATCCTCGGCGTAGTTGTGGTCGCCGCTGACGGTGAAGACCCCGGTCTGCGTGTTGGCGACGATGGTGCCGGCCGACGAGTTGCCGCCGCCCCAGTCGATCGTGGCCGAGTATTGACTCGCCGCCTCGGCGCCCCCCGGATCGGTGAACGTGGCGATGGCCAGCCCGCTCGTCGAGGTTCCCTCGACCGGGCTGAACGATGAAGACGCGCTGGCCGCCACCGGCGGATCGCTGACGGTGGCCGTGCCGCCGACGGTCGCGTCCGCCGCCGTGCCGTGCGCGATCGTCATGGAAATCGCCACCGTTGGAGAGACTTCTTGCGCGTAGAGATGGCTGCCGCTGACCGTGAACACTTGCGTCGCGGTGTTGAAGCTGATCAAGCCGCCCGAGCTGCCGCCGTCGCCCCAGAAGATCATCGCGGAATAGTTCACCGTCCTCTCGGCCCCGGCCGGATCGCTGAACGTCGCAAGCGGCTGGACGGCCGAGAGGATGCCCTCGACCGCGGTGAATGTGGCGCCTTGGGTGACGGCGAGTGCCACGTCGGCGATCGCCGCGTTGCTGCTGGCGGTGGCAACCGGCGCGGTCCCGTGGGCAATGGTCACGCTGATCGTCTGGGAGCCTTCCCCGCTGTACGAATGGCTGCCCGCCACGGTGTAAACGCCGCCGGCGTCGGGTCCGGTGACGGCGCCGGCCGAGAGGGTCGTGTCTCCCCATGCGATCGTCGCCGCGTAGCTTGCGGCCGGCAGGTCGCCGCCGGGGTCCGTGAACGTCGCCACGGTCTGCGCGGTTGTGGTCGCTCCCTCGACGGCCGAGAACGTAGAGCCGCCCGTCGCGACCAGCGGCGGGTCGACGACCGTGGCCGTGCTGGTCACGGCGGCCAACGCGGCACCCTCGTGCGAGATGGCGACCGTGATCGTGTCAGTGCCCGCGGCGGTGTAGAGATGGCTCGCCGAAACGGTGAAGACGCCGCGGGCGCTGTCGTATGAAATCGAGCCGGCCGACGAGGAACCGTCGCCCCAGTCGATACTCGCGGAGTAATCGGTCGTTTTCTCGGGTCCGCCCGGGTCGGTGAACGTGGCGACGGCTTGCGCCGCCGACGTCGCGTTCTCGGCGGCCGTGAAGGTCAATCCGCCGCTGGCCGAAACGGCCGGGTCGGAGAGCTTGACGGTAAAATCGGCCGTCGTCGAATTCCCGCCTTCCCCGTCGGAGATCGTCGCCGTGGCGGAGTAGGTTCCTTCCTTGGCATACGTGTGGGCGCCGCTGATCGTGTAGTTGGCGCCCGAGCCGCTCACCGTTCCGGCAGTGATCGTTCCGTCGCCCCAATTGATCGAAGCCGTGAAATCGGCCGCCGTGTTTGCGGTGAATGGGTCGGTGAACGTGGCGACGGCGCGGCTGACGGTCGCCCCCTCGGTCGATGCGATCGTGATGGGGCTATGGGCCGAGAGCACGTCGGCGTCGGCGACCTGGGCCACGGTAGTCGTGGTGGCCGTCGCGCCCCCGGCGTCGGCGATCGTGATCGTAAGCCCGGACGATTCGTCGGCGAACGTGTGCGTGCCGCTGACGGTATAGTTGCCGTTGCTCCCCGTCACACTGCCGGTCGTCGTCTTGCCGTCGCCCCAGGCGATCGTCGCGGTGTATTCGCCGGCCGAGCCGCCGTCGGGGTCGGCGTCGCTGAACGTGGCGACGACGCTGCTGAATGGGCTCCCCTCGGTGGGGCTGATGGTCGTGCCGGAGGCCGTCAGCGAGTAGTCGGCCACGTTGGCGGTCGACGACGCGCTGGCTGTGGCGCCGTGGTCGTCGATCGTGACGCCAACGGTGTACGATCCCCCCTCGCCGTACGTATGAAGACCGTTGACGGCGAACGAGCCCCCCGTGCCCGTCACCGTGCCGCTCGAGCTCGTGCCGTCGCCCCAAACGATGGTCGCGGTGAAATCGCCCGCCGCGGCGTTGGGGTTGGCATCGGTGAAGGTGGCGACCGTGCTGTTCAACGTGACGCCTTCGGTGCCGGAGAGGGTGACGGCACTGGCCGCCAGGGCAGCGTCGGCGACGACGACCGAGCCGCTGGCCGTGGCGGAGGCCGTACCCGGCGAGTCGTCGGTGAACGTGACGACGGCGGTGTAGCTTCCCTCCTCGGCGTAGGTGTGGCTGCCGGCGACGGTGAAGACGCTGCCGCCGCCCGCGACGCTTCCGCCGGCCACCGTGCCGCTCGTGATCGTGCCGTCGCCCCAGTTGATGGCCGCCGTGAAATCGCCGGCCGCGGCCGCGGAATAGCTATCGCTGATCGTAGCCACGTTGCCGCTGAAGGCGAGGCCCTCGGTCGGCGACGGGCTGATCAGGGTCGCGGCCAGCACGTCGGCGTCGGCCACGGACAGCGTATAGGAGACGCTGGCGCCGGCGCTGCCGGCGCCGTCATCGGCCAAGGTCACGGTCACGGTGTGCGAGGCTTCGTCGGCGTACGTATGAATACCGTTGACGGAGAACAGGCCCCCCGCCCCCGTCACCGTGCCGCTCGTGATCGTGCCGTCGCCCCAGTCGATCGACGCCGTGAAATCGCCGGCCGCCGCCGCTGAATTGCCGTCGCTGAACGTCGCCAAGACGCCGCTGACGGCCTTTCCCTCGGTCGCGGAGACGGCGGCCGCCGTGCCGGCGAGCACGTCGGCCTCCGCGACCTGGGCGGTCGTGGTGGCGATCGCCGAACTCCCGCCGGCGTCGGCGATCGTGACCGTCGCGGTGAAGGTTCCCTCGTCGGCGTAGGTGTGCGTACCGATCACGGTGAAGCCCGGCCCGCTGCCCGAAATCGGTACGTTCACCGACGAACTGCCGTCGCCCCATTGGATCGTCGCGCTGTAGTCGCCGGCCGTACCATTGGGGTCGGCGTCGGAGAACGCGACGGGGAGCGTGAACGAGTGCCCTTCGCTGGTCGTCGCGATCGATGTGCCCGACGCCGTCAGCGGCGCGTCGAGCACGTTGGCCACACTGTTGACGGAAGCCACCGTGCCGTCGGAATCGGTGACGGAAACCGTGATCGTGTCAGAACCTTCCTCGGCGTAGGTGTGCGAACCCTGGATGTTGAAGCCCATGCCGTTGAACACCAGCGTGCCGCTCGTGATCGTGCCGTCGCCCCATTGGATCGTCGCCGTGTAGGCCGCGGGGTTCATGTTGCCGTCGCTGTCGGAGAGCGTGGCGACCGTCGCGGAGAAGCCGGTCCCTTCCGTCGGGTTGATGGTCGTGCCGGCCAATGACGGCGGCGGCACCGTGACAACAGCCTGCGCAAGCGCGTTGGCCGTGTTTCCCTGCGGATCCATGATCGTGATCCCGACGTTGAACGTGCCCGCGCTCATGTACGTGTGCATGCCGGTCACGTCGAAGCCGCCCCCGCTCAGTGCTTCGGCGCCGCCCTGCGTGGTGAACCCGTCACCCCAGTTGATCATGACGTTGAAGCCGCCGGCGGCATTGGGGTCGGCGAAGGTCGCCACCACGCCGCTGAAGGCGACGCTGGCGGTGGCGCCGAAGCGCGCGCCCTCGGCGGTGAGGTTGACGCCTTGGGCGCTTTCGAGACTTCCGAACAGGCCGTGCTGTCCGCCGGAGGGGGCGGCGCTGAAGAAAAGCTTGTTCGCGTCGCCGGCGGTCTGGCCGTTGCCGAAGCGCAAGTCCTTCAGGCCATCGATCGAAATGGCCGCACCACCGGGGCTGGTCAGCGTGCCCAGCAGCGCGCCGGTGCTGGGGTTGAAGGCGTGGATCAGCCCGTCGCCTGAATTCGCCACCAGCAAGTCGCCGCTCCAATCGCCGAAGTTGGCCGGCGCCAGCGCCATGCCGTAGGGCGAGTTGAGCGGGCTGGCCGAGTTGCCCGGCTGCCCGATGATCAATCGCTGCGACAGCGAGCCGTCGGGGTTGAAAACATCCACGAAGCCGTTGCCGGCCCCCGGAACGTCGTTCTGCTTTGTGCCGTCTTGTTTGGCGTAGGTCACGTACAGTTCGCCGCCGAAGTTTTCGACGTTGAACGGAGCGAACCCCGCCGGGATCGAGGCGTCGGTGAACGCGCCGACGCTCAGCGCGACGGGCTGGAAGTTGGTGTTGAAGACGTCGATCGTGCCGGCGTGGAAGTTGGCCGCGTAGAGCAGGTTCGTGCCGGCGTTGTTGGCCAGCGCTAGTCCCTTGTAGACGGCGCTCGCCGTCGTCGCGCCGTGGATGGCACTGGTCGAGCCGGCCGGTACGTTTTGATTCCAGCCGCTGACCTGAGCCGTTTCGCCGGCGAACAGGAACGTCGCCGGTCCACTCGCGCCGCCGGAGCTGATCTGAAAATCGGTCGTGCCGTTGAACGCGACGCCGGTCGGCGAGCCTCCGGGGATGCTGACGACCAAAGCGTTCTGCACGAAAGGGCTGCCCGTGACGTCGCCCCCATAGAGCGTGGCCACGCCGGTGCCCTTGTCGGCGACCCAAAACGCGCCGGCGCTGGGGTTCAGGCCCGTGCCCCAGGCGGCCACGAGGTTGGCGTCTTGGACCAAGGCGGTGCTCGCCTGGTCCGAGACCAGGTTGAGTTGCAAGTAGCCGCTGTTGAGGACTTGCCGCGATTCGAGCGGCTCGAACGCCCGCCTGGCCGCGCCCAGCCGACCGCCGCCGCGCGCGCACCCGCGGCGTCGTAAACCTCGCCTTAATTTCATGAACATCAAACGGAGTTCGTCTTCTCCCCATCGGCGTCGGCATCTGGCCCGGCCGCGCCGATTCTGTTTCCGGATCTTGAGTATATGCTGGATATGAAGAAAATGGTATCCACTATCATGGGATTACATGGGTTATTCATGGATCCTGGGGAACGAGCGCAGACTGCCGTCACACGAACCCGCGGCTCCGCGCCCTTCGCCACGCCCCACGCCCCTTTGGATCGCTTGGGAGGGGTTTCGGAGTCGTTTTTTTTCGCGCAGCGTCGAGCGTAAGCGTGCGACGAGGCCCCGCGCGAACGCCCAGGCCGCCACCGAAACGGCGGGGATTTACCGCGTTCACGCCGATCCCGACGATCCCGCGCCGTGGCAGCGCGGCGTGCTTGGCGTAGCTCGCCGTATGCCTCTTGCACGAAATCGTCGGAGAAAGTACAAATCGCGGCACTCGGTCCTGGCCACGCTATTTACCCAGAGGGGGTGGATCGACCACCGAAATCGGCGCCAACTCCTCCCGCAATACCACCACATTGGCGGGGGCGTCGATGCCGAGCCGAACTTTGTCGCCTGACAGGCGAACGACGGTGATCACGATCGAATCGCCAAGCTTGATTCGCTCGTTTTCCCTGCGCGAAAGCACCAACATGGTTCTACCTCCGTATATGCGTATCTGCCTAACTAAGCAGCGACAAGTTCCAACGCGCTGGCGGCGACCAACTGCGTTTTCTGGCAACGCTCGCCGCTCGAATCGTAAAACAGAACACGATTTCGCTCGGTTTCCCAAATGGCCGAGAACTTGACCGACCTGGGGCCGTGCAGACAAAAATAAAGTCCGCAAGGCTTGCCCGCACGCACAAGAATGCGCTCCGTCATGCGAAACGCATCGGGTTCCAGTTGGTCGAAGTCGCACAAGGTTTCGTTCACGTAGCTACGCAATTCATCCAGCGATTGAATCTGTCGTTCACTGGTCAACATGAGCGGTTGTATCTCCTGGCTAAGTACGGCGATCGCGGGAGAGGCGATCAAGTCTGTACAAATAGAGAAACAGGGTCGATCGGGTGTACTGGATACTATCGGCAAGATGCGGTGCTTACTTGGCGTTTGAATCGGTGCGTCGCCTTGTAAGTCATTTGGGGGTTTGGTTCAAGTGTCAACGATTTGACTCGCCATTTGACTCGCCACAAGAGGCATCTATAATCAAGGCGGCCGAAGGCCCACATGGCTATAACTTCACGCGGCCGAGAATGAGGCACTTTGCCACGAGAAAGCGGCGGCTGGTGGCAGAGCCTAAGCGATGCCCCGGCTCGAAACCGACGATGCCGTCTGAACTCCTTATGGCAGCGCGACTTGCGACATGTTCCAACGAGATTGGCTGGCAACCGGTGGCTTGCATGCGAACGGAAACCACGGCCCGCATCTGTAGGGAACGCCCTCCGTGGCGTTCCGTGTCCCCCGAGCCGACGTCGATACCCGCTTCACGGAACGCCACGGAGGGCGTTCCCTACAGATGCCTGTGGCTACCGCTGATTATCGGCGCGTTAACGATCGGCGCCGCGCGCATGGGCTTGGCTCAGCCGGTTCCCGCCGCCGGCCCATTGGGCAAAGCCGCGGCCGAGCCCGATGCGAAGGAGCGTCGCGTTGGGCGGCTGATTCGCCTCGACGCTACGATCACCGACAAAGTCGAGCGCCGTGTCAAACGGATCGTGAGCGACGCGATTATCGACGCGAAAGTGAACGGCCAGTGGCCGGTGTTCATCTTTGAAATCAGGCCGGGGCGCAGCGAACACGGCAAGGCCCTCGATTTGGCCCGCTACCTGTGCGGCAAGCAGTTGAACGGCGCGAGGACCGTGGCCTACCTTCCCGAAACGATCAGTGGGCAAGCCGTGTTGGTCGCCTTGGCTTGTGACGAAATCATCATGGGTCCGGAGGCGGAAATTGGGAACGCGGGCGAGTTTGAATCGTCGCTCAAGCCTTCGATGCGCAGCGCCTATGAGGAAATCGCCGGCGCTCGCAAGACCGTGCCCGTCAGCGTCGCCTTGAAGATGCTCGACCCACAGCTTGAATTGCTGGAGGTTGAAACCGACGTCAGCCGTGAGTTGGTGCTCAAAGACGAGCTCGACAAGCTGAAACAGAAGAAATCGGTCGAATCGGTGAAGGTGGTGTCGCCGGCGGGCAAGCCGGGCGTTTTCACGGCTGGCCAAATGCGCGACTGGAAATTCGTCAGTTACCTCGCGCCCGACCGCCTGGGGGTAGCCAAGGGGCTTGGTTTGCCTGCCAGCGCCGTCGATGAAGACTTTACCCTCGACGGATCATTGCGGCCGGTGCGGGTCGCCGTCAAGGGACCCATTACCGCGGCCTTGACCGACCAGGTGCAAACCATCATTCAGAACCAGATTCGCGATGCCGACGTGAATTTCATCTGCCTGTGGATCGATAGCCCCGGAGGCTCGCCGACTGACAGCATCAATCTGGCCAATTTCCTGGTTGGACTGGATTCGTCGCAGCGGCGCACCGTGGCCTACATTCCCTCCCAGGCGCTGGCCGACGCCGCCTACATCGCTTTGGCGTGCGACCAGATCGTGATGCACCCCGAGGCGATCCTGGGGGGGTCCGGCGCGTTCGAGTTGCCTGTCGACCAGATTCCCGCGACGGCCAGTTCCGTGGCGGAAATCGCCAAGACGAAACATCACTCGCCGGCATTGGCCGAGGCGATGGTCAACCCGCGTCTGACCGTCTTCCGCTACACGCGTCAGGCCGACGCCTACGTCGATTACTTTACCGAGGACCAGGCCGCCAAGCTCGACGACGCGGACGGGTGGCAGCGGGGCGAACAGGTGACCCAAAGCGGTAAAGTACTGCGGCTGAAGGGGGGCGAAGCCGAACAGATCGGGCTGACGCACGCGGTGGTGCGGGATTTCGCGGAGTTCAAGGCGGAGTACGGGCTGGAGAACGACCCCGCGCTGGTCGAACCGGGCTGGGCCGATTTCCTGATCGACGCCTTGAATTCGCCCGGCGTGTCGATGTTCCTGTTGCTGCTGGGCGCCGCGGCGCTCTATGCGGAGTTGCAATCGCCGGGGATCGGCCTGGGCGGCCTGATCGCGGCGATTTGCTTCCTGCTCTACTTCTGGAGCGCTCACCTGGGCGGCACGGCCGGCTGGCTCGAGGTGATCTTGTTCCTGTCCGGCATCGGTTGCCTGGTGCTGGAGATTTTCGTACTGCCGGGCTTTGGGGTATTCGGGCTGGTGGGTGGATTGCTGGTGATCGTTTCGCTGGTGCTGGCAAGCCAGACCTTCATTCTGCCTCGCAACGATTATCAACTGGCCCAACTGCGAAACAGCCTGTTGGTGCTGACGGGCGCCGGCTTCGGAACGCTGCTGGCCGTGGCCTTGATCCGCCACTACTTGCCGCACGCGCCGATGTTCAATCGCATGCTCTTGCAGCCCCCCTCGCTCGAAGAGCAGTCGGTCATCGCCGAGCGCGAGTCGCTCACTCAGCTCGACCATTTGCTGGGCACCCACGGGGTGACCACCACCCCTCTGATGCCAGGCGGCAAGGCGCAATTCGGCGAGCAATGGGTCGACGTGCTGGCCGACGGCGAGTTCGTCGATCGGGGGCGGAGAGTCGAGGTCATCGAAGTCCGCGGCAACCGCGTGCTGGTGCGCGATTGTGAGCTGAGGCCGAATTCGTGATGGATCCGCTGTTTTGGGCCGCCGTGCTGATGCTGCTCGGGCTGGCGCTGGCCAGTGCGGAAGTGTTCGTGCCTTCGGGTGGCATCATTGGCTTCCTGTCGCTGGTCGCGGTGATTGCCGCGGTCGGATTGGCCTTCTTCCGCGGCCCTTGGTACGGACTCAGTTTTCTCGGCTTGGCGGTCTTGGCGGTCCCGGCCGTGTTGGCGGCGGCGTTGCACTTCTGGCCTGAAACGAGGCTTGGCCGGCGTTTCTTGCTCGCTGTGCCGACCAGCGCGGACGTGCTGCCTGACGACGACCAGCGCCGCGAACTCAAAAGCCTGGTTGGCCGCGTCGGCGAGGCGAAAAGCCTGATGCTGCCGGGCGGCGCGGTGCTGATTGACGGCCGCCACGTCGACGCGCTCAGCGAGGGAATGGCGATCGAAAAGGGCGCCTGGGTCAAGGTGGTCGAAGTCCGCGGCACACGGATCGTCGTCCGGCCGACCGCCGAACGGCCACGCTCCGACGACCCGGACGACCCCCTCTCTCAGCCGTTCGACGAGATGGGATTGAACCCGTTCGACGAATCGCCGGGTTGACGCGGCCCCCAGCCACCGTGAATGTCTCATTCTCGACCGCGTGAATCATAAAACGCAGGTTCGATGAAGCGCTGGCTTGACAATGCCCCCGCGCCAGGCGACGATTGCGTTGGAGGAACTTACCGTGCGACTCTTGGCGCAAACCAACGACATGTGGACCATCCTGGGCGTGGTGGTGATGATCGCCGCGTTGATCGCGGCCTTGATTTTCCTGGCCGTCTTCGCGCGCTATTTCCGCTTCTGGATTCAGTCGGTGAGCACCGGTGCCGGGATCACCATCTTCGACCTTTTGGGCATGACCTTTCGCAAGGTCAACCCCACGGTGATCGTGCGCAGCAAGATCATGGCCGTTCAGGCCGGCCTGGACGAGACCACCGGTATCACCAGCAAAGCCTTGGAAGCCCACTACCTGGCGGGGGGCAACGTCCCCTTGGTGATCCGCGCGATCATCGCCGCCAACAAGGCCAAGACGATCGACCTTTCTTTCAAGCTGGCCACGGCCATCGATCTGGCCGGCCGCAACGTGCTTGAAGCGGTGCAGACCAGCGTCTACCCCAAGGTCATCGACTGCCCCGCCCGCAATTCCGGCCGGCAAACGCTCGACGCCGTGGCCAAGAACGGCATCCAGCTCAAGGTGAAGGCCCGCGTCACCGTGCGGGCCAATCTGAAACAGTTGATCGGCGGGGCGACCGAGGAGACGATCATCGCCCGCGTCGGCGAAGGAATCGTCAGTGCCATCGGCTCTTCGGAATCGCACAGCGACGTGCTGGAGAACCCCGATCGGATCTCGAAAGCGGTGCTGGCGCGCCGGCTCGATTCGCAAACGGCCTTCGAGATTGTCTCGATCGACATCGCCGACATCGACGTGGGCGACAACATCGGCGCCCGCTTGCAGGCCGACCAGGCCGAGGCCGACACGCGCACGGCCCGCGCCCGCGCCGAGAGCGACCGCGCCATGGCCGTCGCCCGCGAGCAGGAGATGGTGGCTCAGATCGAGGAAAGCCGATCGCGCGTGGTCGCGGCCGAGGCCGAAGTGCCCAAGGCGGTGGCTGACGCCTTCCGCAAGGGAACCTTGGGCATTCTCGATTATTACAAGCTCAAGAACGTGCAAGCCGACACCGATATGCGATCGGCGATCGCCGGTGTCGGCGGCAACCGGGCGCCGGTGAGGAGCCAATGATGGATGTCGCGTTGCCTCTGTCGTCGGCCCCGCACCTGCTGGCAGGCATCGACCTGGATACGATCAAGGTCATCGTCGTCATCGTGGTGATGTCGATCGCCGCCCTCAACAAGCTGGGAAAGGCCGCCACCGCGCAGCGGCGGAAGCCGGCTCGCCCGGCCCCGCCGCCACGGCCGCGCGTCCCTGGGGGCCGGCGCGAGGTCGAGGACGAAGTCAGCGACTTCCTGAAGCGTGCCGCCGAGAAGCGCGGAAGCCGAACCGCGGAACCGCGTCCCTTGGAACCACCTCGACGTCTGATCGAAATTGGGGCGTCCGACATCGTCCAGGCCCAGGCCATCGAGGAAGCGCCCACGGGCGCCGCGGTGGCCCAGCATGTGCGGCAGCACCTCGACACAGGCGCCTTCACCACGCGGGCCAGCCACCTGACGAGCGTGGACCAGGCCGACGAGGCGATCGAGTCGCACTTGCACCAGGTCTTTGCGCACCAGGTGGGCCATCTCTCGTCGCGCGACGCCGAACCGAGCTTGGAGGGCCAGTCGGGCGACGCCCCCACCACGCCCGCTGTTACCGTACCGGCCGAATTCCTGCTCGCATTGCTCGACAATCCCCAGAGTTTGCGGAGTGCCGTGATCCTCAACGAAGTCCTGCAACGCCCCACCGAGCGATGGTAGCAATGACAATTTCCCCCAATAAAACGCGCCTTGGATGGATCGGCACCGGTGTGATGGGGTCGAGCATGTGCGGTCACCTGCTGGCCAAGGGTTTCGCGGTGACGGTCTACAATCGTACACGCTCGCGGGCCGAAGGGCTGCTGGCCAAGGGCGCCCACTGGGCCGATTCTCCGCGGGCCGTGGCCGAGGCCTCCGACGTGATCTTCACGATCGTCGGCTTTCCAAGCGACGTGCGCGCGGTCGTGCTGGGGCCCGATGGCACGTTGTCCGCGTGCAAGCCAGGCAACGTGCTGGTCGACATGACCACCAGCGAACCATCGCTGGCCGAGGAGATTGCCCACGCGGCCCAGGCGCGCGGCGTGTCCAGCGTCGACGCTCCGGTCTCCGGCGGGGACGTCGGCGCCCGCGAAGCACGGCTCTCGATCATGATCGGCGGCGACAAGCAAGTGGTCGACGCGCTGGCGCCCTGTTGGGAGGCGATGGGCAAGACGATCATCCACCAGGGCGGTCCCGGCGCCGGCCAGCACACGAAGATGGTCAACCAGATCCTGATCGCCGGCAACATGATCGGCGTCTGCGAAGCGCTGCTGTACGGTTACCGCGCGGGATTGGATCTTGCCACCGTGATGCAGTCGGTCACTCCGGGCGCGGCGGGAAGCTGGTCGCTGGCCAACCTGGGGCCGCGGATCATTGCCAACAACTTCGACCCCGGTTTCTTCGTCGAGCATTTCATCAAGGACATGGGCATCGCCCTGGCCGAATCGCGGCGGATGGGACTTGCGCTACCCGGCCTGGCCTTGGCCCAGCAGCTTTACATCGCGCTGGCCGCCCAGGGCCACGCGCGCGACGGCACACATGCCCTGGAACTGGCGCTGGCTTCGATGTCGGGGATCGACTGGAAAAAAAGGTGAGGCTCGCGGCCTCGTCAACCAATTTCTCGATCAATTCGCGCCAACTTGGATAACCGGCGGTCGAGTCGATCATACCTTTCCCCATTTGACTAATCGAAAAACGTCGCGTAGAGTTGTGTGCCTCGCCGGCTTGTTACCAAGCGATCCCCCCTGCGCTCCGCGCCGACCCGCCGAACCGCGACAAGCAACAGGCCCCCTCCAACCGATGCATGCACAACTGCTGGAAAATCCGCAAGCGCGGCCCGTTCCACATTCCAAGCGGCGACGAATCCTGATCGTCGACGACGACGACGTGATGGTCGAACTGCTCGGCCAGCGCCTGGGACGACAGGGGTTCGAGATCCTGGTCGCGGCCAGCGGCGAACTGGGTCTGGCCATCGCCCGCCATCAGCTTCCGGACCTGGTGGTGTTGGACTTGCGTCTGCCCGACGCCGACGGTCTCTCGATCTGCCAGGAACTGGCCGACTCGATCGAGACCTGTTCGATTCCGGTGATCATCTTGAGCGGCATGGAGCGTCCCGACATCATCCGTCGTTCGCGCGCGGCGGGCTGCCAGTACTTCGTGCGCAAACCCTACGACCCCAACGCACTGTTGATCCTCGTCGAGCATGCCATCGGCGACACGGAGCGCTGGTAGACGACGTCCTCGCGCCCGTTGGGTCGCTGGGCGTGGTAGCGGAATTCGTAAGAATTGCGGCCGACAATGAGACATTTTGTCACGAAAACGTGGTGGCTGGTGGCAGAGCCTAAGCGATGCCCCGGCGAGCCACGGCTAGCCTGGATTATTCATGGTTCCGTCGCTGGCTTCGCAAGAAGTCAGGCCGTGGACTCGAGTTACGCCAGAATTCTTGCGAATTCTGCTACAGCGCAGTGCGCGAGTTCCTCCCCGGCTCGGGTTCCGTTTGATAAGGAAGGTATTGCATGTTCCTTGCCTTCGGCGAGATCATGATGCGCATCGCCCCGGAGGGGTCGTTGCGATTTCGCCAGGCGCTGCCTGGCAAGGTCGAAGTCAGCTTTACCGGTGCCGAGGCCAACGTCTGCGCCATGCTGGCCCTGTTGGGCGAGAAAACCCGCTTTCTCAGCGCGTTGCCCAAGAGCCCGATCGTCGAGAGCCTGCTCGCGGTGCTCGGCGGTCTGGGCGTCGACACCGCCCATGTGCTTCGCCGCGAAGTGGGCCGTTTGGGGGTTTATTTCGTCGAGACGGGCGCCAACCAGCGCAGCTCGACCGTGGTTTACGACCGCGACCATAGCGCCGTCAGCCTGGCGGAGCCGGAGGAATACGACTTCGCAGCGGCGCTGTCCGGCGCGCGGTGGGTCCACGTCACCGGCATCACCCCCGCGTTGGGCGCCGGCGCGTTTCGCTCGACGTTGGCGCTGGTTGAAGCGGCCAAGGAGCGCGGGCTTTCCGTTTCATGCGACTTGAACTTCCGCAACAAACTCTGGCGTTGGAAGCCGGGCACGTCGGCCAAGCAACTGGCCAGCGAGTCGATGTCGCGGATCTTGCCGCGGGTCGACCTGCTGATCGCCAACGAGGAGGACGCGGCCGACGTGCTGGGGATTCACGCCGAGGGGACGTCGATCGAAGCGGGGCGGATTCATGCTCGCGCGTACCACCGGGTGGCCCAGCAGATCGTAGAGCGGTTTCCCAATCTCTCGAAGGTGGCGATCACGCTCCGCGAGAGCTTCTCGGCCGACCACAACAACTGGGGCGCGATGCTCTTGGACGTGGCGGCCGATAGCGCCTATTTCGCCCCGCTCGACGAACAGGGGGAGTATCGCCCCTACGAGATCCGCGACATCGTCGACCGCGTCGGCGCGGGCGACGCCTTCGGCGGGGCGTTGATTCACGCATTGAACTCGAACGATTTTGCCGAGCCTGCGAAGGCGTTGCACTTCGCCGTCGCCGCGAGTTGCCTCAAGCACTCGATCCGGGGCGACTTCAATTACGTCACCAAGGATGAGATCGCGGCGCTGGTGGCGGGCATGGCCTCGGGCCGCGTGAGAAGGTAGCGTGAGCAGACCGTCAAAACGAAAATGTAGCGAGCAACCGTCCACAGACCAACCGTCCACGTATTCAGACGCCCATGCTGGACGACCGTAGCATATGAGCGCCGCCGCGTGCAGAAGAACCGCGCATCCGGCACGACACGCGCACACGCACACGCGCACAAATAACGCGGCTTCGGCGCAGCCGAAACTGCGCACGAAAAAACTGGCAAAACCGCACCTGTACCGACAAGGAAACCCGTCTCGGCGGATTGCCCGGCTTTAGACGCCCAAGACTTCCTCCCACGCATCGCGCCGCCGTGCCACCGGCGACGAGGCTTTCGTCGGGTAAAGGTACGGTTTTGCCAGTTTTTTCCGAGCGTCGGCGCCCCCGCATGTCTGTCCGGCGCAGCCCCACTCCGCCGTGTCATTCGACCCGGCACCCTAGCCTATGCATATTACACCGACGGCCAGGGGCCCCCAGACGCGCATCACCCTCCCGACGCCGCCAGCCCCGGCGTTTTGCGCGATTTCGCACGATCACCCTCGATGCATGGCGCGAGATCGTCGAGGTTGCGTACGAGGAGGCGCTTTTAGGGGACGACAGGGCGCGAATATGGATTCAGCGCACCATCGGGTTCGCCGACGCGGCGCGAATCGAGCTCGCGGTGCGCGCCGTCGCGTCGCACGTTGCGCTCACCGACGTACTCGGCGCCGCGGAGGCAGCGCGGTCCAAGCGAGCGGGCGGAGGCGACGGCGCCCCAACCATAATCGATCCGCGCCCCCGCACGCCGGAGCCGGTCGAAACCAACTACTGGGCGGTTGTGTTCGAGGTCGTGACACCTGCGGCGTGGCAACGTCTCGTCGAGTCCGCCACTGGGCAGGCGCGCGCGGGCGACCCGCGAGCGCGCGAATGGATTGCGAGCGTCTTGGGCGCTGATAGCGCGATCGACGAGCTCGGGCGCGCCGACGCCGCGGCAGTTTATGTCGACGTCTCGAAGCTCGGGCGCGCGCTCGAACGGGAGCGCTCGGCGGAGGCGCGTCCCTCATTTGAGTATTAGCCGCAGGGGGCCCGTTCGCGCCTCGTCGCTGCGCGAAAAAAAACCATTCCGAAACCCCTCCCAAAGAGATCCAAAAGACCGTGGGGTAGGGCGAAGGTTGGCACGGCAATTGGATGCCGCTTACGCGGCTCGCTCAGACGTCATGGGGTATTCGGAAGTCGTTTTTTTTTCGCTTCGCTGCCGTTTTTTTTTGCACGTTCGTTGCTGCGCAACGAGCGTGCTTTTTTCGTAAAAAAGATCCCTTCCGATTCGTGGGCCGCCCGGCGGACCGGTGAGCTTCCGCTACGGACGGCCTGGGAAGGCCGTCCCACGACAGTGCGCGACCGCTCTCCGCGAGTTCTGGGATAGGCTCTAAAACAGCTCGTACATATGCTCGCCGCCGTGCGCCGGGTTGCCGATCAAGCAGCGGTTTCTTGGATCGACGACGAAGTCGAGGTGTTCCAGCGGCAGTTGGCCGATCAGGACGGGCACGGAGTCGGGAACCTCCAAGACGTCCATCGTACAATCGCGGCCCTGGATCGTCAGTCGCACTGGGCCATAGAGGGCCGCCTCGACCACTCCCGTCGTGCTCGTCACACGCCGTGTGGAACGCTTCGTCAGCCCCAACTGCTGAATCATGCTCGTCGGCAGCGAAAGTAACGTGGCACCGGTGTCGGCGAGCGCGTCGGTAACGGTGATCCGCCGCACCTGATCGGCCGGTAACCGCCCGCGTTCGACGTCCCAAAGATCACCTGAGTTTTCAATGGTTGCCTCAACGACAACTCGGCCCATCGCTTCGGTCTCCACGGCTTCCTCCGGCATACTTGGTACTACGATCCACGTTTTATCTGCAACGCCCGCTAGGCAAACGCGGCCCTGATTTCGTCGATATAGCGCGGGCAAGCCTCGCGCGGTTCCTCCGGCTCCTCGAATTCGAGCACGATGTAGCCGCGGTACGCGGCGTCCGACAAGATCCGGGCGAGCCGCTTGAAGTCGGCCCGCTCACGTTGGCCGCCGGCGGGATGCATCGAGATCTTGACTTGCACGTTCATCGCATAGGGGGCGAGCTGAGCCACGTCGGAATACGGATCGGAACTATTGAAGTTGCCCGTGTCGAGATTCACCGCGAACCAGGGACTCTCGACCGCGCGGACCAGCCCCAGCAGGCCGTCGATCGTGGCGGTCAATCCGCCGTGGTTCTCCAGCGCCAGGTAAATGCCGTGCCGGCCGGCGTACTGGCAACACTCCTCGATGGCCGCCACCGCCAGATTCCTCGCCTCGGACTCGGTCTGCTTCTCCTTCACCGACCCAGAGAAGATGCGGATGATCGGCGCGCCCAGGATCTCGGCCCGATCGACCCACCGCTTGACCGAGGCGAGTTGCTTGTCGCGTTCGGGTCCGGGCGGGTGGCAAAAGTCATTGCCCACGGCTGTGCCCGACACGTCCAGCCCCAGGCGAAAGCAGTGCTGCTTGAGTTGACGCAGGTAGGGATCGTCGGTATCGGACGGAAAATAGTATGAGGTCAGCTCGGTCCCGTCGAGGCCCATTTTAGCGCAATCGTCGACGAAGTCGAAGAGCGTCAACGGTGCCCGGTCATCGCCCTTCTTGGCCGAGAACAAGTCGCGATAGCTGTAGGCGGCGAGGCTGAACTTGAACTTCGCCACGCCATTGCGGGCGATCGGCTCGATGGCCCTTGCCGCGCCGCGGGTCCAATCGCCCGCCAGGGCGGCCGTTGCCACAAGTGATGAGTTGCGCAAGAAGTCACGCCGAGTCACGTGGTCCGACATGGGGCACCGCCTCCTGGAAATTGGGCCTGAATATGGACTCTATGGATTCATTGTGTGTGGGGTAAGGGCCGCTACGGTTCCGGCCGGATCTCCAGCAGCACGCTTTCGGATTTCGTGCCGGGCAGCGGCCATGTGTCGAGTTTACGCAGGCGCAGTCCCTTGAACAAGTTGCGTTGCCGGGCTTCGTGGCGTTCTTCAACCCAACCGGGCCCCTTGATGACCAGCAGCCGCTCGAAGGCGCCCCAGTGCGGCTGAAACCAAGTCAGCAACTTCGCCAACGGCGCCACGGCGCGGGCGACGAGCGTGTCGAACGGCTGGTGGCCCAGCAGATCCTCGGCCCGACAATGGTGGGCGGCAATCGGCAGCCCAAGTTCCTGGACGATCTGCTGGACGACGCGGGCTTTCTTGGCCACCGATTCCGAAAGCGTCACCGTCAGATCGGGACGCACAATCGCCAGCACGATGCCCGGCACACCTCCCCCGGTACCGACGTCCAGCACCCGCTCGTCCGGGGCAAGCCGCCGCTCGACGACCAGCGAATCCACCACGTCGCGCGCGACGAACTTCTCATAATCGGTATGCCGAGTCAGGTTCAGCTTGCTGTTCCAATCCCAGAGCAGCTTGCGGTAAGCGTCGAGTGTTTCGGTTCGCGGCGGCGGCAACTCGATCGCGTGCCGAGCCAGCGCGCGCGGGAGCGAATCGGCGGACAGGTCATCGGTGTGGAAATCAGAGGCCATGGGAGCACCAAAACGGCGCCGAGACGCGACTCGAAGGTGGCGCCAATGTACTCCGGCCGAGTCGCTCGGAACAAGCCCCGGCTCGATAGCGACCGGGGCATCGCTTAGGCTCCGCTGCCCCAGCCACCATTCTAGTACATTTTACCTAATCGTCCCAATCCGCACTTCGACGTCCCAGAGTCGGCGGCAGGGCCAAAAAATCTTTAGGAAATTTTCCTCCTTCGTAACCCATGTTCCTGATATAGTTTATGAGCTGTCGGCATGGTGTTTGATAAACTTTTCTGTTTGCAAGATGGCGTTTGTTCGGCCACATTCTCTTAAAGGGACGCCGTTGGCGCGACGCCGCGGCACCGGAAACGGCTTCGCATTAGCACGCCCGCCGGAGCGACTGCTCCGGCGCAGGTACATGGTCAAGAAAGGGTCATGGGGTCATCATGAAAACCGCACTCACATTCGTCGCCGGCGCGCTGCTTGCCGCTTCGGCGCAGGCGCAATCCACTTGCTGTGAAACGGTCTACCGTCTCGAATGCCAAACCGTCTACGAAGAACGGCAGGTCAACGCCTACCGCCTTGAATATGAAACCGTCTACGACGAGCGCCAAGTCACCAGCTACCGCCCTGTTTGGGAAACGGAAGTGCGCCAAAATCGCTACCTGGTCGCCAAGCCGGTTTACGAGACGAGCGAGCGCGAGGAAACGTACTGCGTCGAGCAGCCCGTCTGGGAAGAACGCATCGACGACCGCTCCTACGACGTCGTGCGCAACGTCTACGAAACCCAGGAGCGCGAGGAACGCTACGTCGTCAACCGCCCCGTCTGGGAAACCGAGGAGAACGAGGTGTGCCGCACGGTGCGCCGTCCGGTGGTCGAGACCGTCGAGCGCGAGGAGAGTTGCACCGTGATGCAGCCGGTGACGACGCTTCGCGCGGTGCAGGTCGACCAAGGGCAATTCGTCGAACAGCAGGTCTATCAGCCCGGTCGCGTTCGCAACCGCTTGAGGTGGCAGCCCGGTGCGTGCGTCGCCGATCCGCTCACCGGCCGCACCGCCTACCAGCGCGGAGGACTGTTTTGGACGCCGGAGCAACGGCCCGGCACGATGTTGGTGCAACGCGTCTACCAGCCGAATATCGTGACCCAGCAGGTGCCCGAAACCACCTTGCAGCCGCAATGGGTGACGCGCAAGGTGCCGATGCAGGTCACTCGGTACGTGGACGAAATCGTCGTTCAGAAAGTGCCGAGGCAGGTCTGCCGCATGGTGCGAGAAGAGCAGGTCCGACGCGTTCCGTTCACGGTTTGCCGGCCGGTGACGGAGCACGTCGAGAACAAAGTGCCGGTCAAGGTTTGCCGCATGGAACGTCGGCAAATGGTCCGCAAGATACCGGTGACGACGATGCGAATGGTCCAGGAAGAGCGTGTCGAGGACGTGCAGGTGCGAGTCTGCCGCCAAGTCGCGACGGAGGAAACGGTGCGCGTGCCCCGGCTGGTGGAGAAGCGGGTGCCGGTGACGTACACCTACCGCGTGCCACGGACGATGGTGTATCGCGTGCCGCTCGATCCCTGCGGCAACCCCGTGGTGGGCGCCGAGTCGCCGGCCCCATCGACCTTCGACGCGCCGCGGCCCGCGACCAACCCAAGGAGCGGCCAGCCGACGCGGGCCAAGCCGAGAGGTGACTCGAACGACGCCGGCGGCGCCGACGCGCAACCCCAGCTTGATCCCAATGAGAGTCCGGGACCCGTGGACGAATCGGCCCAGGAGGATCCCTCAGCGCGGGCGGCGCCGCGGCGGTTCAAGGTGGACAAGGTCAAACACGAACGCGAGACCTGACCCCGGATCGTTTTGAACGAACCAGCGCCAGGGCATGGGTCAACGATTGGCCCATGCCCTTTTTCTTTTCAACGTGCCGCCTCCGGGCCGGCCCGCTGCCCTTTACCTGCGATGCGGATTGCGGAATAATACAGGGCTTGCCACAGCCGAGCCCGCGGTGGCGTGGCGTTCATCATACGGGAGCACGTACCAAATGGCGCAAGCCGAAACCATCCCGCTCGACACCGACGTCGACCCGGTCGAAACGGCCGAATGGCTGGCGTCGCTCCAGTACGTGCTGGAGGCCAAGGGACCGGAGCGCGCCAAGTTCCTGCTCTCGATGCTCGATGAGGTCGCCGCCCAACAGGGGGTGGAACTCCCCTTTGCCATCAACACCCCCTACATCAACACCATCTCCGTCGATCAACAGCCGCAATACCCCGGCAACCGCGAGATCGAGCGGCGGATCAAGAGCATCATCCGTTGGAACGCGATGGCGATGGTCTCGCGCGCCAATCATCAGGAGCACGGCATCGGGGGACATATTTCGACCTACGCTTCCGCGGCCACGCTGTATGAAGTCGCCTTCAACCACTTCTTCCGCGGCAAGGGCGAAAACTATACGGGTGACATCATCTATTTCCAGGGGCACGCCGCGCCGGGAATCTACGCCCGAGCCTTCCTCGAGGGCCGGCTGACGGAACAGCAGCTCATCAACTTCCGTCAGGAGTTGGCCCCCGGCGGCGGGCTTTCGAGCTATCCGCACCCCTGGCTGATGCCCGGCTTCTGGGAATTCCCCACCGTCTCGATGGGCCTGGGACCGATCATGGCCATCTACCAGGCGCGGTTCAACAAGTACCTCAGCGACCGCGGTATCCTGGAAACGAACGGCCGCAAGGTCTGGGCCTTCCTGGGCGACGGCGAGTGCGACGAGCCGGAGACCTTGGGCGCCATTACGCTCGCCAGCCGCGAGAAACTCGATAATCTGATTTTCGTGGTCAATTGCAACTTGCAGCGGCTCGATGGTCCCGTGCGCGGCAACGGCAAGATCATCCAGGAGCTCGAAGGCGCCTTTCGCGGCGCCGGCTGGAACGTGCTCAAGGTCATCTGGGGCGACGACTGGGATCCGCTCCTCGCTCAGGACCGAAGCGGACTGTTGGTCAAACGGATGAACGAGGTGATCGACGGCGAGTACCAGAAGTACACCGTCTCGCCCGGCAGCTACATCCGCGAGAACTTTTTCGGGAAGTATCCCGAGTTGTCGGAGATGGTCGGCCACCTCTCCGACGACAAACTCCGCTCGCTGCGGCGCGGTGGCCACGATCCGGAAAAGGTCTACGCGGCCTACAAGGCGGCCGTCGAGAGCGAGGGAAAGCCGACCGTGATCCTGGCCAAGACGGTCAAGGGCTACGGCCTGGGCGAGGCGGGCGAGGGCCGCAACATCACGCACCAGCAGAAACAGCTCAACGAGGAGGAATACCGCGAGTTCCGCAGTCGCTTCGGCATCCCGATCGCCGATGAGGACGTCGCGCGGGCGCCCTTTTACCGGCCGCCCGAAGACAGCCCCGAAATGGAGTACCTCCGCCGGCGGCGAGAAGCCTTGGGTGGTTACGTCCCGACGCGGGTCACGAACTCGCCCGCGATCCGGGTGCCCCGGATCGACGAATTCGCCGAATCGCTATCGAGCAGCGGCGAGCGCGAGGTCTCGACCACGATGGCTTTCGTCAAGCACTTCGGGCGGCTATTGAAGCACAAGGGAATCGGCAAGTACATCGTGCCGATCGTGCCCGACGAGTCGCGGACGTTCGGCATGGACCCGCTCTTCCGGCAGTGCGGCATATACGCCCATACCGGGCAGTTGTACGAACCGGTCGATTCGGAGCAGTTCCTTTATTACCGTGAAGCGAAAGACGGGCAGATCCTCGAAGAGGGGATCACGGAGGCCGGCTCGATGTCGAGCTTCATCGCCGCCGGCACCGCCTACACCACGCACGGGATCAACATGATCCCCTTCTTCATTTACTACTCGATGTTCGGTTTCCAGCGGATCGGCGACTTGATTTGGGCCGCCGCCGACGCGCGCGCGAAGGGCTTTCTGCTGGGCGGCACGGCCGGCCGCACGACGCTCAACGGCGAGGGCCTGCAACACGAGGACGGCCACAGTCACTTGTTCTCGATGGCCTATCCCACGGTGCGCTCCTACGACCCGGCCTACGCCTACGAAACGGCCGTGATCGTGATGGAGGGCCTGCGGCGGATGTATGAGGACGGCGACCCCGTCATGTACTACATCACGCTGCACAACGAGAACTACCGTATGCCCTCGATGCCGGCCGGTGTTGAGGAAGGCATTGTCCAGGGCATCTACCAGGTGGCCACGTTCGATGCCGGACCGAAGGCTCCCAAGGCCCAACTTTTCGGCAGCGGGGCGATCTTGCGCGAGGCGCTGCGGGCACAGCGAATCCTGGCCGAGCGCTACGGGGTATCGAGCCAGGCCTGGAGCGTGACGAGCTACACCCAGCTTCGCCGCGAGGCCCAGGCGGTCGAGCGCTGGAATTTGCTGCACCCCGGCGAGCCGCCCCGGACCTCGTACGTCAGTCGGACGCTGGCCGGCGCTGAGGGACCGTTCATCGCCAGTTCCGACTACGTCCGCGCGGTGCCCGAGCAAGTTTCGCCCTGGGTACAGGGAGGATTGACGGCCCTGGGCACCGACGGGCTGGGCCGCAGCGACACACGGCCGCACTTGCGGCGGCACTTCGAGGTCGACGCCGAGTGCATCACGCTGGCCACGCTCACGCAGCTTGCGCGCCGCGGGCAATTCGACGGCGGGCGGCTGGCCAACGAGATCGCCCAGTTGGGAATCGACCCCGAGAAGATGGATCCCACGACCGCGTAGCGGCGAGGGCGAGGGCACGAGGAGAAAGTTAAAAGGAGAAATGACAAAGTAGGCGGAAGGTCGAAAATCACGAACTCAAGGCGCGAACTTTGACTGCCCCCTGCTTCTGTCCCACTTTCTCCTTGTTCCTTTTTCCTTTCTCCTGATTTCTCACCACTCACCACTCACCACTCACCACTCACCTTCATGGCCATAGACATCAAGCTGCCCAACCTGGGCGAGAACATCGAGTCGGGCGACATCGTCAGCGTGCTCGTCAAGGAAGGGGATGAGATCCAGGCGAATCAGGCGGTGGTTGAGGTCGAAACCGGCAAAGCCACGGTCGAGCTTCCCTGTCCACAGGCGGGCAAAGTGGTCAAATTGCACGTCAAGCCCGGTGATAGCGTGCCGGTCGGCGGCCTGTTACTGTCGATCGAGGCTTCGGCCGCGCCTGCCGGGGCTTCCGCTGAGAAACCCGCTCCGGCCAAACAGCCAACGCCGGCCAAACAGCCAACGCCGTCCAAACAGGCGGCACCGGCCAATCCGGGGGCAGCCAAGCCGGCCCCCATCCAGCCCAAAGCTCCCGCGCCCGCCAAGCCAGCCCCTGTAGCCTCGCTGGCGCCCGCGGCGACGGCCGTCGCGCCAAAACCGCAACCGGGCCAGGCGCCCGCCCCCTCAGCGGCCGCCAACGGCGGCGCCGGCCGTACCGCTACGGCGCAGGCTGAGGCGCCCGCCGTCGCCGCGCCGGCCGGTCCGGCCACGCGGCGGCTGGCCCGTGAGTTGGGCGTCGACCTGGCACGCGTCGTCGGCACGGGGCCCAGTGGCAGAATCAGCGAGGAAGACGTCAAGAAGGCGGTGCGGCAATCGGCCGCGGCGCACGCGCCGGCGCTGCGCAAAGTGACCGTGCCCAACGCGGCGCCGAGCCAGGACCATTGGGGATCGATTCAAGTCCAGCCGCTTTCAAAGATCCGCAAGACGATCGCCTTGAACATGGCACGCTCGTCGGTGACCATTCCCCACGTCACGAACTTCGACGACGCCGACATCACCGAACTGGAGCGGATTCGCAAGGGGGGCATGGCCGATTACGTCGGCACCGAACTGAAGCTGACGATGATGGCGTTCGTGATGAAGGCCGTCGCGCACGCCGTGCAATTGCATCCCGTGATCAACGCCACGCTCGACCTGGAGGCCGACCGGGTGATCTACAAGGATTACGTCAACCTGGGCGTGGCGGTCGACACCGAACGCGGGCTGGTCGTGCCGGTGATGCGCGAGGTCGACCGGATGACGATACCGCAGATCGCCCAAGGTCTCACCGAGATCGCCGCCAAGGCGCGCAACAACCAGTTCAGCCTGGACGACATGCGCGGGGGCACCTTCACGATCAGCAACCTGGGGGCCATCGGCGGGACTTATTCCACGCCGATCATCAACCATCCCGAAGCCGCGATCCTGCTGCTGGGTCGCTCGCGCAAGCTGCCCGTCGTCACGGACGACGACGAGATCAAGGTGCGGTTGATGATGCCCTTGAGCCTTTCCTACGACCACCGCCTGATCGACGGCGCCGCCGCCGCGAGGTTCCTCAACGAGATCAAGAACTACCTGCAGGTGCCGGGCCGGCTACTGCTGGCGACTTGAGGGTTTCAGTAGGGTATCGTATACTATAATGTGAGCGGTCAGGAATCGTTCCTGGTGCTCTGGATCTTGATCGGCCGCTGGCGCTGCCGGAAGTGTCAGCCGCGTGTTTACCGATTACCCGCCCATGGCTCAGTTGTCCTCTTGCTTCGCCGTCGCCAAGGGCTTGGCCGTGTAATCGGGCCATTTGATCCGCTGGGCTTCGTAGCGCGGCCACTTCCAGGCCGGCCAGGTCGGCGTGGCGTTGCGAATTTCGTGATACATCTCGTTGAGCGCGGAAGTCAATTCGGCAAGCTTCTCCGGCTCGCGCTTGGACAACTCCGTCGTTTCGCCGATGTCTTGCCGCAGATTGTAAAGCTCGAAGTCGATCAGCTCCGCCGTCTTCAGCGCGCGGTTGTCTTCCTCGGTGATGTCGCCTGCGGCCTTGGTTTGCCGGTCGAGCTTGGCCAGGATCTTCCAGTCGCCCGAGCGCATCGCGACTTTCGGCGCCGAGCCGGCCCAATTGAATTGCCAGTAGAGGGGCGTGGTGCGGCGCACGCGTTCGCCGGCAAAGACGGGCAGCAGGCTGGCGCCGTCGAGCGGTCGGTCGGTCGGCGGCGTCACGTCGGCGATGGCGCAGACGGTCGGCAGCAGATCGAGGCCAATGATCGGCTCGTCGCAGACCGTCCGCGGCTGGGCATGGCCGGGCCAGCGGATCATGCCTGGCACGCGGATGCCGCCGTCGTAGACGTGGCCCTTGAACTCGCGCAAGGGACCGCTCGAGCCGACGTTGTGCCAGCGCGTGCGGGCCGGCCCGTTGTCGGAAGTGAACAAGACGAACGTCGAATCGCGCAATTGCAAGTCGTCAAGCGCTTGCATCAGTTTGCCGAAGGCGTCATCCATTTGCGTGACACTGCCGTAGTAATCGGCCCGGCTGGGATCGTCGCGGTAGTCGTACAAACCGCTGAACCGCGGCGCCGTGGCGATGGGCTCGTGCGGTTCGTGGAAGCAGACGAATAGAAGGAACGGCTTCGCCCGATCGCGCCCTTCGCGCAGCCAGCGGACGGCCTCGGCCGCCACAATTTCCGACGAGAAGCCTTGCTGCGGCCCGGCCGGGATGCCGTTGCGTACGAAGTTGTATGGATCGCGATGGTTGGGCAGGGCGTTGTTCTGCGTCGAGAACCAGTGCTCGAAGCCGTGGTCGTTCGGTTGCGGCTGGCCGGGCAGGTTGAACATGCCGTTGAGATGCCACTTGCCCGCATGGCAGGTGGCATAGCCGGCATTGCGCAAGAGCGTGGCGACGGTGACCTCGCCGGCGCCGACGTGCATCGGCGACATGAAGGGAATCCAGTTATGGACGCCCGCGCGGTACGGCGTGCGGCCGGTCATCAGTCCGGTGCGCGATGGCGAACAGTTGGGCGCCGAGGCGTAGCAACTCGTAAAGCGGACGCCTTCGGCGCCGAAGCGATCAAGATTCGGCGACTTGATCGTCGGATGGCCATAACAGGCCAGGTCGCCATAGCCCAAATCATCGGCGAGAACGACAACGATGTTGGGCTTAAGCGGTTCGGCGGCGTGAGAATACGCCGCAATCCATGGGAAAACACCGATGATGAGCGGGAGCAAGTTCTTCAGCCCGGCAGCCAAGTGCGCGGCGTCGAGAATGAATCGGCGGCGCGCCGCTCGGACGGCGTTCGCCAAGCACGCCAAGGAGCGGCGCTTCTCCTCCCGCGGCAAATGGCGCAGATGTCCTCGGTTCTCGTCGTAACCAGGCGCGAAGGAATCGAATCGGAGTCCTTCGGCAATTTCATGTTGAGCGGGCATGGGATGACTCCGCATGGAGCTTATTGCGACTTTGCGGTCCCGGCAAGTGGCTATTTGAACCGTGCCATCAATCGACGGTATTGGTCGACGGCGGCTGGACGTGCCTTTGAACGACGCCTTCGACGAAGTTTTACAAAGGTTTTACATTTCCAAGACCGGCCGGTGACACGCTCGAACCTGCGAATTCGTAGAATGAGAAGAGGACGCCGGCAGTCATCAACCAAGCCGGCGGACATCAACAAAACAGGAGACGATACGTGGCGACCGACGTGCGTGAAGTGGCCGATGATTCCCCCGATCAGGCTGAGCTCGCTTCGGCCGAGTTGGACGCCGCCGATCGGGATCCGTGGTCCCGTGGGGTCGATTGGCCGGTGGCGATCTGGATCGGCGCGGTCCACTTGGGGCTGGTCTTCGCACCGTTCTATTTTACCTGGAAAGCGGTGGCGGTCATGGCCTTGCTGCACTGGCTGACGGGCGGCATCGGTGTCTGCCTGGGCTACCACCGTCAATTGACACACGGCAGCTTTTCGACGTATCGTCCGATCCGCTGGCTGCTGGCGCTCGTGGGCGGGTTGTCGGGCGAAGGTTCGGCGCTGATGTGGGTGGCCAACCACCGTAAGCATCATGTGTTCAGCGATCAGGAGGGCGACCCGCACTCGCCGCGCGACGGGGGCCTGTGGAGCCACGTTTTTTGGTTCATGCCCAACTTCGGCCGCGAATACAACGAGGATCTGCAGCGGCGATTCGCGCCCGACCTGGCCAAGGATCGCGGCATGCGGTGGCTGCATGTGATGTTCCTGCCCTCGCATTTCATTTTGGGCGGCCTGCTCTACGCCATCGGCTATTTCGGCTGGGACGCCTACACCGGCGCGTCGTTCGTCGCCTGGGGTATGTTCGTCCGGCTGGTCGCCGTGCTGCATGTGACCTGGTTCGTCAACTCGGCGAGCCACATTTGGGGCTACCGCAACTACGAAACGAACGACGACAGCCGTAACTTGTGGTGGGTCGGGCTTCTGGCCTACGGCGAAGGTTGGCACAACAACCATCACGCCTTCCAACGCATGGCCCGGCATGGTCACAAGTGGTGGGAGTTCGACATGACCTACCTGACGATCGTGTTGATGGAGAAGCTCGGCCTCGCCTGGGATGTCGTCCACGACGTGCCCGCCCGCCGGAACGCGGCTACTTCCGCCGGTCGAGGTGACCCGACTTGTTGATCGCGCGCAAAAGCCGCAGGCCAAGCAGAATGCTGACCGTGCAGCCGGTCACGCCCAACACGGAAAGCTTGGAGAGCATGGAGGGCCAGGGGATGAAAGGTTCGACCTTCTGGCTCACGAGCAACGCCGAGCCGAGGAACAACGCGCTGGCCAACATCCCCAGCACCAAGCGGTTGACCGACGGCTCGAGTCCGCGGTGATCGAGGTGGACGTCGAAGCGGCCCGACTGCACTTGTTGCAAGATGTCGACCAGCCCGCGCGGCAGCACCTCGACGAGGTACTCCAGTTCCGACAAGAGCCGGCGCAGCTTGCGGGCCTGACGCGCGGGCGACAGCCGCCGAAAAATCATCTTACGCTGGAAAGGCCGCATCACCTCGAGCAGGCTGAAGCGCGGGCTCAGCAGCCGGCTGGTGCCTTCGAGCATGATCAGCACCTTGATCAACATCGCCACCCGCGCCGGCAACAGGATACGGTAGCGGCGAATCATCTCCATCAGCTCGCTCAAGGCGCCGCCCAGGTCGAAATCGTCGAGCCGCAGGTTGCCGTAGTGCGCCACGAAATCGGCCACGTCGAGGCCGAGCGCCGCCTGGTCGAGTTGCAGCGGCACGGTGCCGATGCGCGTGATGAGCGACGTCAGATGGACCGCGTCGCGGTGGGAAAGCGCGGAGAGCATTTCCTCGATCGTCTCGCGCAGTTGCTCGTCGATCCGGCCGACCATGCCGAAGTCCAACAAGCCGATCACGTTGCCGGGCAACAACACCACGTTGCCCGGATGCGGGTCGGCGTGATAGAAGCCGTGGGTGAACATCATCGTCAGGTAAAGCTCGGCGCCGCGCCGCGCGACCTCCTCGAGGTCGAAACCGGCTTCGGCCAGGCCGGCCGGCTCGGAGAGCCGCACCCCCTCGATGTACTCCATCGTCAACGCGCGGCTGGTGGAGAACTCGGGGTACACGCGGGGAATTCGCACGGTGGGATCGTCGGCGAAGTCATGGGCGAATTGCTGCATGTGCCGCTCCTCACGGCCGAAGTCGAGTTCGCGCCGCAGGATCCGCTGGAACTCGGCCACGGTCGCCCGCGGGCGGAAACCGGCGAACTCTGGAATCATTTCGGCCAACTGCGCCAGCCCCACGAGGATGTCGAGATCGACGCGCACCTTGTCCTCGATGCCGGCGTGCAGCACCTTGACGACCACCTTTTCGCCGGTCTTCAAGGCGGCGCGGTGGACCTGGCCAATCGAAGCCGAGGCCAACGGCCGATCGTCGAACTCGTCGAACAGATCCTCGATCGGTTGGCCCAGCTCGGTTTCGATCGTGGCGCGAACGGTCGCGGGCGGATCGGCGCGAACCGCGGTCTGCAAGTGCTGCAGTTCGGCGGCCAGTTCCGTTCCGATCAGGTCGGGGCGGGTGCTCAGGATTTGCCCGAGCTTGATGAAGGTGGGGCCCAGCTCGGTCAGTGCCAGCCGGATGCGGGTTTCGGGGCGGTGCCGAGCAAGAATCTCGCCGTCGGGATCCTTGAAGAGTCCCTTGGCGAACTCGAGGTCGAGCCGGCTGACCCAATTGGCAAGCCCGTACTTGCTCAGCACCGAAAGAATCTCGCGCCAGCGGTTGACGTTGCGATAGACCTGTGGGATCGACGTGATTCTCATGGAACATCCGCTTCAATCGCCAAAACCCGAACCACGCCACCGCCAAGTTGCGGCAACGCCATCCCAAGCCTAGACTATCCTAATCCACCCCCGCCGAGTAGGCGCGCATGATACCAAAACTCCTTGTCATTCTGCTGGCCTCCGTGGCCGGCGGCGCCGTGGCGCTGTCGGTGGCGTACCAGCTCGGCCATTTGGAATGGACCGCCGACGGCTCGCGCGAGACGTACTCCTCAAACGGCGACAAGAACGGCCGGACGACCGAGAGTGGCGAAACGGCCGCCGGCGACCGGGTGGGCGCGCCAGGGCACCTGGAACCGGCCGGCGGCGTGGTCAGCATCAATGGCTTGCCCGGCGATCGACTGGAGAAGTTGAACGTCGAGCAGGGAAAAGACGTCAAGAAGGGGGACGTCCTGGCCGTGCTCGAAAGCCGGCGCCTGCGGCAGGCCGAGTACGACCTCGCGAAAACCCAATTCGATGAAGGCGTCGATCGAAAGAAGGCGGAAGAAGAATACGCCGTGGCGTTGCGGGATGAGGCCGAACTGGCCCAACAGCAAGTGGAATTGGAACAGCACGACCGGGATGCGCAGCGAGAGAAGATCGACACGCTCACGCTCCAGCAACGGTCGGCCTCGGAGGATCTCGCCCGGCTCAAGAAACTTCGCCAGGGCGGCAACCGCGAGATCGTCGCCGACCAAACCTACGAGCACCAGCGTCTGCTGGTCCAGAAGGCCGACAGCGAGCTCGCCGCGGCCAAGGACCAATTGAAGAAACTCGAAGATTCCATGAAGCTCGCCAAGGAGCAGGCCGACGCCAAGCTCAGGACGGCCAACGCGAGCAAGAGGAGAATTCCCAGCATCGTGCAGCTCGATTCATTGTCGAAAAGCGTCGAGTTGGCCCAGCGGCGCCTCGACATGACCGAAATCAAGGCGCCCTCGAAGGGGCGCATCGAAAAGATTCTGCTCCGCGAGGGTGAAACGATCTCGCAGCAGCCGATCTTGCAAATGGCCGACACGGAAACGATGGTCGCGGTCGCCGAAGTCTACGAAGGGAACGCCTTGAGCATCCACGTCGGCGACCCGGCGTCGATCGAGAGCAGGGCCCTGCCGGGCTTGCTGCGGGGAAAAGTGACTTACGTGGGGACGATGGTCGCCCGTAGCACCGCCGCCCCGCTGGTGCCGGGCGCGGCGCCGGCCGACAAGCGCGCGGTGCAAGTGCGAGTCGAACTCGACCGATCCGGCGTGGCGGACAAGCTGATCAACCTGCAAGTCACCGTGTACATCATTCCCGGCAAGGAGGCGCGCCCCTCCGACGGCAAGACTGCCTCCGGCGGCGCGTCGGTCGCCGACCGCCCCTCGAGCCGATGAAAACCCCGCTGGCCTGGCTCAATCTGCTGCACGACAAGACCCGCGCTTCGGTGGCCGTGGCCGGTGTGGCGTTCGCCGTGGTGCTGGTGTTGATGCAACTCGGATTTCTCGGAGCCGCCCGGCGAACCGCCACGCAAGTTTATGAGCAACTGGATTTCGATCTGCTGTTGGTCTCGCGGCAGTATTTCTATCTTTCCAAGGCCGGAACATTTCCCCGCGCGCGGTTGTACCAGGCCTTGTCGGCCCAGGGCGTGGCCGGCGCCAAACCGCTTTACGTGGGCTTCAACTACTGGTTGAACGGCAAGCAAAACGTGCGACCGGACCGTGAACGAAACGACGACAAGCTTTACCGGCGCGGGATCTTCGTCATCGGACTGAGACCCGAAAACGAGATCTTCCGGCTCGGCAAGGTGCGCGAGCAGTTGCCCTTGTTGCAACAGCCGGGGCACGTCTTGATGGACACCTTCTCGCGCAAGAAATTCTTCGGCGCCGAGTGGGAACACAACGACGATCTGGAAATCGGCGGCCGGCACATCAAGGTGGTGGGCACCTTCGCCATGGGCACCGGCTTCGGCGCCGACGGCGACGTGATTGTCAGCGACCAGACCTTCGGCGAGCTGTTTCCCGACCGTTCCGAGCACGAGGTGAGCCTGGGCCTGCTGAAGTTGGCGCCCGGCGCGAAGGCGGACGAGGTCGCGGCGCGGCTGGAGCAGGCGTTGCTTCCCGACGTGCGGGTATTGACCCGCGACCAGATCACGAAGCGCGAGCAAGACTACTGGGTTGAGCGGACCTCGGTGGGGGTGATCTTCAAGCTGGGCGTTCTGGTGGGGTTCATCGTGGGCACGGCGATCGTCTACCAGGTGCTGTCGAGCGACATTGCCAACCACATGCCGGAGTATGCCACCTTGAAAGCCATGGGCTACGGTCCCCGCTACCTGGCGGGCGTGGTTCTGCAGCAGGCGTGGATTTTGTCGTTGGTGGGCTTTGTGCCGGGCTGGATCATCTCCAAGCTGCTGTATGACCTCACGAGAAACGGCCTTAAGATCCCGCTGCTGCTGGATATCGATGGCACCCATCTTCCGATGGTGCTCGATTGGCCGCTCACTTGGCAGGTGGCATTGATGAGCGTCGCCATGTGCTCCCTGTCGGGGCTGGCCGCGCTGCGCAAGGTGAATTCGGCCGATCCGGCGGATTTGTTCTGAGGCGGACGTTCATGGAGCGGTCATGCGAACTCCGTTAGCGTGGAAAAACCTGACTCACGACCGTCGCCGGCTGCTGCTGGCGCTGGGCGGCATTGGTTTCGCCGTCCTGCTGATGTGCATGCAACTCAGCTTCCAGCGGGCGCTTTTGGACAGCACGGTGGCGCTGATCCGCGCCATGAACGCCGAGCTGATCATCACCAGCGGCGCCAAGTACACGATTGTGGTTCGCGAGACGTTCAAGCGGCAGCGACTGTATCAGGCACGGGCCTGCGACGGCGTGGCCTCGGCCGCGCCCTTGTATATTGAGACCCAGCTTTCCCTGGTCACGAACCGGCGCGAGAATTCCAGGGGGGATGGGGGGGAGGGATCGCCGATCCGCGTTTTGGCCTTCGATCCGGGCGACCGGGTGCTGAACCTGGCCGAGGTGGAACGCCACCGCGACGAGCTTCGGCTACCGCACAAGGCGCTGTACGACGAGCGTTCGAAGCAGGAAAACTACGGCGTCGACTTGCCGCCGGAAGGGGAGACGCTGCAGGTCGCCGACGGATACGTCGAGCTCGTGGGCGGCTTTACCCTGGGTACCGACTTCGCCAACGACGGCAACCTGATCGTCGGCAACATCACCTACCTCGACCTGTTTCCTCAACGCGCCAGCGGCGAGGACGGCCTCGACGACGTCGACGTCGGCCTGGTCAAGGTCGTCGGCGCCGACGTATCCGATGTGCAACGCCGCTTGAAGAACGCGTTGCCCGACGACGTGATGGTCCAGACCAGGCGGGAGTTTGAAGATCAGGAGCGGCGTTTTTGGGCCAGGAGCACGCCGATCGGGTACATCTTCGAGCTCGGCACGGTCATGGGTTTCGTCGTCGGGATGGTAATCTGTTACCAGATTCTCTACTCCGACATCGCCGACCACCTGCCCGAGTTCGCCACGCTCAAGGCCATGGGCTACCCCAATCGTTACTTCGTTTCCGTGGTTCTGCAAGAAGCGCTTTTGCTCTCGTTGTTGGGCTTTCTGCCTGGTTTCGTCGTCGGCGAATTGGTGTGCCTTTGGGTCGCTCACGCGACCGGATTGCAAGTAACCGTGTTGGAGTGGGAGATTGGGATACCGGTGTTGGGGCTGAGCGTGTTGATGTGCATCGCCAGCGGTCTGCTGACGATGCGAAAAGTGATGTCGGCCGATCCCGCGGAGTTATTTCGATGAGCGGCAATCCCATGGCGCCCAAGCCCCCGTCCTCAGCCACGCGCGAACACCCCAGCCGGCGCGGCCCGCACGCCGGAGGGCCGCTCGGCGTGCGCATCCGCGATTTGAACTATGAGTTCGGCCGCGGCGAACTTCGCAAGCAGGTGCTGTTCGACAACACGCTCGACCTGACCCGCGGCGAAATCGTGATCATGACCGGCCCTTCCGGTTCCGGGAAAACCACGCTGCTCACCTTGATCGGCGCCTTGCGCACCGTCCAGCAGGGAAGCGTGCAAGTGATGGGCCGGGAACTCAAGGGCCTGACTCGCCAGCAATTGGTCGACGTTCGCCGCAACGTGGGTTTCATCTTTCAGGCCCACAATTTGTTTGAATCGCTGACGGCTTTTCAGAACGTGTGCATGGCCATGGAGTTGAACGACGTCGCGGCGTCGGAGATGAAGGCGCGCGCCGAGGACTTGCTCACGAAACTTGGCCTGCGGGATCGCATCCACTACAAGCCCGAGCAGCTTTCCGGGGGACAGAAGCAGCGGGTGGCTATTGCCCGCGCGCTGGTCAACCGCCCCGCTTTGATCCTGGCCGACGAGCCGACTGCGGCCTTGGACATGGAAAAGGGACGCGACGTGGTCGAAATGCTGCGGAAATTCGCGCAGGAGGAGCAGACCACGATCCTGATCGTCACCCACGACGATCGCATTCTCGACGTGGCCGACCGGATCGTGAGCATGGTCGATGGACGGGTCATATCCGACGTCGTCGTGGCTGAGTCGTCGGCGATCAGCGAGTTTCTTCGGAACTGCCCGCTGTTCAGCAGCTTTTCAGCGCGGACGCTTACCGAGGTGGCCGACAAAATGGCCTTCGAGCGACACGCGGCGGGGACCGACGTGGTACGGCAAGGTGACGCGGGCGACAAGTTCTACGTCATTCGCAAGGGGAACGCCGACGTGCTGGTGGCCGACGCCGCCGGCCAGCGGCTTTTGGCCTCGCTGGGCCAGGGCGACTTCTTCGGTGAAGCAGCCCTCTTGAGCGAATTGCCCCGCAACGCCACCGTCCGGGCCGCGTCCGATCTGGAACTCTACGTGCTCGGCAAGGAGGATTTCAAGATCGCGACCGAGGCCAGTTCGACGTTCAAGGAAGAGCTGCGCAAAGTGCTGTTCGAGCGGCAGTGATGGCGGGATACGGAACGCCACGGAGGGCGTTCCCTACAGAATCGGGCCCGGGTGTCCGCGGGCGTTTCCCGCAAAGCGATGTTTGCACTATACTTCACGCGGTCGAGAATGAGACATTCACGGTGGCTGGGGCAGAGCCTAAGCGATGCCCCGGTGGCTATCTAGCCGGGGCATCGCTTAGGCTCTGCCACCAGCCACCGCTTTCTCGTGGCAAAATGTCTCATTGTCGGCCGCGTGAAGTATAGAATGACATGGCATTGCGTACCGAGGGCATCGTCGCCGCGGTGCGCCGTCCCCAGGTTCGGAGACCCCGCGCCGTGCCGAGTCTGACCGTTGAGAACTACGTGAAGGCGATCTACCAGATTGGTTATGCCCAGGCGGGCAAGCCGGCGGCCACGGGCCAGCTCGCCGCGGCGCTGAACGTATCGCCCGGCACCGTCACCAGCATGCTCAAGACGCTCAGCGAGGGGGGGCTGGCGACCTACGCGCCTTACGAAGGCGTGCGGCTGACCACGGCCGGCGAGGCACTGGCGCTGCGCGTGCTGCGGCGGCACAGACTGATCGAGTTGTTCCTGGTCAAGACCTTGGCGCTCAACTGGGACGAAGTCCACGAAGAGGCCGAGCACATGGAACACGCGGTGAGCGACCGCTTGATCGACCGCATCGACGCCTTCCTCGAATTCCCGCAGGTCGATCCGCACGGCGACCCGATCCCGCGGGCCGACGGCTCGCTCGAAACCGAAGAGTGCCGCTCGCTGGCCGAGTGCCGGGTGGGCGACCGTTTTCGGTTGGCGCGCGTCGTCGACCAGTCGCCCGAATTCCTGCGGTTCTTGACCGAAACGGGACTCCCCTTGGGCGCCCAAGGCGAGGTGGTCGCCAGCCGCGCCGAGGCGGGCACGGTGACCGTCGCCGTCGCCGGACAAGAAACCACGCTGGGCCGCCCGGCCGCGGAAAAACTGTTGGTGACGCAGGGGGGCGAGGCGTTAGGCGTTCGGCGTTAGGAAGCGGACGGCGGATCGCGCCCGAGGCGAGCGGGGGGCGTTAGCCCGCCTGGGCCTGCGGCTGGGGGGCCTGACGGCGGGCATCAGCTACCTGGCGGCCGGGCTCTGGTCCGTTCCACGCGGTGGCGAGCGGCTGTGGCCTCTCGACGCGCTGGCCTGCCTGCAGTTGGCGCTGGTTACGCTGGCGGCAATGATCGCGGTGAAATTGTGGGACCGTTGCGAAATCAGGTTCGTTCCGTTGGTTGTGCCCGCTGAGATTGAGATGAAGTGGATCGCGGTGAAATTGTGGGGCCGCTACGAAATCAGGTTGGGTGTGCCGGCGTACCCACCGAGTGGCTGAAGCCTCGCCAAGCCGGATAACCCGTATTATTCATTATTCATGGTCCAACACTAACCCGCAGCGCAAGCAAGGTCCAGCGTTGAACTTACCTTGCTTGCGCCGCGGGTTAGTGTGACAGCAGTCTGCGCTCGTTCCCCAGGGACCATGAATAATACGGGCTAAGGCGGACAAGGCATTGCGCTATCGCGATGCCGCCTTGGTCTCGGCTGGTTTGCGTTCAAACAGCCAGACCCAGCCGTGCATCTCCTGGCCGGTCGGCCGCCGCGGCGCAAGCTGTTTCTTGACCAACCGCACCTCATTGAGCAGTTCCCGCATCTTGGCCACCCGCGCCTTGCGATGCTCGTCGGTCTCGTGGTCAGGCCGCTTCTTCACTTCAGCGTAGGCGGCCGTCAGCGAATCATGCTTTTCCGCCAGCGCATCGCGAGATTGGCGCTCCTCAGAACCTTCGGCCGCCGGCTCCACGGCTCGGTGGGAAAAGTCGCCCACCAGCAGATCGAGCCGGCCGTCGCCGTTGAAATCGATCACGCAGAGCTTGGACCGAATGCCGGGCCGGCTGGAGGCGTTCGATTCGCTCACCAATTCTTCGGCAACGGCCAGCGCCGGTTCGCCGGTCGAGCCCTGGTTGCGATAGAGGAACACGCTGCCGGCGCCGCAACCGACCAGAAGATCAAGCCGGCCGTCGCCGTCCCAATCGGCCGCGAAGGGACCGGCATCGCCATGCGGAACGCCGATCGGAATGCCCGCCGCTACGAGGGCTTTCGCCGTGCCGTAGGCCGGCCGCTCGCGCGTGCCTTCGTTGGCGATGAAGAAAACCTGGCCCTCGATGTTGCCAACCAACAGGTCGAGGTCGCCGTCGCCGTCCCAATCGACGGCGTGGACGCCTCGGCCCGGATACATGGCGACGGCTTTCAATGATCGACTCCTCTCAGTTGATGACTCGTCCGAGCGGCTCGGCCAGGCGGCGCAGCGACTCCAGCAGTCGGGTGAAGCCGGCGAAGTCGAGCGACTGCGCGCCGTCGGACTGGGCGCGGTCGGGGTCGGGGTGGACCTCGATCAACAGACCGTCGGCCCCCGCCGCCAGCGCGGCCAGCGCCATGGGCGGCACATAATCGCGCTTGCCGGTGGCGTGGCTGGGGTCCACCACGATCGGCAGGTGCGAGAGGTGTTTGACCGGCGGAATCACCGACAAATCGAGCGTGTTGCGGCTGTGGTCGGAAAAGGTGCGGACGCCGCGCTCGCACAGGACGACGTTGTAGTTCTCGCCGGACATGACGTACTCGGCGGCCATCAGCCACTCTTCCAGCGTCGCCGGTAGGCCGCGCTTGAGCAGCACGGGCTTGCCGGCGCGGGCCACGCGCTTGAGTAGGCTGAAGTTCTGCATGTTGCGCGCGCCGATCTGGATGATGTCGGCCGCAGCCTCGACCGCGTCGGCGTTGTCGGTGTCCAGCAACTCGGTGACGATGCCGATGCCGGTGCGGCGGCGGGCGCGTTCGAGAATGGCAAGCCCCTCGAGGCCCATGCCCTGGAAGGCGTAGGGGCTGGTACGCGGCTTGAAGGCGCCGGCCCGCATCAGACGCACCCCCTGTCCGACAAGGAATTCCGCGGTGCGGAAGATCATCTCCTCATTCTCGACCGAGCAGGGCCCGGCGATGAGCGTGAAGGTGCCGGGGCCCACGGTGGTTTGCGGCGTGCGCACGTAGGTGTCGGCGGCGCGCATCTCGCGGCTGGCGAGCTTGTAGGGCTTGGTGACGCGGAGCAACTCTTCGACGCCGGGCAGCACTTCGACGAAGCGAGGGTCGACGGCGGACAGGTTGCCGGTGATGCCGATCGCGGTGCGGGTGGCGCCCGGCATGGGGTGCGGCGTCAGATTCATGCGCCGGATGGCGGCCAGCACCGCCTCGACCTGTTCGCTCGTGGCGTGGCTGTTCATCACGACCAGCATGGGAAGGTCTCTCCGGCGGCCGCGTCGGCGGTCGCGTAGCTTCAGGACAGCATAGCATCTGGGCCGCGCCGGTGCATACCGCCTTTGGTGGCATTACCGCGTCATGGAGTAATGATGCACTTGGGCACGGCCGTCCCGCCTGCCTGGCGGTTTCGGGATAGGCTCGTTTTCACTCTAAAATCGCCAAAAACGCTTCAAAATCGTTCGATTCGACACCTTTCCAGCAACAACCGCTCGTCCCCCGCCCAGGTGTTCCATCAAAATCTCCGGGAATTACGCACGTCCGCCGCTGTCGGCGTTTGATTTCCTGCTAACATGGAGTTGCTAAACGAAAAAAAATGCGCGCCGGTTTTACACCGTGTTGGGGGTTGATGTTGGGGTTGTAGGGGGGTGTCGCCCCTTCGGGGCTTTACGACATGGAAACGCCCCCGTTTCCTGGGGCTTACGCCCTCGTTGTTCTACACATCTTGTAAAGAGGCCAGGGGCTTGCCCCCTGGAGTTTCACGCTCGTATCTACACACGCAGGCTCCCCTGATTACCTGTCTTTCCGCGCGTCGCCCCGCCGGCTGCCTTTGGCAGCCGGCGGGGCGACGCGGACGGTGGGAGTGAGGCCGCTTTCGATTTAGAAACCAACGTGAAACTCCAGGGGGCAAGCCCCTGGCCTCTGACGAAGGCCTTGATCGTAAGCTTGCCGAATGCTAGCTGCATTCGTTGCTAGCAAGCCCGGAAACGCCGGGCTTTCCTGGCTTTCCAAGTCGCCGGGAGTGACAGCATTCGGCAAGCTTACGATCAAGGCCCTGACGAAGAAGCCCGTGATTGCCCAACATTCCCATTTCGCCACCTGCGATCAAAAGATGTGTAGAACAACGAGGGCTTACGCCCCAGGCTAGACTCTGTCGCCGCTTCGCGGCTGGCCGCGTACACCGCTTTTGCTACCCGCGTTTGAACCAGCCCAGAATGGGTAGCGGTTTTGAGCCGCCGCCTCGCCGAGCGCGGGCGGGAACGCGTCGCGGCGGTGGCGCAGGCACCGCGCGAGTTCGCCGCCGGACCCACCGGGCGCGAAAAACGCTAGGACGTGCCGTACCTGGGGGGTATAGCTTGACACGCGGGCGGCAAGATGGCAAGAGTGGGATGAGCCAGCACATCATTCCGGAGCCACTCGATGCACTTTACTTTTTTTGTCAGGACTTCGCTGCCAGTCGCCCTGGCCATCGGTTGCAGCAGCGCGTGGGCTTTGGCGGACGACGAACCGGCCGCTTGGAACAAGATTGAGGCGGGACGATACCTGGATGAGCGGGCGAAAGCCTGGTTCGCGTTCACCTCAGCCGAGCGGGGTGAGGCGGAGACGAAGTCATCCTGTATCTCCTGCCACACCATCGGCCCCTACGCCCTTGCCAGGCCCGCCCTGCGCAAGCTCACCGGCGCGGGCCGGCCGACGGATTACGAAACGAGGCTCCTCGCCCAGACGAAAATGCGAGTCGAGCACTGGGAAGAGCTCGATTCCCCGAAGTTTCGGCTACTCTACGACTTCGATGAACCGAAGAAGAAGGAGTCGTGGGGGACCGAGGCGGTTCTGAACGCCGTCATCCTCGCGTTCGACGATCGTTACGAGGGGCGGCGTGTCCCGAGCGACTCGACCAGGCGGGCACTGGCCAATCTTTGGAAAGTCCAAACGCCCGATGGAGGCCAACAAGGCAGTTGGGACTGGCTCGATTTCGGACTCGAGCCCTGGGAGGCGGGCGGGGCGAGGTATTTTGGCGCCGCGCTGGCGGGCATCGCCGTGGGCACGGCCCCCGGCTACCTCACACCGGGCCGCGATGCGGATCTCGACGCGAAAGTGACACTGCTGCGGGGTTACCTCAAGAACCACCGCGCGGAGCAGAACCTGTTCAACCGCCTCTGGCTACTGTGGGCCTCCAACGGGGTCGACGGCCTTTTGACGCGGGAGGAGCAAAAGACGCTCGTCGAAGAACTGCTGGAAGCGCAACAGTCCGACGGCGGTTGGCGGCTGGCCGCCCTGGGCGATTTTCCTCGGGGCGACGGCACGCCCCAGGAAACGGCCTCCGACGCTTATGCCACGGGCTTGGTGCTCCATGTGCTGCAGACAGTCGGCGTCGCGAAAGACGATTTGAAAATCGCCAAGGGGCTTGATTGGCTGCGGGCAAACCAGGGTGCGGCGGGCGAATGGCGCGCCAGTTCGGTCAACAAACAGCGGGATCCGGCGACCCACGTCGGCCGCTTCATGGCCGACGCGGCGACCGCCTACGCCGTGCTCGCCTTGAGCCATTGAACTTCTTCAACGAGAAGGTGGTGGCTGGTGGCAGAGCGTAAGCGATGCCCCGGCTACACGCGCGTACGCTTGGAAAGGCGAAGGCGGGGAGAAACGCGGCACAACAGCTTCGGGATCGGCACGAAAGCGACTTTCGCGGCTCGCTCAGACGTCATGGGGTATTCGGAAGTCGTTTTTTTTCGCTTCGCTGCCGTTTTCCTTTGCACGCTCGTTGCTGCGCAACGCGCGTGCTTTTTGCGACGGCCCCCCCGAGCCTGCACCGCGGGTTCGTGTCGGAGCAGGCCGCGCGCGGTATCGCTTTACCTTACCGCCAATCGCCCGAGAGCACGAAGCCCGCCCAGTAGCGGGGCGGTGGACGATTCCCCCTATCCGCCGGCCGGTCGTCGGCCAACTTCAAGCCGCGGGAAAAACCTTCTTTCAGCATCTTGAGCTGCGCCTGCCGCAGGGCCTCGATCTTGGGCATTCTCTTGGACCAGAGATTGTCGTAGAAGTCGATCAGCATGGCCCGTTTGGCGTCGTCGTCGACGCCCCACAAGCTCGCCAGCACGCTCCGGGCGCCGGCCACCTGGAATGCGCGCTGCAAGCCCAACACCCCTTCACCGTCGGCCGCTTTAGCCAACCCCGCCCGGCAGGCTGAGAGCGTGACCAACTCCACTCCGCCCAGATCGAGCTCTTCCACCTCCAGCGCCGTCAAAACGCCGTCGTCGCGTTTCGGCTCGGTCGGCCGGTTCGCCCCGGCCAAGGCGAGGCCCCACAACAGACCGGGATGAAACCCCGGAATGTCTCGCTGCGAGAACAGCCCGATGCGATGCGCATCGTCGGCTCGCGAGGCGGCCGGCGCCGAAACGGCCTTTTCCGAGGCGAAGACGCCGTGCGTGGCGAAATGCAGCCCGCGGTGGCGGGGCGTTTGTTGACGCGCCGCCTGCTTGGTCTCGCGCTCTTGGCTCTGGGGAGGCTCGACCGCCGCCTTGGGAAACGCCCACTCGAATGAATCGCTCACGGCAAGGATTTCGACGCGTGTTCCCTTCAATTCCGGGAATGAAACCGACCCGTCTTCGCCGCGGACGTCCGACTGCGGACTGGCGGCCCCGGTCGAATTGGAGGTCGGCGAATTGGCGGCCAAGGACGTGTCCCCGGGCGAGGCCCCGAGATCGACGTCGCCCACCAGCAAGATCGAGGCGGGCACCGCCCCCTCGCCCACGTCGGCCCTCAGCAGTTCCGGCAAAAGGCGCGGCGCCGGCACGACCACCACGGCCAACTCCTCCAGCAGGTAGCTCCCCTCCATGCCGCCTGGCAACGCCGCCCAGGGGAGCGACGACAGTGGGCCGTCGGGCGATATCAAGACCGTTTTCACGCCGGTCAAATGCGGTTCGAGCGGCCCCCAGACCAGGTCTCGCAACTGCCGCCCGGGGACAAGCCCCTCGCGGCCAGGGGCGGCAAGGCCCTCCAGCCATTGGGTGACGAGCTCGCCGATCGCCTCCACCGGCCCCAACTCGACGCGCGTCACGGGCGCGTCGCGCCGGACCACAAACGCGGTCAGCCGGCGCTGCCGATCCAGTTCGCCCGGCCGCGTCGAAGAGGGCTTTGAATGGTTGTACTCCAAGAGGTCGACCAGGGCCACGTCGGCGGGCAGGCACCGCCGCACGTCGGCGGGGCCAATACGCTGTTCGTTCAGGGCGCGGCGGAATTCGGCGTTGGCCCCAGCCAGGTCGCGCCGCAAGTCCTCGATTTCGTTGGTCAATTCCGCCAACCGGCGGCGGCGGTCTTTGGCCTGTTCGGGGTTGGCGGCGGCCCGCGACAACGAGGCCAGCCCGCGCGTGGCGCCGGCCAATCGCTGGAAGAGGGCGGCTAGTTCCGGCTGGTCGTCGGCCGACAGCGCGGCGCGCCTCGGGCGGAGCAACCGATGCCTCGCGGCGAGTGTCCCTTTCCAAGCCAGCACCTCGGCGTAAGTCGCCGCCGCGGCGTCCTGGCCTTGCGGCGGTGGAGACAGATAGCCGTCGAGACAAAAACGCATCGTCCGAGCCATGGCCAACTGTTGCCGCTCGGAAAGCGCCGCGGCCGTCAGTTCGACGTGCCGGCGAACGATTTCCAGCGCCTGACGGAAGAGCGGCCCGGCCCGCGCATGGTCCCCCCGGTCGTCGTAGAGCGCCGCCAGGTGGTTCAGGCTGGCGGCATAATCGACATGCTCCTCGCCCAGGATTTTCTTGCGGATTTCCATCGCCTGGCGGTAGAGCGGCTCGGCCCGCGCGTAGTCTCCCTGGGCATGGTACAGCGCCGCCAGGTTGTCCAGGCGGTTGGCATAGTCGGGATGCTCATCGTCCAAAGCTTCCTCCACTATTTTCATCGCCTGTCGGTAGAGCGGCTCGGCCCGCGCGTAGTACCCCTGGGTTTGGTAGAGTAGCGCCAGGTGGCTGAGGTTGTCAGCATAGTCGGGATATTCCTCGCCCGAAGCTTCCTTCTCGATTTCCAGCGCCTGGCGGAAGAGCGGCTCGGCCCGCCCGTAGTCCCCCTGCTTGTAGTAGAGCAGCGCCAGATGGCTGAGGCTGTTGGCATAGTCGGGATCCTCCTCGCCCAACACCTTCTTGCGGATTTGCAGGGCCTGGCGGTAGAGCGGCTCGGCCCGCGCGTCGTCCCCCTGGACTTCGTGGATCTCCGCCAATTTGTCGAGGCTATTGGCATAGTCGGGATGCTCCTCGCCCAAGACCTTCTTCTTGATTTCCAGCGCCTGGCGGTAGAGCGGCTCGGCCAGTGCGTAATCCCCCTGGGCTTCGTGGATCTCCGCCAGTTTGTCGAGGCCATTGGCATAGTCGGGATGCTCCTCGCCCGCAACCTTCTTCTTGATTTCCAGCATCTGCCGGTGGAGCGACTCGGCCCGCGCGTAGTCCCAGTGGGCTTCGTAGAACGCCGCCAGTTTATTGAGGCCGGCGGCATAGTCGGGATGCTGCTCGCCCAACACGTTCTTTTTGATTTCCAGCGCCTGGCGGAAAAGCGGCTCGGCCCGCGCGTAGTCCCCATGGGTATTGCAAAACGCCGCCAGTTTGTCGAGGGCGGCAGTGTATTTAGGATGCTCCTCGCCCAACACCTTTTTCTTGATTTCCAGCGCCTGGCGGTAGAGTGGCTCGGCCCGCGCGTAGTCCCCCAGGTCGTGGTAGAGCGTCGCCAGACTGTCGATGCTGACGGCGTAGTGGGGATGCTCCTCGCCCAACACCTTCTTTCTGATTTCCAGCGCCTGGCGGACAAGCGGCTCGGCCCGCGCATAGTCCCGCTGCTTGTAGTAGAGTGCCCCTAAATTGTAGAGGTTTGTGGCATAGTCATGATGCTCCTCGCCCAACATCTTCTTCGTGATTTCCAGCGCCTGGCGTTGTAGCGGCTCGGCCCGCGCGTAATCTCCCAGAGTACAGTAAAGCACCGCCAGGTTGTTGAGGTTGCCGGCGTAGTGGGGATTCTCCTCGCCAAACGTCTTTTTGTAGATTCCCAGCGCCTGGCGGTACAACGGCTCGGCCCGCGCATAGTCGCCGGCGCTATAGCAAGAGAAGCCAAGCAATGAGCAAGCGTCGCCCGTGCCGCGATGCGTCTCGCCCAAAATCGGCCGCCGCGTGTCGAGCACCTGCTGCGCCAACACGATCGCTTCGCGGTACTTGCCTTCGCCGAACCGCTTGCGGGCCTCCGCCAGCCGCGCGTCGGCCTGGTCGAGCTGTTGTCGTTGGTCCCCTGAGAGCTTGGCCCAGAGGTCGACATCGGCCAGCGCCAGCCGCGCTTCGGTCACTTCCCAGTGGCTCGCCCCACGCTGCTTCGTCTTGATTTCGAGCGCCTGGCGGAATAGCGGCTCGGCCCGCGCATTGTCCCCCTGGTCGCGGTAGAGCAGCGCCAGATTGTTGGCGCTGGCGGCATAGTCGGGATGCTCCTCGCCCAAGATCTTCTTACGGATTTCCAGCGCCTGGCGCAACAGCGGCTCGGCCCGCGCGTAGTCTCCCTGCTTTTGGTATAGCCACCCCAGATTGCTGAGGCTGATGGCATAATCGGGATGCTCCTCGCCCGACACCTTCTTGCGGATTTCCAGCGCCTGGCGGTAGAGCGGCTCGGCCCGCGCATCGTCCCCCTGCTCGTGGTAGAGCAGCCCCAAATTGTTGAGGTTGGTGGCGTAATTGGGATGCTCCTCGCCCAAGACCTTCTTCGTGATTTCCATCGCCTGGCGGTAGAGCGGCTCGGCCCGCGCGTAGTCGCCGGCGCGATAGCAAAGGACGCCAAGCCATGAGCAAGCGTCGCCCGTGCCGAGATGCGTCTCACCCAGAATCGCGCGCCGCGTGTCGAGCACCTGCTGCGCCAACGTGATCGCTTCGCGGTACTTGCCTTCGTCCGACCGCTTGCGGGCCTCCACAAGCCGCGCGTCGGCCTGCTCAAGTTGCCGGCGTTGGTCCCCTGAAAGCTTGGCCCAGAGGTCGACATCGGCCGGCGCCAACCGCGCGCCGGTCACTTGCCAGTAGCCGGCGCCATGCGCGCCATGCCGTGGCGGCTGGGACTGCGCCGGCACTGCCGGCGGCAGAACCAGGGCGACCAGCACCAGCAATCGGCGACTGCACCCCAGCCAAGGTAAGTTACGGCAGACCGCCGCCGTTGCACAACTCCCACCTGACATGGACTCCTCCTTTGCATCGACGAGCCACAACACCGCGAAAAATGAAGCTAAGGACAATTTGTATTATCGGACTGATCTGGAGAAATACAAGCTCTGAGCGGATCGCGCCCCCTCCCGGCCCGCCTGGGTCACGGGTTCTGGGCGTCGAGTCAGGCCGAACTCGAACGAGTTCAAAGCGTCCGCCGTCGCCGTCACCAGGTTGAAACAACGACGCGGCGCCAACGCCGCTTAGCCTGTCAAACTCCTTCACCTGCCAGGCGAGCTGGCAGGGGTCGATGCTACGAGCGTGGCGAACGACGGAACGAAACCTGCATAAACGCCGGCCCACCGACATCCGACCTTTTACGCAGGCTGGGCCAACCCCGGCCGTGTTTGACTTCGCGGCCCCAGTCGCTAGGCTTGAAATTCGTGTCACCCTTCTCGTAATTCTTCTCTGCTGAATCTCGTCGAGGTGGATGAGGGGCGCCGCAAAGCGAGGCGGAAACAGGCCACGACACGAGGGAACCTTGAATCGCAGCCGCCCAAACGGCGCGCGCGGCGAAATGCCTCCGGCGCCGTCGCCGCGCCCAACGATTCCCAGCCTGGACCGAAGCCGAAGTGGGACCAGGTTGCCGGCGTCCTCAGGTTCCGCGACGAGTTGATGCTTGAACGGGGCCACAAACGCGCGCCGCTCGTCGAGGCCCTGCTCACGGCGCTGGCCGCCGCCAAGTGGAATCATTCGCGCCACGACCCGCTGCCGCCGGCGCTCAGGGACCGCGTCGACCCAGTGGCGCAATTGCGTCAAATCGTCCGCCGTCTCAAGCGCGCCCTGAAACGCGATTGGCTCGATTTTCACGTCCACGAGTTGGTTGTCTCATGGGAAGACCGCGTAAAAACGAAGCGCGCGATGTCAACCCCCAACCCCCAACCCCCAACCCCCGTCGCGCGAATGAGCGCACCCCGCGCGGCGATCGCGCGGGTTGGTCGAGGCTGAACTCACCGCAAATACGCCATCAATAAACCACAAATACGCCATAAATAAACCATAGGAATCGGTCTTTCGGCCTGTTAGCTTATGGGGAACATCGTTCATTGCACGGCGTACACCGTGCTTCCTTTCGTATCGGATGGAAACGAGCGGCAAATGGCAAACGATCCCACACCACTATGTGATGCGCGTACCGGTTCACGCGAGGGTGGTCGAACCCCGGTTCGTGGTGCCCGCCAAGGTCTTTTTGCGCAGGGATGCGGCGACGGGCCGATTCGCGCCCGCAGCAGTCTTTGTCATGAGCCGGCCCCCGGCCGGCGCGCTGGGGCCTGTGTGGTTGCTCGACGGCCCGGCGGGGCTAAGCGTGGAAGACGCCGGTGCGGTGAGCGCCACACGACGGCGCGTGCGGCTCACATTCGATGGCGAGCGTTACCCGGCGGAGTCGGTGATTGAATTGGCCGCCGAAGGCGCCGAACAGGTACTTTCCTTCAAGCTGGTGGTTCAACCATGAAAACGACGATGCTGGCGGTGCTGGTCACGCTCCTGGGGGCGACTGCGGCCCGTGCCGAAGTGACGCTTGCGGACATCATCGAAAACGTGAGGCGCAATGAGGCGATTTACGAGAACCTGGACGTGGTCATCCACTCCGAGTACGACATCGGGGACCGGGCGCCTGTGAAGTTCGGCAACGGCTCCGCCGAAGTGCTGAGCGACAACAAGCGGCTCCGGTATGTCAGGCAGGGGGGAATGTTTCGCCTCGACCGTACGGGCTCCAGCGTCGACACCGAGCGGACGGTATCGGGTGACCGGGTGCGAGCGTACGACGGCGAAACGACGCGCGGCGTCGATGGAAATACGGTCGCAAATCTAATTCAAGGCAAACAGGACGACCCCGACCTCGTCCGGCCACACATGTTTCTGCTGCGGGACACCTCGCACTCCATGGCCCCGCTTTCAACGTACCTATCGGGAACCGAGGCCATGAAGAGTCATCCCGAGGGATTCTGGACGAATGACCATTCGCTCGCGAACACCTACGAAGGGGAGGCCGACTTCATGGGCCTGCGCTGTCACCGCGTGCGGATCACGACGGTACTTTCGTCGGGCGATGCGCACGACAGTTGGGAGCTGTGGCTCGCGGAGGACCGAAACTACCTGCCGGTTCGCATGCTGGCTTTCACGTTCCATGTTTCCGCCGACACACCGGTCGGCGACGGCGCCGTGACGGACCTGCGAGAGATCGAGCCAAACGTCTGGTTCCCGTTCGCCGCCGACGTGACAGCCTACGATCTTGTTGTAATGAAAAGGGAGGGGAAGCGAGCGATCCGATGGCGGCGGAAATACTGGGTCGAGGACGTCTCGCTCGATCCCCACTACGACCTTGCGTATTTCCGCGACGTGACGATCCCAGACGGAACGGCGGTTTACGAGATTGTCGATGGGGAAATCGCGAGTTCGTACCGCCAGGGGGCCCCGCCGACTGGGGGCGTGTCCAGGCCGCTGAAACGCTGGTGGCTTTGGGCGATGAATGTGGTCATCGGCATTCTGGTGGTGGCTGTCTGGCGCTTACAATGTCGGCGGCGGCGTCTGGCGAACTCGTCCCCGCCCTCGCAAGCCGAGTAGGTGGGATGAATTTCGGTGCGCCGCGACGAAGCGCGCATGCGGTCGAATGAATGGAATAGGGCGCAGGGGGCCGAGTGTCATTCCGACAAAGTGTAAGAGTAAAGGAGAGCGTTATGTCATGTGAGCGGTCGGTTCAGCGTGTATTGATTGTGTTTGGTTGTCTAGGTGCATTGGTCGCAATCTGCGCTGAGGTTCCATTAAGCGCCACAACGGAGTATTTGTTTAGCAAGTGCGTACCTGTGGGAACTGCAAAGTGCAAGGATTGCATGTACGCGATCGAGAGCGATCCTACATGTCCTCCGGGGGGGGCCAACGGGGCTCAGTGCTACACCGTGGGCGGCAACCCTCAAAGCACAACGAACTTCCAGTTCGCGGCGTGCGAATTCGCGAACAGCGCCCAATACGATTGCGCGGTCATCAGTTCAAGCGCTAACGAGTGCGTGAGTATCCCGATTTATCAATGCGCCGACTGTGCGTCCATATTTAATGGGGTGTTTGAATGCAGCGGCTATTGCGTTTGCGGCGGAATGAGCCAGGGCAACACTAATTTCACTCCCTGCAGCGCCTGCACCTGACGGATTGACGGAGAGCGTGTTCTCGGCGTGGCACAACGAGAGGCGGGGCGTCGGGCGATTACGCGTTCGACGCCTCCGGCAACGTACAGTCGATGCACAGTTGGGTGGTGCCGTTGTTGCCGTGGCTGGAGCGCGCCGAAGTGGCGCGGCAGTGGGATCTCGACAAGCCCTTGACCGACCCCAAGAACAAGACCTTGGCGCAAATTCACCTGGACGTGTTGGTCTGTCCGGACGACATCACCGTCGTCGGAGTGCGGCGATCCATCGCCGCTTTTCGTTCGCCTTCGACCGCTCACAGACGCCGGCCGCTGTGTCGGTCCCGACAACCGCGACGACCCAAGACGCGCGCGATCACAAAGCGCAGGTTGACTCACTCGCCGCGTTGGTGTCAACTTGCTTTGAATACGTTACGTTCGCGCGCGAGCCAAAACGACGAACTGCCTTTCTTCGGCCGCGCGATTGGGTAGATCCTGGAGGCGGGTCGGGTGGTGTGGGTGGACAGGTCGACGGCGAGGCGGCGAATGCGACGCGGACGCATATCCTTGAACGCGCTTGCTCTGGCGGGCATGCTGGCCATGCACGCCGGTCTGTTGGCGTACAGCGCGGCGCGGCACAGCCCGACCTTCAACGAGCTCGGCCACTTGCCCGCCGGCATCTGCCATTGGCAATACGCGATGTTCGAGCTTTACCGCGTCAACCCGCCCCTGGCGCGGATGGTCGCCGCGGCCCCGGTGTTGTTGTTCTGCGAGCCGAAAACCGACTGGGCCAACTACCAACTCGACCCGCTCTCGCGCGAGACGATTCCGATGGGCATCCGCTTCGCCAAGGCGAACGGCCCACGAACATTCTTCCTGTTCACGGTCGCGCGCTGGGCTTGCATCCCTTTCTGCCTGCTGGGGGCCTGGACCTGCTACCGCTGGGCTTGTGACTTATGGGGTTGCAGGGCGGGTTGGATCGCAATGCTCCTTTGGTGTTTCAACCCCTTCGTGCTTGGCTTTGGCGCCTTGGTCAAGCCCGACGTTCCCGCGGCGGCGGTCGGCGTCTGGGCCGCATACCGGTTCTTGAAATGGCTGCGCGAGCCTAGCTGGGCCGCGGCGGCCGTCGCCGGCACCGCGCTGGGCCTGGCCGAATTGACGAAGTTCACCCTGGTGGTTTTCTTCCTGATTTGGCCCGCCGCCTGGCTTGTAAAGGCCGTAGGGTCGGCACTGCCCTCCAGACGCCGCGACGTTCCCGCCGCTTCTCTGGCCAGCGACGCCGCGCGCATCCACTGGTTCCGGCGCGAGCTCGCGCAGTTGGCGGCAGTGCTCATCTTGGCGGTGGTCACGATGAACTTCGGTTACGCTTTCGCCGGCTCGCACAAGCGGCTGGGCGACTTCCGCTTTCAGAGCCGCATCCTCTCCGGCGAGCCAACACCAACCCGAAGCGCAAGCGAGGCGGACAACGCGGCGGAGGCATCCACACCAACCCGCAGCGCAAGCAAGGCAAATCACGCCCCGTCCACGTCCGCGGGCGCCCGAATCGCAACCGCCGATCCGCCGCGTCCCGGCAACCGCTTTGCGGGAACCTGGCTTGCCGATCTTCCGGTTCCCCTGCCACGCGACTACGTGCAGGGCATCGACCGGCAACGAACCGACTTCGAGTTGGGCGAACGGTCGTACTTGCGCGGCCGTTGGCAAGAGCGCGGCTGGTGGTACTACCATTTGTTCGGGCTTGCGATCAAAACGCCGTTGGGAACGCTCGCGCTGCTCGGGCTGACCATTTGCCTGACCTGTGTGCGTGCCCTTCGTCGGGTGGGCGCCGCCCGCCATCGTAGTCATCACGCTCCGCGTGATGTGCCGGTTTTGGAAACGGCCGTCCAGACTGACGGCACCCGCTGGCCGCCACGCTTTGCCGACGAGTTGTTCCTGCTGGCGCCCGCTGTGGCGATCCTGGCGCTTGTCAGTTCGCAGACGGGCTTTAGCAACCACATGCGTTACACGATCCCGGCCTTGCCGTACTTCTTCATCTGGTGTGGCAAGTGCCTCTTTGTGGTGCGGGCGTCTCGCCTGCCTGCTGTTGAGGTGTCCGCCGAAGGCGGATTCCGCCTGCGAAGATTCGTGTCGCGCCGGGCGTGGGTTCCAATCGCGTGTTGGCTCTGCGTCGCCGCGACGGCCCTGGCCAGCCTGTCCATCTATCCGCACAGTATTTCCTATTTCAACCTGCTGGTGGGCGGGCCGAAAAACGGCCACGATTATTTGCTCGAAAGCAACATCGCCTGCGGGCAGGACTTGCTCCACCTGAAGGAATGGTTCGACCGAAATCCGCAAGCTCGTCCGCTGGGCGTGGCATCGTTCGGCTGGATCGACCCCGAACTGGCGGGCGTCGAATACACCTTGCCGCCCGTCGGCCCGTCGCGTCCGATGGCGAGCGGCAAGGCGAGCGGGGGGCGTCAGCCCCCTGTTGTTCCCTCAGCCAGCCGCCCCACCGCGTGGGTGCCTCGGCGTGAGCCCCCTGTTGCGGCAGCGGATCTGCGTCAGCATCGGCCGGCTGCCGTCGCTGCCGGCGCGTCGCAACCATTGGCCGGCGCGCCATCGGTCGATGATTCGGGCCCGTTCCCAGGCTGGTACGCCATCGACGTGAATTTTCTCCACGGCACGCACTGGCCGGCGGCGTCCGGCGGTTGGTGGTCACGAACGATCGACCCGGAGGGGCCGAACTTCGAGTACTTCCGCTTCTTCGAGCCTTGCGACCGAGTGGCCTATTCGTTTTTGATCTACCACCTCACGCGCGAAGACGCGAACCGCGTACGTCGCGAGTTGGGGTTGCCTGTCGTTGCGGAGGGCCCGTAGGGGCGCTGCCCAGCAGACGCCGCGACGGGATGACCGTTTGCCTGACCGTAGGGCGCGTGATCTGCAGGGTGGGCGCCGCCCGCCATCGTAGTCATCACGCTCCGCGTGATGTTCCGATCTTGGAAGCCGCCGTCCACGCCGACAACGCTCCTTGGCCGACACTTTGCCGACGAACTGTTCCTGCTGGCGCCGGCCGCGGCGAGCAACCATCCATCGCCTCTGAGGCCGTCTTCGGGACGGGCCGGCAAGCGAGTCCCCACGAATTTGGCGCGCCGTGGAAAAAAATTTCAAGAGGCGCTTGACAGTTTCCGCGCCGATGCAATAATGGCTACTTCACCGCTTTGAATTCGCTTCAAAAGCACTCCAAGCGCGAGAGTTGATGGCCCCCTTCGGGCCACTCGTTGGTTCCGTCAGGCTGGAAAGCCGAACCTACTCGTTGTTGAAAGGGTGGACGGCCGATGCAGGTAATCGTGCGTTCGTTTCGCCGCTTTTCGCGGATTCATCTTGGCCACTTCGCCGTGATCGTCGGTGCTCTTTTGCTGGCCGCCGTTGGCATCGAGCGGTCACTGGCCACTCGCCAAGCGGGTGACGCTCCACTCGCCGCGCAAAATGCGGAATTTGGGGGGGGGGCAAACTGCGAATGCGCTGACGCCGCGCGGGCGATTTTTCGCGCCATATTCACCGGCTGAGGCGGCGATGGCCGGCTCGACGCCACGCCTCGAACTCTCGACCCAGCGCCTCGACTTGGGCGACGGCAAGCCGAACGAGGAGTTGCGTGGCGAGTTGGTCGTGACCAACCGCTTTGCCGAACCGCTCGATTTTTCGGTGACGACGACCTGCGGCTGCATGAAGCCGAAGCCCGTGAAAGGGAGCATTGAACCCGGCGGCCGGCAAACCATCGAGTTCGGCATCAAGCTGCCGGGTCATGCCAACTCCGAAAAGAACGCTGTCGCCACGGTCCACACGACGACCCAACGGCCGGACGACCCGTTGCCCGAGGCCGTCACCTGCGCGGTCCTGGCGCGTTGCCCCGCACCGTTCGGCGTTTCGCCCGCCTACGTCGATTTCGGGTACGTTTCGCGCGAACAGCGCGGCGACACGGTGCGGGAGATTCGGATTACGAGCGTGCGCGGTCAGCCGGCCGTGTCGGTTGAAAAGCTGCAAGTCGCGCACGCGCAAGAAGCCTTTCGGGTCGCCAGTTCCGCCGCCGACGGAGCCGTGCTGGTCCGCGTCACGCTCGCGCCTGAACTGCCATTCGGGGACCAATACGACACGCTGGACCTCCATCTGGTCGACTCCGACTACGTGATGCGCGTGCCGCTGCACGTTCAAGTCGTCGAGGCGCTGATGGCAGTCCCCGCCACGGTGTACCTGCAACGCGATAAGCAAGCGCGCCGGTGGAAACCTGCGAATGTTATTCTGCTCGCCCGCGGCACGAAGACTCCATTGGGCCCGGTGACGATCGCCGGCGGCCCCGCGGGCCTGCGAATCGACGACAAAGGGCCCGCCGCCGACGGCCCAAGGCGCGTCACGCTGCTGCTGGACCACGACTCCCCGGCGCCCTCCGACGGCGCATGTGTACGCCTTCGCGTCGAAGGGATTGAGCAAACCTGCGTCGTCAACCTGAAACTGGCGAAAGGGAGTTGAGCTTATGAGAAATCGCAACGCGCCGGCGCGCTCGCGTCTCTTTTCATCGGCGGTTACTTCGGCGGTTACTGTAGCCGCCGCGCTGCTGTTCGCCGCGCCCGTGGTCGGCGATGTGACGTTGGAGGACATCATCGAGAATGTTCGGCGGAACGAAGCGCTTTACGACGACCTGGACGTGGTCGTCATCACCGATTTCGAGGCGGACCCAAAAACGCTGCCGCCTCCCACCGACACATGGAGTTCGTCCCTTACGTCGCACTCGTCCACGCACAGCGTCCACCAGGCGGGCCTATTTCGAATTGACCGCTCGGGGGAGAACCAGACGAATGTCGGCGCGGTTCCAATGGATCGAACGGTGGCCTACGACGGCGAGACAACCAAGCTTTACTCCGAACGAACGATCGCAAACTTATCGCAAGGGCGCTGCGACGACGCGGAACTCGTTCGTCCGCACACCATCTTGTCGCGCAAACTGCTGAACCAGGGGGTGCCGTTGTCGGTGTTTCTCTCGGGGCACGACGCGATCCGATCCCACCCGCTGGGCAAACTCAATGAGGCTCTGACCATGCGTGTGGCGCTCGGCGGGGAGGTGACCCACGAAGGGCTACTGTGCCGAACGGTGGTCGTCGACGTACTCAAGTCCTCGGGCGAAGTACACAACCGCCGGGAGTTCCACTTGGCCATTGAGCGAAACTACCTGCCCTTGCGCGTGCTCGCCTTCACCTACCATGTGTCGCGCGACGTTCCCGTTGGCGAGGGTATCGTAACCAACCTTTTGGAGCTGATCCCTGGTATTTGGTTTCCCAGCCATGCGGAGTACACCGGGTACGATCAAGACTTGCTAAAGCAGGAGGGGCGCAGGCAGTGGACTTGGCGTAACCATTACACCGTCGAGACGGTGTCGTTAGATCCCAAGTATCCACTCGACTTCTTCCGCGAGGTCGACTTCGCGCCCGGCACGGCTGTTTACGAAGTCGAGGGTGGCAAGATCACACGCTCCTACAGACTGGGGGCGCCCGGGGCGCCGGGCAGTCCCCAACGCCTCGTTTCGCGGCAGTGGAGCGTGGCTGTCGGCGTGCTCGTGGCCATACTTGGCGTAGGCTCTATTGTGGTTGCTTTCAAAAAAAGAGCTCGGCAGCGAGACCAGGTGTAGTACTGGACGTAACCCGCGCCCCTCCGCGGGGGCGCCTGATTCGCCGCACGCGTGTGTCGGCGGAGTCTTGAAAGTCGTAAATCATCGGATCTGTCCCAACAGGAGAACGTAAAATGAAGATGCGTGTTATTTGCCGACCGTTTGCATTTCTAGGCGCCACCGCTTTACTTGCCGCGGCAATCACGCGGTTTGCGGTCGGACAAACCCATGAATACGGAAACGGGAATTGCGTTGAGAGTGCTAACTGCGTGAACTGCTTACTGAGCAACTCCAGCCCAGGGAGCAACGGCTGCCCGCAGGGACAGCTTCGGTGCGAACTTTTCGCCGCCACGACGGCCAACGGGACATACCTCATGTGCGTGTACAACTCGAGCGGAACCGACGGATGCAACGTGGGGCCCGTTGGCCCGGCTGGCACCAAATGCACCGGCTCAGTGTGGTACTGTGATTGTATCCCTACGGGTACTTTTTGCGACTTTTCAACATGTACAAATATTTGCAACGACGGCAGTGACCCAAACTTGTTGGACCAGAGCTATACACAGGCGAACGTTTGCACGGTCTAGGCGCCGCGCGCGTGACGCGCTTCTTGGAGCCGAGGTCGAGAATCCGGTTTAAGCCCAGAGCGAACGGTTTAATTGTCGGAAGGATTTCAAGCGATGCTGACCCTCGGCATGTGCAAATGGCGTCGGCGAGGACGGCGGACGCGACCTGCTTTTACGGTCATCGAGTTGCTGGTTTCGATCTCCGTCATCGCCATGTTGATGGCGCTGTTGCTTCCGGCGGTGCAGCAGGCGCGGGAGGCGGGGCGGCGGAATACATGCGAGAACAACCTGCGGAACTTGAGCCTGGCGATGCTGGCGTCGGCTGACGCGATGCGCCGTTATCCGGCGTCGGGCGATTACGGGTTCGACCACTCCGGCAACGTACAGTCGATGCATAGTTGGGTGGTGCCGTTATTGCCGTGGCTGGAGCGCGCCGAAGTGGCGCGGCAGTGGGATCTCGACAAGCCCTTGACCGACCGCAAGAACAAGGCGTTGGCGCAAATTCACCTGGACGTGTTGGCCTGTCCCGACGATATCACCGTCGTTGGGGCGGGCGACTTGAGCTACGTGGTCAATGGGGGGATCGGCTTCACTGCGAGGATCGGGCACGTCGACGACTGCCCCGTCGCTCCGCGCGGCGGACTGATCGACCTGAACGGCAACGGAGTGACTTGTCCGCCGGCGAGCGCGAGCGCCGACGGCTCGCCCAGCGACCGGCAATTACTCGGCCGGCTGGGGCTCTTTTTCCCCGAGACGTGGAAAAGCCAGATTACGGTTCGGCACCACTCGCCCGATAGCGTGCTGGACGGATTGTCGCAGACGTTCCTGCTCGCGGAAAACGTGCGGGCGGGCGTCGATCCGTATACGCCCGGAACGGGCTGGGCCTGCCCGGACCCATATGAGACCAGCTTCTTTTTCAACAGCCGGGTCTGCCCTTCGCTCAAGTGTACCGCCGGCAAGGTGGATTACGCGCTGGCCAATTCCGCGCCGGGCGCGATCAATTCGTCGCTCGACCAGCCTGAGGGATCGGCCCCCTGGCCATCGTCGTTTCATGCCGGCGACGGGGCGAACTTCGCGTTCGCCGACGGCCACTTGCGGTTCATCGGGCGGGCCATCGACGGCCGCCTGTACGCCGCGCTCTACACGCCGCAGGGGATCCTT
>DATKSN010000344.1:0-37281 GCA_035531595.1 Pirellulales bacterium | reverse complement strand
ATTGGATGCCGCTTTCGCGGCTCGCTCAGACGTCATGGGGTATTCGGAAGTCGTTTTTTTTTCGCTTCGCCGCCGTTTTGTTTTTTGCACGTTCGTTGCTGCGCAACGAGCGTGCTTTTTTCGGGAAAATGATCCCTTCCGTTTCGTGGGCCGCTCCTCGGACCCGGTGAGCTTGCGCCGCGGGTTAGTGTGGGGACCATGAATAATCCGGGCCGGCGGCAAGGCGGTCGAAGAGCGCCAGATGGTCCGCAACCATCTTATCCGACGAAAAGTCGGCGCCCACCCGCTGCCGTGCCTCATCGCCCAGTCGCCGCGCGGCATCGGCGTGCGCGAGGAGTTCGTTGATCGCCGCAGCCAGGGCGGCGGGGTCGGCCGGCGGAACCAGCCGGCCGTTGCGATCGTCGTCGACGAGCACCTGGTTGGCCGGGATCGACGTGGCGACCACCGGCAGGCCAAGGGCCATCGCCTCCAACAGCGAGAGCGACATTCCTTCTTCGAGCGACGGCAGCACGAACAAATCGGCGGCGAGCAGGAAATCTTCGACGTCGTCGAACGCGCCGGCCAGATGTACCTGGCCGCCCAGCCCGAGGTCATGGATCAACGCGGTCAGTTCCTTTCGGTACGCCCCTTCGCCAACCAGCCACAGTCGGGCCAGAGGATTGCGAGCCAGCACCGCGGGCCAGGCCGACACCAGGTAATCCAACCCTTTCATCTCGTGCAGCCGCCCGGTGTAGAGCACCAGCGGCGCTTCGGGCGCCGGCGCCAAGGCGGGGTCGACCTCGGCCAGCGATTCGCGGGCCTCCCGCCGGGCCGCCTCGTCGCGCTCGGCCGGCAGGGCCACGCCGTTGGGCAGGTAGTGGATGCGGTCGCGAGGATAACCGGCGGCGATCAGTTCGCGCTGGATGGCAGGACTGGGTGCGATCAGGGCGTCGGCGGCCATCAGCCGGCGCTTGATGCGCAACCCGCAATGGGCATCGAGCTGCCATTGGCAATCGCCCGTCAGCCCGGCCCCCTCGGCCCGGATTGCCACGGGAAAGCCCGCCCGGCCCCCTTCGCCGAGCGCGGCGTAGGCATCGTGTTTGAGCATCGAGGCATAGACCAGGTCGAACTCGCCGCCGTGCCGGCGCAACCAGCGGGCGAGCGATTGCATGTAGCGCCAAGTACCCCAAACGCGGTGGGCCGGGTTCGACAGCCGAACGACGCGCACCCCGTGATGTTCGATTTCCACCGGCCAATCGGACTGCCAACGGGCGGTGAGCACGGTGGTCGCCAAGCCGCGCGCCTGGAAGGCGGCGGCCAGGCGGCCCATGACGATCTCGGCGCCACCCACCAGCGGCCAGAAGCGGCGCGTGACGAGGATCAAACGCGGCTGACTCACGGCGCCGCCCCTTCGGCCAGCTCGGCGGCCTCCAACGCCGCGACGTAGGGCAGGTTCCGATAGGCGTCGCGATAGTCGAGCCCGTAGCCGACGACGAACTCGTCGGGAATCTCGAAGCCCACGAAGTCCGGCGCGATCGATACCCGGCAGCGCCCCTGCTTGCGCAGCAAAACCGCCGCGCGGAGCGAGCGCGGCGCCAGCTCGTCGAATTGGGCCACCAACTCCCAGAGCGTCCGGCCCGTGTCGAAAATATCGTCGACCAGGAGCACGTCGCGCCCGCGGACGTCGGGTAGAAGGTCGGCGTTGATGGTCAGGACGCCCGGCGCGGTGGCCGCGCCCCGGTAGCTGCGGGCCTGGACCACGCCGACTTTGAGCGGCATCTTCAAAAGCCGGATCAAATCGGCCAGAAGCACCACGCTGCCGGTCAGAACGCCGATGATCGTGAGCGGACGGCCGTCGTAATGAACCGCGATCTGGCCGGCCATTCGCTCGACGCCGGATTGGATCTCGCCTTCGCTCAGCAGTAGCTTCAACCGTCCACCTTTCACGTCAGTCGGGGTCCGTGTCACCTCGCGAGCCCCAGCCCCGCGGCCGCGCGGTTCTTGCGCATGAGAACGCCGTCGATGAGCTCCACCGGATCGCCGTCGCGAAGGAACCCGATGGCGAGCAATTGATGGAACTGGTCGACCGTAAAGGTCAGTGGAAGGGGCGCTCGACCGGCCACGACCTCGTCGAGAATGGAACTGCTCATGTCGCGTGTTTCCGTTTTGAGGCCCTTGTCCGCCGCACTCCATCATAGTCGCGGTGGGATCTGTAGGGAACGCCCTCCGCGGCGTCCTTCGCCTTACCCCACGCTTTTTTGGATCTCTTTGGGAGGGGTTTCGGAATCGTTTTTTTTCGCGCAGCGCCGATGCTCGGAGGGCGATTAGTCTTCGTGCGCCGGCCAGTCCGCCGCGGCGCGTTCGCGCTCCAGCGCGCGGTTCAATGACGAAATCGTCAAGTATCCGCAACCCACCAGGCCGATGACCAGCTTCTCGTTGGCCAACCGAGCGGCCGACGCCTGCCGCGGCTGTCCTAGCCCCCAGGCCACCAGCCCCACGCTCGCCCCGGCCGCCCCGCCAGCCATCTTGCCTGTTTCCGACAGAAACGTGCGCCGCGTGATGCCTTCATTCATGGTTGTTCTCCTATCCCGTCATTATTCATGGTTCTGGGGAAGTGAAGTATAGCCGAGCGCGGCGCTGATTTCGTGGGCGCCATCGCCAAGTGGGTCCAGGGCTACGGTCAAATCGAAATCGGCGACCAGGAAGGAATTGGCTTCGTCGTCCGGGCGTTAGACTACGGCGGGTTGGTCTTCGACGACGATCATGCCGAAACGCTGGCCGAAGCGATGGCGGCGCTGGAGAAAGGGTTGAAAAGGTGGTTTGGCAAACAGGGTGGGATCGAACTTGACGGGAAACGATGATGGGGCTTCTCGACAGACCCTCGGCCACGGATATAATATCGGCCACGAAAAGGTCGAATGCCCCTCATCCCAGAAAGGACTTGCTGATGGCACAGACAAGGAAAGCCAAGACCAAGCTCCACGAGCCCGCCGCTCAGGGCACCCCACGACTCTATACGATGGAGGTATTCTTGAGGAGCGGCCCGCTCGTCGAGAAGTTCGTCAAGAAGAACCCGGTGATTTCCCGCACGATCCAGATTCGTGGCGACCAAACCCTCGAAGACCTGCACCACGCCATCTTCGCTGCCTTTGGCCGCTGGGACGAGCACATGTACGAGTTTCAATTCGGCAAGGGACCGATGGATCCCAAGGCGCCGAGGTACGTTTTACCGGATGCCATTGGGATGGAGATGGGCGATGCCAAACCGCCTGCTGGCCGGGTTGACAAGACCACGCTCGACTCGTTGGACCTCGAAGTAAACCGTAGCTTTGGCTATTGGTTCGACTTCGGCGACGATTGGTGGCACCAGATCGACGTGACGGCCATCGGAGACGAGATGCCCGAAGGCAAGTTGCCCAAGGTAATCAAGAAGGTCGGCCAGAACCCGCCGCAGTACACCGACGCAGACGAGTAGAGTTCGAGACTGCCAGGCCCTGCGTCATGGCCGCGAACTGCTTGTTCCGGGCGACGCCGGCCGCGGAGATCTGCGGTACGATAGGCAAATCCAGCTTTGCAAGGCTGCCCGGCCAACCCAGCCAGTCCTTGGCATGAATACCTTGCACACGCTAAACTAGCGCCGCTGGCACACCAAAAAGGAGATAGTGCGATGAAAAAGATTGTTTGCGGCATCGGAGGCGCTGCCTGGGCTGCGGCGCTGAACGGCTTTTTCTTTCTGCACGATGCGTCGCGAACTTCGTTCAAGCTTCGCCTTCCCGTCGTCTCGTCGTTCGCCGTGCTGCCGCCGATCGTCTTACTTGTCTTGCTTTCGGCCACCTGTGTTTCGTCCTCATCCGCCGCGGCCGACGAGTCGGCGGCCGATACGCTCGGCCTGATGTATTGGACGCATCGCAACGAGGGCGTCTACCGTGCCGCCCGCGACGGCAGCGAGGTCAAGCTGATCGTGCCGATGAAAAACGTCGACGGCCTGGCGATCGACTTGGAAAACCGCAAACTCTATTGGACCGAGACCGGCACAATCTGCCAGGGCAATTTCGACGGCAGCGGCATCGAAGTGCTCGTGTCGGGCAAGACCGAGCAATATGCCTCGCTCGTGATTTTGCCGCCGAAGGAATGAACCTGGCCACCATGGATGGCCGTGCGGATCAGGCCAGTCCCGCGCGGAAGCCCGTCGCCGCGCCCCCCAGGTAGGAAACCTGCGACGTTTACGGGCCACCTCCACGGCGGCAAAGGCACCCGTTTGCGCAAGCCAGGCGCCGCCCAGCAGCCCAACTCACTTCAATTCAAGCGCCGTGGCGACGCCGCCGGCGTCGATTTGAAACACGGCGGCCGCCATCGGATCTGCGACGAGCAACGTCTCGCCTTGCCAGGCCATGCCGGTCGGGCTCTTGAGCGGATCGCCTTGGGACCACGCAACGGGCTTTCCGTCAGCCCCAACCTTCCAAATCGTCTCGGCGTACCCGTCGGACACGTAAGCGGTTCCTTCCTTGTCGACCGCCACATCGTGGGCGAACCGGAACGCGCGTCCGGCCACAATCGTCTCGATTTGCTTGTCGGGAGAAATGCGCAGCAGCGAGGCTTTGTCTCCATGCGATACGACCCACAACCGGTCCTCGCCGTCGAGCGACAGTCCGCGCGGAGCGGGCACTTCGACGAATTTCTCGGGTTTGCCGCCCGCCGCCGGCAGCTTCCAGATGCAATGCAACTCCAGGTCCGACACCAACAATTCGCCGGCGCGGTTGACGACGATATCGATCGGATTACCGATGCCGCCGGCGGTCAGCGGTTCGGGCTCGTCCTCGGCGTTGAAGCGATAGACTTCGCGCGTGGCGCCGCAGCCGGCCAACAGGCGCCCCTCGCCGTCGATGGCCAACGCCCGCGGACGGTTCAGCGGCGTGCGAAATTCCTTCTTTCCCTGAAAGTACATCCGCAACATGGTCCCGTCGATTTTCCAGACGCCGTGGACTTCAAGATCGGCCACGAACATGTCCTGCTCGCCACGCACGGCGATCCCCACCGGATAGACGAGCTTGTCTGGAGCCGGATCCGCCGCCGTCGAGCGCCAGGCGGCCGCCGGAAAACCGACCGCAAGAACTGCGATCAGCCAAAAGCCGCCGCGAACGCAACGATGGTGATTGAGCGACATACGGAAGGTTCCTCAAGAATGGCAACGAAGAACGACCAAGAGCCTATCCCAAAACCGTGATCAGGCCGAGCCGACCATTTCAGCGGGATGGATCGACAAATGCTCCGTCGTCGTCAAATCTTCACACCATGGGATGAATGCCGGCACTGAACGGCTGAGATTCAGCCTAACCCGTTTTCGGTGATTCGTCAACGAAGGCGGCAATTGCCGGCCACAACGGGCGCATGTTACAATGATCGCGCATTTCCACGGAATATTGAAACCCGCTGCGGCGAATCCCTGTATAGCCAACCAGACCTTGGATGGCGAGTGGTTGAGAGCCGCGAGGAGACACATGGAATGACGGGCTGGCGAACAGGGTGCCGTCGGCGAACAGGGTATCGCCGGCGAACAGGGTTCCGCTCGATCCGTGGCGTGGCAAGCGGGTGCTTGGTGGCCGCCGGATTCTGGTCGGTCGGCACGGCCTATGCCCAGGTGCTCGTCCAGCGGGCGCGCAACGACCTGCCGGCCGTCACGCGCATCGCGCCGACCGGGGTACAGCCTGGACGAACCGTTGAAATCACCGTCAGCGGCGAGCGGCTGGAGGGATTGAACGCCGTACTGGGGCCGCCGGGCGTCCGGCTGGCCAAAGTGCTGGCCGTCGAGGAAAAGCTGGCCAGGCTGGAGTTGGAAGTCGCGGCCGACGTCGCGCCGGGCGTGTACCCGTTCCACTTGTTGGCCAAGGCGGGCTTGTCGAACCCGCGGATGTTGCGGATCGACGAGTTTCCGCAGACAAGCGAGACCGAGGACAACAATTCCCTGGCGACGGCCAACGCCATCGCCGCGCCCATGGGAGTGAACGGCGTCCTGACCGCCGCCGACGTCGACCATTACCGCTTCGAGGTCGCCGCCGGAGCGACGTTGGTGTTCGACGTCGAAGCGCAGCGGGTCGGGTCCGCGTTACGGCCGGTGCTCACGTTGTTCGACGCCGCCGGCCGTACCGTGGCGCGGGCCGCCACGGCAGCGCGCGACATCGCCCCCGATGTCCGCCTGAGCCACACGTTTCGATCGTCGGGCACCTACTACGCGCGCCTGCACGACCAGGTCTACGCCGGCGGCGATTTCGCCGTCTACCACCTGCGCGTGGGCGCGATTCCGTTCGCGACCAGCATGTTTCCTTTGGGCGGCCGACGCGGTACGAAAACATCAATCACGCTCGCGGGTGGCAATCTTTCGCAACCGGTCGTCCACGAGGTCGATCTGACGGGCGACATCGCCTGGCGCCGCAGGCGGCTGAGCTTCGCCGGCGCGGGCAGGCGCATGACCGCGCCGGCCTCGTTCGCCGCCGGCGAACTGCCGGAATTCATCGAGCATGAGCCGAACGACGAGCCGGCGCAGGCCAACCGCGTCGATACGCCCGTGACCATCAACGGCCGCATCGACCGCGCGGGCGACCGCGATCTGTTCCAGTTCCATGGCTCCGCGGGAAGAAAGCTCAGCGTCCGCGTACTTGCCCAGGAGCTGGGCAGCCCGGTCGATTCGGTGGTCACCATCAGCGACGCCAAGGGCGCCGAACTGCTCTCGGTCGACGACCGGCAGCCCGTGCCGCGTGAGCCGCCGCTGGTGCGCGCCTTGATCGACGCGCCGCCCATCGACGATGTGCTCGCCGAATTCATCGCGCCGGCCGACGGCGATTACCGCGTGGCGATCGAGGACCGCTTTGGTTTCGGCGGTCCGGCCCACGGCTACCGCTTGGAACTCGCGCCGGCCCGGCCCGACTTCGAGTTGCTGGTCCAGCCCGCCGCCGCTTCGACGCCGGCCATCCCCAACGCGGCGCCGCGACAACAGAACCAGCAGGTGCTGGCCGAATTCGCCGGCGTCGGCACCGGCTCGCTGAGCCTCGATCGCGGTGGCACCGGCTTACTCGTGGTCCGCGCGTTTCGTAGCGGCTATGATGGACCCATCGCCTTGACGGTCCAGAACCTGCCGCTTGGCGTGCAGGCCGATCCCGCGATGATCGCCGTCGGCCAGAACGACGCCGTCATCAATTTCAGCGCCGATTTCGAAGCCGCCAGCACCGCCGGCTTCGTGCGGATCGTTGGCACGGGGCAAGTCGACGGCGCGGCGCCGACGGTACAGACGCCGCTGGTGCGAGCCGCGATGCAGCCCGTCGTCACCTCGGCGCTGCCGATCAACGGCGCCGTGCAGCGGGAATTCGCCGCGGTCGCGTTGGGCGTCAGCCAACAAGGGGCGGAGCTCGCGCTACGCGGCTCGCTGGCGGAGCCCTTGGTGCCGGGCGGTCGGACGGCGCTGCGCGTGGCGGTCAAGCGCCGCGAGGGGTACACGGGCCTTGTCTCCGTGCAGGTGCTCAACCTGCCAAGGGGTTTGACTGCGGCGGCGGCGGCGATTGCCGCGGAACACCACGAAGCTGAGATCTCGCTGGGCGCGAACCTGGAATTGGCGCCGGGCCGGCATTTGTTCCTGGTCGAAGGTAAGCTCACCGTACCCGGCAAGAGCGAGCCGATCGTCGCCACGTTCCCGCTCCCCTTCGAGGTCTTGCCGTTGGTGGCCCTGGAACTGGCCGCGCAACAGGTCGATGTGCCGCAAGGCTCGTCGGCGACGATCGAGTTGACCGTTCGCCGCCACGCGGCGCTGGCTGGTCCCGTCGAACTGACGGTTTCCGCGTTGCCGAAGGGGTTGACCGTGGCCGCGGTGGTGATCCCGGCCGATGCCCGGCGGTTCGCGCTGGTGATCGAGGCCGCCGATACGGCCACGGCCAGTCCGGTGCGCCGCATCGTCCAGATCAAGGCCAAGGCGCAAGTCGGCAACCAGACGTTGGAGTTGCCCGCTTTGCGGTTCGCGCTCAAGGTGACGAAAAAGCCGTAAATCAGTTCGGTTGGCGGGCGCTGCGTCCAGCTTTTCTGGCCGGGCCACCACCATTTCGCGTTGTCGCCAGCGGCCCAAGCAATGCAGTTGTAACGCCTGGCTCTCGGACTGGTGATGCGGCGACTGGCACTTGGCACTCGCATGGATTATTGTCGTGAGATAGGCTCACTTGTGGTTACTTCGTGACGTGGCACCCTGGAACGACACCCGATGAAACACCGCTCGAAATCAGTGATTGTCCGATATGCCCGGATTACCTGCCTTTCCCCGTGTCGCCCCGCGGGAGGCCTTCGGCGTCCCGCGGGACGACACGGACGGTGGGGATGCGGCCGCATTCGATCTAGAAACCAACGTGAAACTCCAGGGGGCAAGCCCCCACAAAGTGGGCGCTGCGCTCGTAGCGCGGGCTTTAGCGCGCGTTCGTGGTGGGCGGTGCCCACCCTACGGTTTTTGACCTTCGGCCTCGCCTGGCTCGCGGCGGTTCCGGCGTGGGCCGTGCCCGACACGGCGCCGCGGCCCGGCTTGAGGGAAAACACGCCCAATATCCACGCCTTGCGCGGCGCCCGGGTCGTCGTGGCGCCCGGCCAAGTGATCGAATCGTGTACCCTGGTCATTCGCGACGGGGTGATCGAGGCCGTGGGGGCCGACGCCGAAGCGCCCGCCGACGCCCGCGTTTGGGACGAAAGCGGCAAGACAATCTACGCCGGCTTCATCGACGCCTTCGGCGAACTGTCGCTGGATGCGTCGCGGCCGGCCGCCGACGGAAAGGGCGCGGGCTATTGGAACTCGCGGATCGTACCGCAAACCAACGCCGACGATCGGTATGCGCTCGACGCCGAGATGAACCGCAAGCTGCGAAGCCAGGGGATCGCCGCGCGGTTGGTCGTCCCATCGTTCGGCATCGTCAAGGGGACGAGCGTGCTGGTCGCCACCGGCGACGAACCGGGTACGCGCTCGATCCTCAAGCCGCGCGTCGCGCTGCACCTGATGCTCTCGCCGTCACGCGACGGCGAAGGTTATCCGCTGTCGCCTATGGGCGCCCTGGCCCTGGTGCGGCAGATGTTTTACGACGCGCGCTGGTACGGCCAGGCCTGGGATGCCTTCGACCGCGAGCGCGGTTTGCCGCGCCCCGAACGCAACGACGCCCTGGCCGCATTGCAAAGTTTCGCGGCGGGCAAGTCGCCCGTCATGATCCAGGCGCCCGACGAGCTCTACTTTCTCCGCGCCAAGCGGATCGCCGAGGAGTTCGGTTTACCGTGCATCATCAAAGGTTCGGGCCGTGAGTACCGCCGGCTCGAGGCGATCCGAGCGACCGAGTTGCCGGTGGTCGTGCCCTTGGATTTTCCCAAGGCCCCGGCGGTCGCCACGCCCGAGGTGGCGATGTCGGTCTCGATGGAGCGGCTGATGCACTGGGATCTGGCGCCCGAAAACCCCGGCCGGCTCGACGCCGCCGGCGTGAAGATCGCACTCACCACGCACGGACTTTCGGACGCCGGCGGTTTCCTGGCCGCGGTTCGCAAGGCGGTCGAGCGCGGGCTCAAGCCCGATTCGGCCTTGCGGGCGTTGACCACCGCGCCGGCCGAGTTGTTCGGAGTGAACCAACGGCTGGGGACGCTCGAGGCGGGCAAATCGGCCAGCCTGGTCGTCGCCGACGGCGACCTGTTCGACAAAAAGACGAAAATCCTCGAAACCTGGGTCGACGGCCGCCGCTACGAGGTGGAAACGCCGCCGCTGGTCGACCTGCGCGGCACCTGGGAGTTGCGGCTTGCCAAGCCCGACGGGGGCACCGAAACGCTCACGGTCCAGATTGAAGGCGACCCCGGCAAGCTATCCGGCAAGATCCAACGTGGCGACAAGGAATGCCCGCTGACGTCGATCGCGCTCGACGGCGCGCAATTCGCCGCTTCGTTCAAGGCCCAACCGCTGGGCTGGGAGGGCGTGATCCAGGTCACGGGCACGGTCGCCGGCGGCACGGAGCAGAATCCGGCCGAACTGACCTGGCTCGGCTTTCTCGTCTGGGCCGACGGCGGCAAGTCGTCGTGCTCGGCCCGGCGGACGACGCCGCTGAAGCCGGCCGCGGAGGCCAAGCCCGCCGATGCCGACAAGCCCGAGGCCAAACCGGCCAAGGACGGTGCTGAACCACCTCAGGCGAAGAACGATCAAGATAAAGAGAAACAAGAGAAAGAGAAACAGGCGATCTTTCCGGTCAACTACCCGTTGGGCGCCTTCGGCGTGAGCGAACCGCCCGAACAGCCCGACGCCGTATGGTTCGAGCACGCGACCGTTTGGACCTGCGGCCCGCATGGCATGCTGAACGATGCGTCGGTACTGCTGCGCGCGGGCAAGATCGCCTACGTGGGACCGCGAATGAAAATGCCCGACGACGACGCCCTGGTCATCGACTGCGCCGGCAAGCACCTGACGCCCGGCATCATCGACTGCCATACCCACATCGCCACCGACGGCGGCGTGAACGAGCAGGGGCAGACGATCACCGCCGAGGTCCGGATCGGCGACTTCGTCGACCCCAACGACGTGAACCTCTACCGTCAACTGGCGGGCGGCGTGACGACGGCCAACATCCTGCACGGGTCCGCGAACACGATCGGCGGCCAGAACCAGGTGATCAAGTTCCGCTGGGGATCGCTGCCTGAGGAATTGAAGTTCGCCGACGCGCCGCCGGGCATCAAATTCGCCCTGGGTGAGAACGTCAAGCAGAGCAACTGGGGCGACCGCTTCACAACCCGCTATCCGCAGACGCGAATGGGGGTCGAGCAACTCGTGCGCGACGCCTTTCAGGCGGCGCGCGATTACCGCCGCCGCTGGGACGAATGGCATGAAAAGCCCAGCGGGCTGCCGCCGCGAACCGATCTGGAGTTGGAAGCGCTGTCCGAAGTGCTGGCCGGAAAGCGGCTGATCCACTGCCACAGCTACCGCCAGGATGAGATCCTGGCGCTGTTGCGGACGTGCGAGGAGTTTGGCGTGAAAATCGCGACCTTGCAGCACATTTTGGAGGGGTACAAGTTGGCCGACGCGATCGCCAAGCACGGCGCGGGCGCATCGAGCTTCTCCGACTGGTGGGCCTTCAAGTTCGAAGTTTACGACGCGATTCCCTACAACGGGGCCTTGATGCACAACGCCGGCGTCGTCGTCTCGTTCAACTCCGACGACCCCGAGCTTGCCTGCCGGCTCAACACCGAAGCCGCCAAGGCCGTCAAGTACGGTGGCGTGCCGGAGCAGGACGCGCTGCGATTCGTCACGCTCAACCCGGCCAAGCAGCTTGGCATCGACCGCTGGGTCGGTTCGATCGAGGTCGACAAAGACGCCGACCTGGCGTTGTGGAGCGGCCCACCCCTTTCCACGTTGACCCGTTGCGAACAGACCTGGATCGACGGCCGCAAGTACTTCGACCGCGCGACCGACCGGCAGATGCGCGCCAATGCCGCCACGAGGCGGGCCGCGTTGATCCAGCGCATCCTGTCGTCGGGCGAGCCGACCGCCGGACCCGACGACGATCGCCGCGAACCATGGCCGCGGGAAGACGTTTTCTGTCCGCACGACCACGGCGACGAAACCATCGAGGAGTGACATACGATGAGCGCCCATTCATATCACATGTGGCTCGCCTCGACACCAACCCGCGGCGCAAGCAAGGTGGGTAAACATCTTCCTCGCTTGCGCTTCGGGTTGATGCGCAGGCCACCCCACTTCTGGGCAGCGGCGCTCTTGTTGGTCTGTTCTTCCGCCGCCGCCCTGGCCTCGCCTGAGATCCCCGGCGCGCCGCAAATGCATCCGATTGCGCTGGTCGGCGGCGTGATCCATCCGATCAGCGGCCCGGAATTGCGCGAGGGCGTGCTGCTGTTCGAGCATGGGAAGATCGTGGCGGTGGGCAAGGACGTGGCGTTGCCGGCCGACGCCGAAAAGATCGACCTGGCGGGCCGACACATCTACCCCGGCCTGATCGACGCCTACACCCAACTGGGGCTGGTCGAGATTCCGTTGGTGCGGGCGACCGTCGATCTGAGTGAAACGGGTCGCGTCAACCCCAATGTCAAGGCCCAGGTGGCCGTGAACCCCGACAGCGAATTGATTCCGGTGACCCGCTCGGGCGGAGTGCTCACCGTGCTGGTGGCACCCAGCGGCGGCCTCTTGTCGGGCATTTCGGCCGTGATGGAGCTCGACGGCTGGACCTGGGAGCAAATGACGTTGCGGCCCAGCGTGGGCATGCACGTTACGTGGCCGCAGATGGCCCCGATTCACACCTGGCGGTTCGAAAACTCGGCCCAGGAGCAGTTGCAATCTCGCGACAAGTCGTTGGGCGAGATCCGCCGCGCCGTGGCCGACGCGCGGGCCTACCAGACCGCGAAGCGGGCCCGGATCGCCGGCGACGGCCCGCCGGGCGACTTCGACGCCCGTTGGGAAGCGATGATTCCCGTGCTCGAGGGGCAGCTCCCGCTGATCGTCGACGCCGACGAAATCCAGCAAATCCAGTCGGCCCTGGCATTCGCCGAACGAGAGAATCTCAAACTGATTCTGCTGGGCGGTTACGACGCGCCGCACTGCGCCGAGTTGCTCAAGCGGCGGCAGGTGCCCGTGATCGTGGGCGGCGTGTATCGTCTGCCGCGCCGCAAGGACGACGGCGTCGATGTGCCCTTCACCGTGCCGGCCCGGCTGCGCGAAGCCGGCGTCACGTTCTGCATCAGCGGGCTCGAACGCACTTCGGGCGTGCGGAACCTTCCCTACCATGCCGGAATGGCCGCCGCGCACGGCTTGCCGGCCGACGAGGCGCTCAAAGCCGTCACGCTCTACCCGGCGCAAATTCTGGGGGTCGCCGACCGCATCGGCTCGCTCGAAGCCGGCAAGGACGCCACGCTGATCGTCACCACCGGCGACCCACTGGAGATTCCCACGCAGGTGACGCGGGCATTCATCGAAGGCCGCGAGGTGCAACTCGGCGATCGGCAAAAGCGGCTCTGGGAGAAGTACAAGGAAAAATACCGCAGGTTGGGGATCGGTAATCCGTGAAGCCTTGGCGACGCCTGGTTGTTCGCTCGACTGGGGGCATGAGGTCGCAGGTTCAAATCCTGTCGCCCCGGCATTTTCGGCCTTGGATCGCGTTTGCCGTACTCCGCGCAAACCCAGTTCCCACCCCCGTCCCCGTGCCCTCTATACCCCCAGTTGCCGCAGTAGGAGCCATGTGAAATACATTGAGAACCAGGCGCGGCGAGGGGAGTGGATGGAGGTTGGTTCGCCCGCCGGCCGGCCAGCCTTGAGACGAATCAAGCGGCCCGTAAGTCGTTGGTTGGCAAGTCGTTGCGGGTCGGCCTTGTAGCCGGTAAACTATCCCCACCGGCTGGTGGCGTCGGACGCCAGCGAACTGAATTCGATTTGGCGGACGAGCAACATTGCATTACAAGGCCGACATCACCGCCGGAGCGTTGAAACTCCCGCAGAGCCGGATCATTGCCGATTTGCTCCTGCGGGACGTCGATGCCGCAGGCTGGAAAGACGCCGTCGTGAAGCGGAACGTCCTGCAGGCCCGCAGCCCCGCCACGGCCAGTCGTCTGACGAAGCTCATCCGTGGTCGGTTGGAAGCGATGGGGCCGGACCTGTGGAAGCTGGTTCGCGACGGCAACGGCACGGTCGCCATCCATGCCGTCTTCGCCGCCGCCGTGAAACATAGCCCATTGCTTGGCGACTTCCTCGAAATCGTCGTCGGCGAGCAATATCGGCTGTTCAGCCCGGCGCTGTCGAGCAAGCTGTTTGCCGAATACCTCGAAGGCTGCCGGGAGCGTGATCCCGAAATGCCGCGGTGGAACGAAACCACACGCAGGCGGTTGCGATCCTCGGTGTTCCAGATGCTCGCCCAGGCGGGCTACATCGAGAACACCCGCGGCCTCAAGCTGCAAACGGTCCACATTGCCGATCAGGTGCTTCGTTACCTGAAGGCCAACCAAGAAGAATACGTCTTGCGCCGCATCCAGGTGGCGCCCTGAAGAAAGCAACATGAGCGATCCCCTCAACGAACGCCTGAACCAGATCCTCCCCAAGGTCATCTCCGATGCGTTCCTGAGCGGCGCCGGTATCGGCAACGAGACCCCCTTTTACATCTTCGACTACCCCCCCGGAGATGAACTGCGAGTCCGGGATTACTTGCGCACGTTGCTCGAACATATTCCGAAGCAAAAACACGGGCTGCGGGTTAAGCACATCGACCTGTTCGACTTCGTGCTCGACTACCTCAAAGGTCGCAACTTGCTCGACAAGACGATCCAGATGCAGCGGGTGGAAGGCGACGAGAAGCTGAAGAAGGCCCTTGCCGGCCCGTTGAACGTCAAAGAGAAACTCACCCCTTACTTCTCCCAAGTCGTACAGCCGAATCAGCAAGACCTCGTGATCTTGTCAGGAGTTGGCGGCGTTTACCCGCTGCTCAGGACCAGCACTCTGCTGTCGAATTTGCAAAGTGTCATGGGGCGTACCCCATTGGTCGTATTCTACCCCGGCAAGTACGACCAAGTGACACTTCGGCTGTTCGGCAAACTACGTCTCTCGGCCTTCTTCGAGGGCGAGGGAAAGGGAACGGGGAAGAAATCGGAAAACTACTACCGGGCCTTCAAACTGATAACGTAGCCTGATACCGCACGCGGCCTGCTCCGACACTAACCCGCGGCGCAAGCAAGGAGCGTAACGACTGGCCTTACTTGCGCCGCGGGTTGGTATGCAGACTTGCGAATGTGTCATTCCCGGCCGCGTGCAGTATATAATGGAACAGGTCGAGGCTGAAATGCTCATCAAGAACCTTTTTGAACGCGACATCTTCCGGCCCATCAACGGCGTCGTCAAGGCCGACCAGCTTGACGATACGTCCGTCTGGCAGGAGTTGGATGAGTTCGTCATCACCAGGGAACTCGACCAGCACCTTCGCAAGTTCATCGGCTGGTATCTGGAAGCCGTGGACCAGGGGAAGAACCCCGACGCCACGGGCAAGATGGGCATCTGGATCGCGGGCTTCTTCGGGTCCGGCAAGTCGCATTTGCTGAAGGTGCTGTCGTACCTGCTCGGCAACCGAACCCACACGCACGACGGCCAGACCAAGCAGGCGGTCGAGTTCTTCGAGAGCAAGGTGAAAGACGCCATGCTCTTCGGCGACATCAAGCGCGCGGTCGTCGCCAACACCGACGTGATCCTCTTCAACATCGACAGCAAGGCCGACCATCGCAGCGGTCGCGACCTCATCATGCGCGTCTTCCTCAAGGTTTTGAACGAGTTGCAGGGCTACAGCGGCGACCACCCCCACATCGCCCACATGGAACGTTACCTCGAATCCAAGGGCACGCTGAAGGTGTTCCATGCGGCCTACGAGAAGCACACCGGTCTCCATTGGATCGACGAGCGCGACGCCTACCAGTTCAACCGGGACGAGGTCGTGAAGGCGTTCAGCGAAGCGACGGGCCAGAGCGAGGCCGCGGCCGAGAAGTGGATCGACGGCGCCGAAGACAACTTCTCCATGTCGGTCGAGAATTTCTGCAAGTGGGTCAAGGAGTACCTCGATTCCAAGGGTCCGCGGCAGCGGATCGTCTTCCTGGTCGATGAAGTCGGCCAGTTCATCGGGACCGATTCCCACCTGATGCTCAACCTGCAAACCATCACCGAGGAGTTGGGCACGCTCTGCCGCCGCCGGGCCTGGGTCGTGGTCACCTCCCAGGAAGACATGGACACCGTGCTGGGCGACATGAGCAAGTCGAAAAAGCAGGATTTCTCCAAGATTCAGGGCCGCTTCTTCCCACCGCTCTCCCTTTCCAGCACCAACGTCGATGAGGTGATTCAATCGCGCCTGCTCGCCAAGGACGGCGGCGAAAACGGCGATCCCGCCAAGGCATTGCGGCGGATTTATTCTCAGAAGGGCGACGTCCTCAAGAGCCAACTCACGTTCAAAAACTGCGGCATGACGTTCCGTCAGTTCAAGGACGGCGACGATTTCGTCAAGAACTACCCGTTCGCCCCCTACCAGTTCCAACTGATCCAGAAAATCTTCGAGGCGGTTCGTAAGGTGGGTGCCACGGGCATTAACCTGGCCGGTGGCGAACGGTCGATGCTCGACGCCTTCCAGTCGGCGGCGAAGACCGTCTCGCTCAACGAGGTCGGCGTCCTCGTCCCGCTGTACGATTTCTACCCGTCCATCGAGAGCTTCCTCGATACGGCCGTCAAGAAGACCATCGACCAGGCGGCAACCAACCCCAGCCTGGAGCCGTTCGACATCCAACTGCTCCAGGTTCTCTTCCTCATCCGCTATGTGGACGAAATGAAGGGGAACGTGGATAACCTCGTGACCCTCTGCCTCGATCAGATCGACGGCGACCGGCTGGCGCTGCGCCGCCGCATCGAAGAGAGCCTGGGCCGACTCGAAAAAGAAACCCTCATCAGCCGCAGCGGCGAGAACTACTCCTTCCTGACCAACGAAGAACGGGACGTCAACAAGGAGATCAAGGCGGTCGATCTGGACAACGGCGCGGAAGCCAGGCTGCAGGGCGAGATCCTCTTCGAGGATGTCCTGAAAGGCCAACGCAAGCATCGCTTCAGCGCCAACCGAATGGACTTCGACTTCAACCGCCGCTGCGACCAGTTCCCCATCAGCAACCAGAAGGACGGGGCCTTGCTCGTTTCGGTCGTCACGCCCCTGGCCGACGATTACGAAATCTTCGACAAGGGCAAGGCGATCCTCGAAAGCGCCGGCGAGGGCGGCTACGTTCTGGTTCGCCTCGGCAACGACGAAAGCCTGGGCCGGGAACTGCGAGCTTACCTGCAGACCGAGAAGTACCTGTCACGCAAGAACGACGGCGCGTCGGATTCGACCCAACGCATCCTGCGAGACTGCGCCGAGGTCAACCGACAGCGACGAGCCGGGCTGACCACCCTGCTCGGCGATATGCTCGCCGCCGCCGAATACTTCGTGGCCGGGCAGCCGCTCAAGCTGAAGGCTTCGACGCCGATGGCGGCGCTCGATGAGGCGATGGAATACCTGATCCAAAACACGTTCAGCAAGATGAGCTACCTCAAGCGACTCTCCGCCGAACCGCTCAAGGAAGTCCAGGCCGTCTTGCGCAGCAATGACGTCGCCAAGGAAAACCTGCTCTTTCAGACCGGCGAGAACAACCCCGCGGCCGTCGAAGACCTTCGCAATTACCTGCAACTTTGCTCAACGAGGAGCCAGCCGGTCGTGCTGCACGACCTGCTGGAAAAGCGCTACGCCCTGCGCCCCTACGGCTGGCCCGACGACGAAGTGCTCCTGCTCCTGGCCCGCCTCATCGTCCTGGGCGAGATCAACCTGATGATGGACTCGACGTTGTTGCCCATCGACAAGGTCTACGAGGCGATCACCACGCCGGCCAAGCGCCGCAAGATCGTCATCCGCAAGCGGGAGACCTCCGACCCCAAGGCGATCCAGAATGCCCGCGGTCTGGGCAAAGAACTCTTCGCCGAGATGGGTCCCGACGGCGAAGACGGCCTCTGCGAGTTCCTGCAAACGAAGCTCCGGGGCTGGCAGGCGGCGCTCCTCGCCTGCAAGCCGTTGGCCGATACGGGGGATTACCCTGGTGGGGACGAAATCATTCAAGGGCTGACGCTCATCAATCCGCCGCTCGCCGAAAACGACGCCAAGAAGTTCATCGAGCGCTTCAACACTCTGAAAGAAGACCTGCTCGATCTGGCCGATCATTTTCACGACCTGGAACACTTTTACGGCCACCAGAAGCCGACTTGGGTCAAGCTTTTGGACGCCTGCGATCGGTTCAAGCTGAACCGCCTGGAACTGGAGCGTGACGCCCAGGCCGGTCCCGCCCTCAAGCGCATGCGAGAAATCCTCTCGGCCCGCAGCCCTTACGGGCTCATCAAGGAGGCCGACGCGCTCATGAACACGGTCAATGCGGTGAACTCAGCGCTGCTCAGCGGGCGGCGCACGCGGGCCATCGCCAAAATCGACGCCCACGCCGCCACGCTCCATAAGGACATCGCCGCCGCCCAGGGCGAGGCGAGTCTGCGGGCGGCGTGCCTCAAGCCGCTGGAAGCCTTGAAGGAGCAGGTGAGGAAGGAGGCCAGCCTCGCCCACATCACGCAGGCCGAGGGCGAGGCCGTCAAGGAGTTTGACACCGCCGTGGGGCGCATCGAAGACTTCCTGCGCAAGTTGGCCGAGACGCAGCAACCGAAGGATGACGGATTGGGCAGGGGCGTCCCGCCGCCCCCGCTGGTCAAGAAGCAGCGGATCATCAAACCGGCGGACCTCGTGACGAAGACGCACCTGGAAACGTCCGACGACGTCAACGTATTCCTCGCCGCTCTCCGACGGGAGCTTGAGCAGGCCATCGCCGACAACGAGCGGGTGCAGATCCGATGAGGAAACCGACCAGCCGCGCAGCGGCGACAGAGTGTAGCCTGGGGCGTAAGCCCCAGGAATCCCTCGTAATCTCCCGTTGTCCAGCCCCGAAGGGGCGACATCGGGGGCGGTGTCACGCTCTCTGCCACCCCTTCGGGGCTGGACGACATTTTAACTCGGACGTCCCTGGGGCTTACGCTCTCGTTGTACTACACATCTTTTTGAGGCCAGGGGCTTGCCCCCTGGAGATTCACGCTCGTTTCTACATAGGCAGGCTCTCTAATTTTCCCGCTTTCGTCCGTGGCGCCTCGCAGGCCGCCTTCGGCGGCCTGCGAGGCGCCACGGACGACGGGGGTGGGGCCGCTTTTGGTCTAGAGACCAACGTGAAACTCCAGGGGGCAAGCCCCTGGCCTCTTACGAAGAAACCGCTAATTGTCCAACATTCCCATTTCCACACCAGCAACCAAAAGATGTGTAGAACAACGAGCGCTTACGCCCCAGGCTACACTCTGCCGTCCCTTCGGGACTGTCGTCCGGCAAGTCGTCTCAGCGATGGCCGCCTGCGGTATATTGGAATCACAGCGGATCGGATGCTGATTTCATCCGTGCCCTCCGTGTTATCCCTGGTTGACCAATGAATAGAGCCAAGCTGAAAACCTACGCTCCTCAAGCCCGCCGCGACTTCATCCAGGCGATGACGGATCGCGCCGCTTTCTACGGGCTGACAGCCAACAAGATCGAGCCGATTTTGGAACACGGCGACGTGGCCCTGATCGCCGGCCGGGACCATCCTCGCGCCGTCGCCAAGAAGCGGAAACAACTCGAAGACCGCATCAACCGGCACGGCCCCGATTGGTGCAAGGGCTTTGGGCAGACGATGGAGGCCCTGGCCTACACCTGGTTCAACCGGCTGGTCGCTGTCCGGTTCATGGAACTGCACGGCTACCTGGACCACGGCTACCGGGTCCTCTCGGCAAGAAAACCAACCACGGATAACACGGATGGCACGGACAAGAAATCCAATTCGTCTTCATCCGTGAAATCCGTGAAATCCGTGTTATCCGTGGTCACTTTTCCTGAAATCCTCGAACACGCCGAGCATGTCGACCTGCCGGGCTTGAAAAAAGAGACGGTCATCGACCTCAAGCTGGCCGGGAACAAGGAGGCCGAGCTTTACCGGCTGCTGCTCACGGCCCAGTGCAACGCCCTGCACACGGCGATGCCGTTCCTCTTTGAGCGGATCGACGACGAGACGGAATTGCTGCTGCCCGACAACCTGCTCCACTCCGATTCGCTGGTCCGCAAGCTGGCCGGCGAGATTGACGAGGATGACTGGCGGGAAGTGGAGATCATCGGCTGGCTCTACCAGTTCTACATCTCGGACAAGAAGGCGGAAGTGATCGGCAAGGTGGTCGCGAGCGAGGACATCCCCGCCGCCACGCAACTGTTCACGCCGAACTGGATCGTCAAATACCTCGTGCAGAACACGCTCGGACGGCAATGGCTGGCGACGTACCCGCAGTCGGCCCTGCGCCAGCAAATGGAATACTACATCGAGCCTGCCGAGCAGACGCTGGAAGTTCAGGAGCAGTTGAAGGCGATCACGCCGACCAGCCTGGATCCGGAAGAACTGACGCTGCTCGACCCCGCCTGCGGCTCCGGTCATATCCTGGTCGAAGCCTACGAGTTGTTCAAAGCGATTTACCAGGAGCGGGGCTACCGGGCCAAGGACATCCCGGCGCTGATCCTTCGAAAGAACCTCTTCGGCATGGAGATTGACGACCGGGCGGCGCAGCTCGCGGCCTTCGCCCTGATGATGAAGGCCCGCGCCGACGACCGCCGCATTTTCGACAAGGCCAGCGGGGCCGGTGACGCCCCTGTTATCCAGCCGAACATCCTGGCGTTTCAGGACAGCCAGGGGATGAACGCCGCCGACATCACCCACGCCATCAATTCGCCCATCCTCAAGGAAAAGATGCCGCCGAGCGAGTACCTGATCGAGGAAATCGAGGATGCGGAAAGCCCTCTTTTCAGCAAGAAGGTATTGGCCGAGAAAGGCCATGTCTCCCACGGCGACGTTGCGGCGCTACTGGAGCTGTTCGAGAACGCCAAGACCTTCGGCTCGCTGATACAGGTTCCAACGAAGCTGGCGGCGAAGCGGCTGGAGATCGAACTGCGTCTCAACGACGTACTGAAGCACGGCGATTTGACACACGCACCGGCCCACGTCATAGCACCGTTGCTTCAACAGGCTAGGTTGCTGGCAAAGCAGTACGACGCCGTGGTTGCGAATCCGCCGTATATGGGTCGGCGTAACGGCATGAATTCGACGCTAAAAACTTTGATTAGCTCAATTTACCCTCATTGCAAGGCTGACATCTACGCCGCATTCTTGCAGTTGGCGTTTGATCGCTTAACTCAACACGGCATTACCTCAATGGTCACGATGCAAAGCTGGATGTTCCTCTCGTCGTACCAAGGCATCCGAGAGGAGGTGCTTCGCAATCACACATTGATGAACTTAGCTCATCTTGGGCCAAGGGCATTCAGCGAAATTCCCGGGGAGGTTGTGCAAGTAGCGACAAGCACGATTCTCAATTCACCGATCCAAGGATTCGTCCCCACTTTCTTTCGACTCGTCGAGGATGAATCAGAAGCAAAACGCAACCGATTGCTTGCGGGTGAAGGCCGCTTTGCATCGATGAAACAGGACGCATTCCTTCGACTCCCGGATTGTCCGCTAACCTATTGGCTTCCTCAGAAGATCATCGACATCTTCTCAGCCGGTCATGCATTTGAAAATATCTCCGACCAACGTCAAGGTCTGGCTACCGGCGATGACGAGCGATTCATTCGCTGCTGGCATGAAGTGTCTTTGCGTGACACCAACTTCAATGCGAAACAGTGTCCAAGCGCCTCTCCGAAATGGTATCCGTTCATCAAAGGAGGAAGTTTCCGGAAATGGTATGGAAACAATGAGCATGTCATCCGATTCGACCAAGCAGCGTTTGATGAGTTGTCCCAGCAAGGCAATTGCCTTCCGAGCCGCCAATTCTATTTAAGGGAGTCTCTTGTCTGGTCGGATATTACAAGTTGTTCTTTTGGCGCTCGCTTCAATCCTTGCGGTAGGGTTTTTGCTACGGGTGCGTTAAGTGCGTTTCCGCATCATGCAAGTAATACCAATTACATTCTTGCGTATTTGAATTCGGTCGTACACAACACGATAATTGGGGCAATCAGCAGCGGAATCCACTATAGCGTTGGGTACGTTGACAAAACCCCGATTTGTGTATTTGAGGATCTGAAGCGGGAGATTGACAAGCCTATTTTAGAAGCGATTCAGATCGGCATCGACGACTGGAATGACAGTGAGACATCCTGGGACTTCCAGACGGTCCCCTCCCTTCATCACAGAACAGCCACACTCCAGCAATCACAAGAAGCCGCCAATGCCGGGTGCCTTGCCCGCTTCTCACGGATGAAGGAACTTGAAGAGGAAAACAACCGCCTATTTATCGAAGCCTATGGCCTGCAAGACGAGCTTTCGCCCGAAGTCCCCGACGACCAGATCACCCTTTACCGCCCCGACCGGGAAGAAGACATTAAGCGGCTTCTCTCCTACGCCATCGGCTGCATGATGGGCCGCTACAGCCTCGACAAGCCGGGGCTGATCTACGCCCACAGCGGCAACCAGGGCTTCGACCCCGGCCAGTACAAGACGTTCCGGGCCGACGGCGACGGCATCATCCCGCTGCTCGAAACCGATTGGGGCATCCGTGACGACGCCGCCAACCGCACCGTGGAGTTCATCGGCGTGGCTTGGCCGGGGAATTCAACCACGGATAAGACGGATATCACGGATGATGAAGACCAAAACAAACCGACTTCGTCTTTATCCGTGGTCACATCTCCTCTTCACCTGGAAGAGAACCTGAAGTTCATCGCCGACAGCCTCGGGCCCACGAGCAACGAGCAGCCGCGCGACACGATCCGGCGCTACCTCTCGAATCCTGGGGCGGGCGGCTTCTACAAGCACCACCTGTCGATGTACAAGAAGCGGCCCATCTACTGGCTTTTCGCCAGCGGCAAGCAGCGGGCCTTTCAGTGCCTCGTCTACCTGCACCGCTACCACGAAGGCACGCTGGCGCGCATGCGCACCGAGTACGTCATCCCGCTGCAGGGCCAGATCGCCGGCCGCATCGAACAACTCGAAGGCGACAAGGCCAAGGCGACCAGCAGCAGCCACCGCAAGAATCTCCAGAAGGAGCAGGACGGTCTCAAGAAGCAGCAGACGGAACTGCACGCCTTCGAGGAGAAGCTGAAGCACGCGGCCGACCAGAAGATCAGCCTGGACCTCGATGACGGCGTGAAGGTGAACTACGGCAAGTTCGGCGACCTGTTGGCCGAGGTCAGGGCGATCACCGGCGGAAAGGACGAGGAATGAACACGACCGATCAGAAAAGGAGCAGAGACATGGAACCGCCACGATGGACGATTAGCGAGATCGACGTCGATAACTTCAAATCGCTCGTAGATTTCCGATGCGCCGTCGCCAAGTTCACATGCCTCGTTGGCCTCAATGGCTCCGGCAAGACCACCTTGCTTCAATGGCTCGATTTCATGTCGAACCTCCCACGGGGCCATGTCGATGGGTGGCTCGAAAAGAGGAGTTGGACCAAGGCCGACCTTAAGTCGCGCGTAGCGCTGGACCATCAACCGAAAAAGCTGATCACGTTCCGCACGGCGTTCACCGATTCGCAAGGTGACCTGGCTGCCGTATGGCGAGGAACCTTTAGCGTCTCGAAGCTTCGGCTCGTCAAGGAACATGTTGAAATCGGCGACGAGTGGTTCTCGGTCGAAGGGGACTCGTACAATTTCAGCGGCCGAGGCAAGCCTCATGAGGTTTCGTTCGATTATCAAGGATCGATTCTCTCTCAACTAAAGCAGTCGATTCTGCCCGAGGGCGTGCGACGATTCCTGGAGTTCGTATCTAGCGTTTCGTCGTTGGAGCTGCTTGCACCGCAGTACCTGCGCCAGAGGACTCGTGAATCCAAAGGAGAGCTTGGCATTGGGGGCCAGTACCTTTCCGCGTTCCTCCATGAGTTGGGGCGAGAGAAACGGGTCCTGCTCGCGAAGGAGTTGAAGGAGTTCTACGCGACAAAACCAAACGTGCTCACGCGGTCGCTTCGTTCTGGGTGGAAACAACTGTCAGTTCAAGAGCGTTTCGCCCACGCGAAACTCATCACGGAAGCACGGCACGTGAACGATGGGATGCTCCGTGTTCTGGCGGTGCTCGCGGAACTTCAGACCGATCACCGCGTCGCGGTTTTGGATGAGATCGAAAACGGAATCAACCCCGAGGTGGTTGAACAACTTGTCGATCGCCTGGTGAACGCTGACAAGCAAGTCATTGTCACAACGCACAGCCCGATGATCTTGAACTACCTTGATGATGCGACGGCGGAGAAAGGAGTGATCTACCTCTACAAGACGCGGCAAGGCGCTACAAAAGCGATCCCGTTCTTCTCCATCTCATCGCTACGGAAGAAGTTGGCGGTCATGGGGCCCGGCGAGGCGTTCGTCGACACGAACCTGACCGAACTTGCAGCCGAGATCGCCGACATGACGACGGAGAAAGCGTGAAATGTTCTTTCTCTTCAGCGGCGAGGGGATCACCGATCTCGGCGCCGGCAATTCTGACGCCGTGGTCTGCCAAGGCCACGACTATTTTGTTGGACCGATGGCAATCATGGCCGACCATGTCGTGGAGGGGAAACATGGGTACTCCATCGTCGATGCGGGCTGCTGTGGTTACGTCTCGGAACGCAACCTGTCGAACGCTGCGGTTGAGTTGAAGACGGCGAAGAAATCGTTGGGCCTGCCTGGTAAGAAGCGAGCCAAGGAGACCCGGTATTTTTTCAATAATGCAAGGGTACTTTCGAGGATCGCCAAGGAAAAACAAACCGGGCTAAAGGATGACGTGGTTGCCGTCTTATTTCGTGATTGCGATGGAACCGCTTCGGCGGGGCGTGGGTTGTGGGATGACAAACGGAAGTCCATGCTCGACGGTTTCGACGAAGAGAGGTTCTCGAAAGGCGTGCCCATGATCCCTAAGCCCCAGTCCGAGGCATGGTTGATCTGTGCTTTGAAGCAGCGCCCTTATCAGAGGTGCGAGGGATTGGAGGATCGTTCAGGCAACGACAACTCCCCCAAGTCGCTAAAGGGCGAACTGGAGAGAATAATTGGGGAAGATGTCACCCCGGAGTTGCTTTGCCAGAAGGTGCGGAACAAGTCCGTTGACGTCGACAGAATCAAGATGCCGAGTTTCAACGCGTTCCGAGAGCGATTGGAAGAGGTCATTGAATAGCGGCGGAAGTGGTACAAGGGAAGCTAGGTTACATCCACATGCACGAAACACACACGTCACGGGCGCCAGTCGTCGCATCGCGCCGTCCAGCCCCAACGGGGCGCGATTCCACAGCGAAGGGCGCAGCCCTGGAAAAAACGGCGCCCCCAACCAACCCCAAAGCCCCAACGGGGCGAAACCCGCCTCGCGAATCGCCGCGTCGGGCCATCGAGTTTCACCCCGTTGGGGTACACGGGTTGACGTGTGATCGCGGCCCCAGGGCGTTGCCGGCGTTGCCCTGGGCCGTGGAATACGACCCCATTGAGATCACCGATCGGCAGGCGCGTCGGGATCTGACCGACCTCGAAGGGTACGGCATCCTTGTGCGGCATGGAGTCGGTGCCAAGACGGCCTACGAGCGGACCAAAAGGACGTCTTGATCCAGACACAGCCGGACATTTAGTATGAAGGCGTGATATCGGCAATGAGACGGATTTCCCCTGAAAAGCAGAGCCCAGTTGCGGCGAAGGTAGCGTGCCGGGCAAAATCCGGACACAGTGCGGACATGCCGCGCGCCCTCGATGACGGCGTGAAGGCGACGACGAAGGCGTACCTGGAAACGACCGAAGAAGCCCAAAGTAGCAGGCACACTCCGTGTGCCGTCGCTTTCCGCTGGCACGCCCAGACGGTGCGGGTCACGTTGGAACCACCAGCCAATGCGGCTGGGGTCTTCCGCGTTTCGGCGCGGTTTGGTACATCCGCGCCCTGTGGAGCAAGGTTACGGCACACGGAGTGTGCCTACTACTTTGTCGTGTACCGCGGCTCCGGTTGTCCGGGCGATGGCCGCCTGCGGGAGGGGTTTATCACGATCATCTCCGATGACGACGAGCATCTCAAGGATTTTGCGGAGTACATGCCATGAGGCTCTTGCTCGACACCCATGCCATGTACTGTTACATGATCACCACGGCCGGAGAAACGCCATGAACATCTTCGAGAAGGTCCACATCGAGGGCTTCCGGCGCCTGCACGACGTCGAGATAAAACTCGCCTCACTCAATGTCGTCATCGGTGCCAATGGGAGCGGCAAGACGTCCCTTTTGGACGTATTTTCGCTTCTGGCGGCGTCGGCATCGGGCAGGCTGAAAGAAGCCATCAGCGATCTCAGTGGGATCGAGGCGAATCTAACGAATGTACGGGCGGCGAAAGGCGATAGGGCAAGGTCCATGGGATTCCATCTTTCAATGTCGGTGCCTCATCACAAGCCAATTGATTATCGAATCGCCATGACCCCACGCGGCGTCGGATATGAGATTTCAGAGGAAACATTGACTCAACAACGAGACAACAGGCCGGAACCGTTCAAGCACATCGAAGCTCATCAGGGCGATGTGCGGTACTTCGAGCACGAGGGCGCGAAGAAAGGGCTGGTTCGACCAAACTGGGAGTACAATCCGACCGAATCGGCGCTTTCGCAGGTGCCGAAGATGTTCCAAGAGCCAGAGGACTTCCGCAAGCGTCTGGCATCCTCGACGCATTATCACGTACTCGACGTAGGCCGTCGCGCACCGATCCGTCTGCCTCAGCAAATGCGGGACGCGCAGTTGCCGGGCCATGACGGCGAGGATCTGGTGTCGTGCCTGTACACTGTGCGTGAAACCGATCCGGATCGCTTTGAAACGATCGAAGCAACTCTGCGAGCGGGGTTCCCCGAGTTCGAGCGACTTAACTTTCCCCCGGTGGCTGCCGGCACCTTGGCGATGACCTGGAAGGACACGACCAGCCAGAGTCCCTTTTACATGCATCAGCTTTCCGAGGGAACGTTGAGATTCTTGTGGCTGGCGACACTGCTCCAGAGTCCGGGCTTGACCGCGGTCACGATGATTGACGAACCGGAAGTCAGCCTGCACCCCGAGTTGCTCTCGCTCTTGGCCGATCTTCTGCGTGAAGCGTCGCAACGCACGCAATTCATCGTGGCCACGCACGCCGACCGACTCATCCGCTTTCTGAAGCCCGCGGAGGTATTGACGATCGACGTGACTGATGATGGTGCGGCTCATGTCACGCGGGCCGACGAACTCGATCTGGACGACTGGCTTGAAGAATGCGGCATGGAGTCAGTGCCAGGACGGGCTATGAGCGGACCCAAAAGTCGCCTTGATCGGGACATCCGGACACAGCCGGACATTTGGGACGAAGGAGTGAGGATCGACAATGACACGGATTTCCGCTGAAAAACATCGCCCTCTTGCGACGAAGGCGGCGTGCCGCGCAGGATGACTGAACCACGAAACACACGAAAGACACGAAAAAGGGTTCATCCGGCGAATTCGTGGGTGGTTTTCTCGTCGGAGTGATGGAGTTGTTTGGGGCCAACCGAGTACGGATTCCAAGAAAGATGGCTGCGGGGCGTCCGCCAGACGAACCGGAGAAAAACGTGCCACGCAAATTACCGTTCGACGTCGCTGTCGGTTCGCTACGTCAACTCGTCGATGGAATGGTTCCGGGTGAGGAGCTGCTACTCGATACGCACACGTTTCTGTGGTTCTGGTGGGCCGTGATCCAAAAGGAGAATGACGATGCAAACGACAATGGCGGTGGAAGACATCAAGCTGACGTTGCCCGAACTGCTCGACAGCATGGCGCCGGGCGATGAAGTAATTCTTACCCGGAACCGGCAGCCGGTGGCGAAGCTGGTGAGCGAAGCGCCGAAGCAGCGGCCAGGGCCTGGGCTGTGCAAGGGGATGATTACCTACATGGCCCCCGACTTCGATGCCCCACTTGACTGCATGAAGGAGTACATGGAGTGAAGCACGCGGCCGCCGAACCAACCGAACGACCACCCAGGAGAAAGCCATGTCTACGACAGTCACGATGGAAGAGGCTCACGCCAAGTTGCCCGAGCTCGTCGCTCATCTGGCCGGCGGGGAAGAACTCATCATCACCCAAAACGACAAGCCCGTCGCGCGGCTGGTGCGCGAAAACCCGCCGCCACGCCGGTTACGCCAGCCGGGGAACTGTAAGGGAATGATCACCCTGCTGGTCGAGGACGACGAGCATCTTGAGGGGTTCGCGGAGTACATGCAATGAAGCTCCTTCTCGACACCCACGCCTTCCTGTGGTTCGTGACGAGCGACTCTCAACTCTCCGCAACGGCCCTCGCGCTCATTGCGGACGTGGACAACGAGTTGTTCCTCAGCCCCGCGAGCTACTGGGAAGTGGCGATCAAAGTGAGCATCGGCAAGTACCCGCTGACCGTGCCGTTCGAGACGTTCTTCACGACGGCCCTCGCTGCGAACGGCATCCAGATCCTGGCGGTGGAGATCCGGCATGCGGCGGTGCTGTCGGCCCTGCCGATGCACCACAAGGACCCGTTTGACCGGATGATTGCCGCGCAGGCATTGTCCGAATCGATCCCGGTCGTCAGCGCCGACGCGGCACTGGATTCCTACGGCATCACCCGGCTTTGGTGAGCGACCCATGAGCGACCTCAACCAAATCCAAACCGCGCTCGAACGCCTCTTCAACGACGAAGGCCAGCGGATCGTGTTTTGGAACGATCCCGAGCGGGAGTTCCAGAGCACGTTGCCGTTCATCTTGCTGGAAGGCGTGACCACGCTGCGGCTCGATGAGGTCGGGGCGCTCGAAGCCAAGATTCGTATGGAGCGGGACGAACCTAACGGCAAATTCCTGCTCTACGCCCCAAGCGAAGAGCCCGACTACGAAGACGACTGGCTGCTCGACATCCGCCTCTACAGCCGCGGCTTCCGGGCGGACAAGGCCAGCATCCTGCTGCAAGATTTGGGGTTGCTGAATCAACACCTGCGGACCCACGTTGCCGAGCGGCGCAAATTCTTCGACGCCAAGGAGCGGTTGCAAAAGATCAAGAGTCTGGTCGCCCCGGACGACGCCGCCGCCGACCTCGACCGCAAGATGATCGCCGTGGTGGCCAAAGCCGACCAGCCGGAACTGTTCAACCTGGTGCGGACGATCTTTCACGCCTGGATGGAAGCCGGTGTCGAGCTGTACCTCGACACGCCGCCCGCCGTGTGGGGGCAGATCGAAAAATTCGACCTCGACGATCCCTTCTGGCAGATGGTTCGATCGGCGTTTGGATACGATGAAGAGAACCCGTCGCTGAAGAACTTCCTGCTTCGGCTCCTGCTGACCGATTACGCCCATGACCTGAAGGGCGACGTTCCGCGGGCCGTCCGGGGACTGCTCCTGCCGCGCAGCGGGTGGTCGAACGCCGTGGTCTGTCTTGCGCAGTGGCGCGACAGCGGCGGCAAGGGAGCCAGCTACGACCGGCTCTCGGCCGAAGCCGCGGTGGTCCTCAAGATCGAAGATCATCTCCCGAACCTTGAGATCGAACAACTCATGGACGTGATGACCTTCCTGGCCGTCGAAAAACGGATCGCCGGCAATTTGCGGGAGCGGGTGCGGACCACGGCCGACACGATCAACGCCCAGGACGTGCGGGCCGTTGCCGCCCGCCGCCAAGCCGGGCATTGGGCGTCGCTCACGGTGGCTGATTCCACCGATGTGCCACGGCAGGCGCTGCACTCCGTTTATGACGCGCTCGTGGCGGCCGCCGACTTTTATGCCCTGTGGAACCTGCACAAGAACGGCTTCGATTATCCCGACGCCGCCGGCATGTACCGTGCTTACGAGACGGAGCTTTACCGTTTCGACCAGCTCTACCGGCACTTCTGCGAGGCCGCGGACACCGCCGAGGCGCAAGGCTGGAACATCGTCAAACCGTTGCGGGCCGACGTCGAGGCCCATTACGTCAATGGGTATCTGACCAACTTGGCGCTGGCCTGGGGTAAGTTCATCGAACCGCCCCCAGGCTCCTCAAACAGCGGGCTACTCACCAACTGGCGGATCGACAAGGTTCCGAACCAGTACCTCTTCTTCGACCGCAACGTGCGGCCCTGGCTGGAAGAGGGCGACAACCGGCGCGCCTTCGTCATCATCAGCGATGCCTTCCGCTACGAAGCGGCCCAGGAGCTCACCAGCGAACTCAACGGCAAGTACCGCTTTACGGCCACGTTGTCGTCGCAGCTTGGCGTATTGCCCTCGTTTACGGCGCTGGGCATGGCCAGCCTGCTGCCGCACAAGACGCTGGCCTACCGAGCCACCGGAACCGGTGGAATCGACGTGCTGGTGGACGGCAAGTCGAGCATCGCCGGCGAGCGCGGCGGCATTCTGCAAGCCGTGGGCGGGCTGGCCTGCAAGTACGATGACTTGATGGCGATGAAGAAGGAAGAAGGCCGGGAGTTCGTCAAGGACAAGCGAGTGGTCTACATCTACCACAACACGGTCGATGCGGTGGGCGACGACGCCAAGACCGAAGGCAAGACCTTCGAGGCCGTGCGCCGTGCCCTTGACGAACTGGCGGCGCTGGTCGGCCATATCGTCAACAATCTGAACGGCTACCACATCGTCGTCACCGCCGATCACGGCTTTCTCTTCACCGAAACCGCCCGCGTCGAGACCGACAAGAGCAAGCTGAAGGAAAAGCCCGACGGCGCGATCGTCGCCAAGAAGCGCTACCTCCTCGGCCCCAACCTTCCCGACAACGATATGGCGTGGCGCGGCAAGTTGAGCGTGACGGCCGGGGTCGACGGCGACATGGAGTTCTGGATTCCCAAGGGGGCGAACCTGTTCCACTTCGTTGGCGGCGCTCGCTTCGCACACGGGGGGGCGATGCCGCAGGAGATCGTCGTCCCGGTTATCACGGTCAAGCACATCCGGGGCAAATCGGCCCAGGACACGAAGACCAAGCATGTGACGGTCCAGGTGCTTGGCGGCAACCACCGCATCACCAGCGCCTACTGCCGCTTTCAGTTGATCCAGATGGAGCCGACCAGCGAGCGGGTGAAGCCGATCACGCTCAAGGTCGCCGTTTACGACGGCGACGACGCGGTGACGGACACCCAGACGGTGAAGTTCGACAATGCTTCCGGCAACCTGGACGAACGCAAGAAATGGGTTAGTCTGACGCTGAAGGACCGGCAGTACGACAAGAAGACTCCTTACCGCCTTGTGTTGCGCGACGCCGAAACCGGCATCGAGCAGCAGAGCGTGGAAGTGATGATCGACAGGGCGTTCACCGATGACTTCTGAAACCATAACTCCCCCCGATACCGGGCTGGACGACCTACTGAACCGGCATTTCCCCGGCAAGGTCGTTCGCAAGGACTTGACCAAGTTGGTCAAGGAAGGTGCGAACGTGCCGGTGTACGTCCTCGAATATCTGCTGGGGAGTTACTGCGCCTCGAACGACGAAAAGGTGATCGAGGACGGCCTGCGCACCGTCAAGAAGATTCTGGCGGAGAACTACGTCCGGCCCGACGAAGCCGAAAGGGTCAAATCCACGATCCGGGAGCGTGGCAGCCTGAAGGTCATCGACAAGGTGACGGTCACGCTCAACGAACGGCGCGACGTTTACGAAGCCCTCCTCGGCAACCTGGGTGTGAAGGGGATCGAGGTTCCCAGCGGGACTGTCAAGAAGTTCGAGAAGCTGCTCGTCGGCGGCATCTGGTGCATCGTCACCCTGGAGTATCTCTTCGAGGAAGACCAGAAGAGTTCGCCGTTCGTGCTGCGGGATCTGAAGCCGATCCAAATGCCGAACATGGACCTGGAGGAACTGTTTCAGGGCCGCCGGGCCTACACCGAACCGCAGTGGATCGACGCGCTGCTGCGTTCGACGGGCATGGAGCCCACGAACTTCCAGGAGCGGGTGAAGTGGCACCTGCTGGCCCGCATGATCCCGCTGGTCGAGAACAACTACAACCTCGCCGAGCTTGGGCCGAGAGGCACGGGCAAGAGCCACATCTACAAGGAGATCAGCCCGAACAGCATCCTGGTGTCGGGCGGGCAGACGACGGTCGCCAACCTGTTCTACAACATGGCCCGCCGCCAGGTGGGCTTGGTTGGCCTGTGGGACGTGGTGGCCTTCGACGAAGTGGCGGGCATTTCCTTCAAGGACAAGGATGGCGTCCAGATCATGAAAGACTACATGGCCAGCGGGTCGTTCGCCCGCGGCCGTGACTCGATCAACGCCTACGCCTCGATGGTCTTCGTCGGCAACATCAACCAGCCGGTGGATACGCTGGTCAAAACGAGCCACCTGTTCGCCCCGTTCCCTGAAACGATGATCGACTCGGCCTTCTTCGACCGCTTTCACGCCTACGTGCCCGGCTGGGAAATTCCCAAGATGAGGCCTGAATTCTTCACGAACCAGTACGGCATGATCGTCGACTACCTCGCCGAGTGGCTGCGGGAAATGCGCAAGCGGAACTTCGGCGATGCGATCAACAAGTATTTCAAGCTGGGCCGTGACCTGAACCAGCGCGATACGATCGCCGTCAAGCACACCGTTTCCGGCCTGCTGAAGCTGCTGTACCCCAACGAGGAATACGACAAGGAGGCGGTGCGCCGCTGCCTGGAGTATGCCCTCGAGGTTCGGCGCCGGGTGAAGGAGCAGTTGAAGAAGATCGGCGGCATGGAGTTCTTCGACGTTCATTTCTCCTACATCGACGTGGAAACGATGGAGGAGAAATTCATCACTGTGCCGGAACAGGGGGGCGGATCGCTAATCCCAGACGGGCCGTTGAACCCAGGCGTCATGCACACGGTTGCCACCGGGTCTGGCGGGCATCTCGGCCTGTACCGGCTCGAAACCCAGGTGACATCCGGCAACGGCACCCTCAAAACATCTGGCCTCGGTTCCAACTCGGCGGCGAAGGAAGCGATCAAGGTCGGCTTCGACTACTTCAAGGCGAATGCCAACCGGGTCAGTGCCTCGATCAAGCCTGGCGACCACGACTACCACCTGCACGCTGTCGAATTGCACAACACCGGCCCGACCACGGCGTTGACACTGGCAGCCTTCGTAGCCCTCTGCTCCGGCGTCTTCGGCAAGCCGCTCCAGCAGCAGATGGTCGTCCTGGGCAGCATGAGCCTGGGCGGGAGCATCGTACCGGTCCAAAACTTGGCCGAGTCGTTACAGGTCGCATTCGACGCCGGGGCCAAGCGCCTCCTCCTGCCCATGGCCAGTGTCAAGGACATCCCAACGATTCCTGGCGAGTTGTTCGCCAAGTTCCAGACCGGGTTCTACGCCGACCCGGTGGATGCGGTGTTCAAGGCCCTGGGCGTGCAGTGACGAACCCAACGGCAAGTTCCTCCTCTACGCTCCGACCGAGGATCCCGACTACGAAGACGACTGGCCGCTCGACATCCGCCTCTACAGCCGCGGCTTCCGGGCGGACAAGGCCAGCATCCTGCTGCGAGAGCTGGGGTTGCTGAATCAGCACCCGCGGACGCACGTCGCACTCCGGCGCAAGTTCTTCGACGCCAAGGACCGGTTGCAAAAGATCAAGAGTCTCGTCGCCCCGGACGCCTCCGCCGCCGACCTCGACCGCAAGTTGATCGCCGTGGTGGCCAAAGCCGACCAGCCGGACCTATTCAACCTGGCGCGGGCCCTTATCGCTGGTGAAAATCACGAGCGTGTTTTCGGCGAGACCGCGCTCGCGCGGGATGCCCTCTTCGCCTTCTTGCCCGGTGCCGGCCGCGGCGGTTGCGGTTCGCCGTCGAAGGGTCGATTGCCATAGGCCGAGCGGGGGGGCTCGCCGGTCTCCTTGACTTCTTTCCGCAGTCGCTCGACCTCCGCGCGCAGTTCCTTCACGGTCTGCGCGTAGGCTGGGTCGTGATAAAAACTCTTCACTTCCAGCGGGTCTTTCTCCCGGTCGAGCAATTCCCAGTCATCCACGTCCGGCGTGTCGTAGTGCACCAGCTTGAAGCGGTCGGTTATGACTCCATAGTGCGGCCGCACGCGATGCGGGACGGGGAACTCGTAGTAGTGGTAATACAGGCTCTTGCGCCAGTCGGCGGGCGTCTCGCCTTGGCACAGTGGCACGAGACTGCGGCCCTGCATGTCGGCGGGAATCTTCACGCCGGCAATGTCCAGAAACGTCTCGGCAAAATCAAGCGGCGAGACGATGTCGCCATTCACGCTCCCCGGCTTCGTCACTCCGGGCCAACGCACCATCAGAGGGGTGCGCAGCGACTCCTCGAAAATCCAACGCTTGTCGAACCAGCCGTGCTCACCCAGATAGAACCCCTGATCGGACGAGCAAACGACGACGGTGTTTTCGGCCAGCCCTTCTTGTTCCAGAAATTCCAGCAGCCGTCCGATGTTCTCATCGACCGCCTTGACGCAGGCGAGATAATCGTGCATGTACCGGTTGTACCGCCAACGGATCAGATCCTTGCCGGCGAGATTCGCCTTGCGGAACGCTTCGTTGCGCGGCTCGTAGTAGGCGTTCCAGGCCTTGAGTTGCTCCTCGTTCATGTTGGGCGCGGGACGCAACTTGGCATCGAGATCCGTAAACGTGCGGTCGAGCCCCATGTCGTGATCGCTGACGGCCTTGCTCCGGCCGGCGAAATCATCGAACAGCGTTTCCGGTTCGGGATATCGGCGATCGTTGTCCCAGCCCAAATGCCGCGGCGCGGGCGCCCATTCGCGATGCGGCGCTTTGTGCTGGCACATCAGCAGGAACGGTTTCGACTTGTCTCGGTTCTTCAGCCACTCGATCGACAAGTCGGTGATGATGTCGGTCGCATAGCCGGTGTGTTTCACCTGCTCGCCGTTGCGAATCGTCGGCGGGTTGTAGTACCTCCCTTGCCCCGGCAGGATGTGCCAGTGATCGAAACCGGTCGGATCGCCGCCCAGGTGCCACTTGCCCATGATGGCCGTCGAGTAGCCCGCCGCTTGCAGCAGCTTCGGAAACGTCGGCTGACTGCCGTCGAAGCGACAGTTGGTGTTGTTGTAAAAACCGTTTCGATGTGAGTACTTCCCCGTTAGAATCGTCGCCCGGCTCGGTCCACAGATGGAGTTGGTGACAAGGCAGCGATCGAACCGCATGCCTTCGCGCGCGATCCGATCCATGTTCGGCGTTTCCAGCAACCGCCGCTTCTCGCCGTAGGCGCTCACCGCCTGGCAGGTCAGATCATCTGCGAAGATGAACAAGATGTTCGGCCGCCGCCCTTCCGCCGCCGCCAGCTCACCGCTCGGCACGGCCACCGTCGACAGCAGTGTTCCTAGCACGATAGACCATCGCATCGACATGGTGACGTTCTCCTGGCTGTTCGTTGACGGATGGTGTCGAGTAGGTCGATCGATTATCCAAAAACGACTGCGAGCCCGCAAGGAGGATGACTCGCCTTGATCCTGGCCGGCGGCGACGGATAATCAGGCCAAGCCGTAGGAGGTACGTTATGAAACCGTTTCGGTTACAATGTGAAACAGGGTGAACGAACGACTTTTCCGTTCGACCGATGCCATGACGCTCTTCCGACACACTTGCCTGCTGCTGGTCATCTTCACGGCGGGGTCGGCGCATTTGGCCGCGCACGAGCCGCCGCGCGCCCCGAACGGGCCGTTGGTACTGGAATTCGAGCTTGACGCGGGTGCCGCGACGCTGAAGCAGCAGATCGTGGTATCCGAGGGTGCCCAGTTCGCGGTCGCGACCTACGATCAGGGCATCTATTGGCGTGTTACCGGCAAGGTCGAGACCATCGTCGACGGCGTGGCGCCGGTTTATTTGGTCTATCAAGTCGGCAGGGGCCTGACGTCAGCCGGTAGTTATACGACCCTCGAACCGCGCCGGCTTAAAATCGACGAGTACCGCGGCGGCGGTGAGTGTACGGGTATCCACGTCATGATTTGCAATCTTTGGATTCGCCGCGGGCTCGATCCGCTGCCGGTGCTGACCACGGCGGTGGCGGAACGCCGGGAGCATTGGGAGGCTTCGGTTTGCCAATTGGGCGCGCTCCGCGCCGCCACCGAGCCGGCCGTGACCGAGCTGATCAAGGTTCTGACCGACAAGTCGCTCGACGCGCCCGACAGCAATGGAAAGAAGTCTTACCTGCACCCACGTCGCTGGGCCGCCGAGGCATTGGGTGAGATCGGGGTGGCGAACGATGCCGTGATCTCGGCCCTGATCGAGGCGGCGCGCGATCCGAACGCCTACATCCGGCTCGACGCGGCCGAGGCCCTCTGGAAGCTCGCCCGGCACGCCGAGTCGGTCCCAACTGCCGTGGCGGCGCTCGATGACGAAAACCATTTCGTCCGCTCCGCGGCGGCCCGCCTGCTGGAGACGATCGCCCCCGACGCGCCCGAGGTCGTCGCCAAGCTGCGGGCGTTGTTCGAGGATGACGATGACTTCGTGCGGATCGCGGCGGCCTGCGCGGTGTGGAAGATCAGCCACGATCGTGCGGCGCTTGGCGTTCTTCGAAACGTGCGCGACACGGCGGGACAGGCGCCATCTCGCAGCGCCGCCGCACAATGTTTGCGGTCGATCAAGACGGACATCGAGCATCGGCAACGGGAGGCGGAGAACCATGCGGATCGAGGCCAGTGAACGGCGGATGAGGTGCGACGTCGTCATGAGAACTGTTTGTTGGATGTGGATCGCGTTGTCGTCGTTCCTGCCGATGGCCACCTTTGCGGGCATCGCCGCCGCCCGTGCGCTGTTCGAGTGCGGCCGCGGCAAAGTGGCGCTGGACTGCCTTGACGATCTGGTACGCAACGCGAAGGACGCGAGCGTCCGTCGTTATGCCAATGAAATCGCGCGCCGCATCCGCCACACGATCCGATTGGACGACCGACCGCGAGCGTTTCGATAACGCCGCCAATCGCGTTGATTGACCGTCGGCGGGTGTGGTATGATTGACATATGGAATCGAAACTCTCCAGCAACGTCGCCGACCTTTCCGACGACCAGCGTCAGCTTCTGGAATTGTTGATTGGCCAGCCGCTCCGCCGCGATCAGGTGCTGTACTGGGTCGTGATGAGTCCGGGGCGCGAACCAACGACAGCCGACAAGGCACAGGCACGTGCCGGCCTGCAAGCGATCTTCGATAAGGTTGATCGCCACGTCGTCGAGCAGCGGATCAGCCCCGACGTATTCGCGTCGGCGGTTGACGAGGCGGTGCGGCACGTCCGTTGGCAGCCGGTCGAATGAGAATCATCCTCGACACGAATCTGGTCGTGCGGGCAGCCGGTGAGGGTTCTGCCATCCTTTTCCGACGACGGCAACACAACCTAAATGCCTCTGGCCAATCGGGATGGATCATTCCGACGATCGAGGCGATCCCTCACTCTTCGCGGCCAGAAGGATGGGTGTCTTCAAACCAACCGAGGCTCCTGACGCGAACGTTCGCCGGACGAACGACCGCGATCCGCCGCTCGATTTGCTCAGGGCCGAAGCAAGACGCGGATTTCCAAAGTAGTTGCTTGACTTTCATCTCTGCCCGTGCCTATACTTCGGCAATCGGCGCCGGCAATTCCGCTTGGTGCCAGTTGGCGACCAATACCCAAGAGGAGACGGGTATGGGGTACTTGTGTTCTTTGCGCACTCCGGCACTCCGGCACTCCGGCACTCCGGCACTCCGGCACTCCGGCACTCCGGCACTCCGGCACTCCGGCACTCCGGCACTCCGGCACTCCGGCACTCCGGCACTCCGGCACTCCGGCACTCCGGCACTCCG
>DATKSN010000343.1:0-2073 GCA_035531595.1 Pirellulales bacterium | reverse complement strand
GCCGGTGAGATCGCGCACCGTGCAGTCGAACTCGGAGTTGCTCAATCGCCGCGCCGGCACGCTGCCCGGATCGCCCGCGTTTCGCCGCGCTTCATCTTCGCGCACGGCCTCGATCCACTCGACGATGGCCCGCCGCTCGTTCAAGCTCGGCTGCCGCGGCGCATCGTCAGGAGGCATTTCATCCGTTTCGAGGCGCCGGAGCACGAGCTCCCAAACCCCATGGTCCTTGGCGACGGACGCCAGGGACAAATGACCGCTCAAATCGAGATTGGCTTCTTGTTTTTCCGGCCCGTGGCAGGCGAGGCAGTAATTCCGCACGAACGGTTGCGCGACGTCGGTGAAGCCGCTCTGCAGGCGCCGCGAAGCCGGCTCGGCCGCGGCCACCGCCGCGGCGACCGAAACGACCAGGAATGCCGATTGCGAAAAGGCTCGACGGGCGTGCAATTCAGGCGGTTTCCGTCAATGAGTTCGATTGGGATTGGGTTGGTCCGAAGCGCCACTGAAAGCCATTCGACCATGACGAGAACCGCCGGTCAAGCGATCTCCGCGCCTCGCGCAACTCTCCGGGCTATTGCGGCGGCTCGCGCCCATCCTGCACACGTTCAACATCCTGGTCGAGTTTACCCGCGGCGACGGTTCTGATCGCCAGCGAATGATCACCGTCCCCCACGCGTCGGAGTCCCCAGTCAAAGCACCTTGAGCGTGAAGTGAACAGTTCGCCGCGGAGAAGCCTGGCGCTAATGACTTCCAGCCGATCGTCGTCGATGGCGACATGGATGGCGCCGCCGGGAGGCCGCCAGCCACGGTTCGCGGCGTTCGCCGCAAATGCCTGGGTGTCGTAATCCGCCTTTGCGAAGCGTCACGCGTCGAGCCCGAGTTGTTCAAGCGAGGCCGCCGACAACAGCGCGCTCCCCAACTCGGTCAGCCGTTCAGCCGGCCAATTCGCCAAGCGGGCTTGGGCCGCCGACGATAAGGAACCGAAGCGGGTTTCCAGCAGCCCGCGCAACAACTCACGCTTCCCTTTTTGCACCCCCTTCAACTCCCCCAGCCAATTATCTTGCCGCAGGTATTATTCCCCGTCCAGCGCCGGCAACCCGACGTACGGGTAATTGAAACGCACGAGTTGGTGCTCCCAGAAATACTCCTCGTAAGCGTCCCAACCGATTCCGTCAAGGCCGACGCGCAGATAGAGCCCGATCGGCAGGACGGGCAAGTCGTGCCGGCGACGCAGCGGCTCGTAATACTCGAACATCCGCCGCCGCAGCGGCGCGACCTTCTTGGCGGCTTCCACCTCATGGACCAGCGCCAGCCAACTCTCCGCCGACCGGCCATCGGGGCCTGGCACCGCTTGAAGCGTGGGCAGCTTGGCGACCACGTCCACGAAACGGCTCTCGCCCTGCAGCGCGTCGCTGAGGAGCTCCTTGTCGAGCCATTCAATATGGCCGAAGGCGGGTTGATTCGATTCGGGCCAAGAGCCGAGCAACATCGTCGCATTGCCAGCGGCATGGACCCCGGCCCACTTTCCATCCTGTTCCTCCTGGTCATCCTGTCTCGCCTTCGCCGCTTGACCGACGCGCCTGGACGGCATTGATCGGATCGTTGTGAATTTTGCTAGCAGCATTCATTGTTAGCAGGGCTGGAAAGGCCAATCAGGCTTGCATTAGTTAGGATGCTAGCATCGCCAGAAATGCGCAACGATCCGATCAAGGCCCGCCTGGACGATCTTCACGCCCCCGACCTTACCCGTGTCGCCCGTTTTGCCGGTGGTTGATGGATGTCTTTATTCAGGGTTGGGCGAAGTAGGCCGAAATGGCGTCCAGGCCCTGCTCGCTTGCGCCGTTCTCGCGCTTTTTCAACAGCGCCGGCGACATCGCCAGCGATTCGGCCGAATTGTCGAAGCCCGCCTCGTTGGCCGGATCGACGGGGAATTCGCGCGTCGGCCGAATGTCGACGCCGGTGAGATCGCGCACCGTGCAGTCGAACTCGGAGTTGCTCAATCGCCGCGCCGGCACGCTGCCCGGATCGCCCGCGTTTCGCCGCGCTTCATCTTCGCGCACGGCCTCGATCCACTCG
>DATKSN010000342.1:0-23826 GCA_035531595.1 Pirellulales bacterium | reverse complement strand
GCCGGTGAGATCGCGCACCGTGCAGTCGAACTCGGAGTTGCTCAATCGCCGCGCCGGCACGCTGCCCGGATCGCCCGCGTTTCGCCGCGCTTCATCTTCGCGCACGGCCTCGATCCACTCGACGATGGCCCGCCGCTCGTTTGAGCTCGGCTGCCGCGGCGCATCGTCAGGAGGCATTTCATCCGTTTCGAGGCGGCGGAGCACGAACTCCCAAACCCCATGGTCCTTGGCGACGGACGCCAGGGACGAATAACCGCTCAAATCGAGCTTGGCTTCTTGTTTTTCCGGCCCGTGGCAGGCGAGGCAGTAATTCCGCACGAACGGTTGCACGACGTCGGTGAAGCCGCTCTGAAGGCGCTGCGAAGCCGGCTCGGCCGCGGTCACCGCCGCAACGACCAGGAATGCCGATTGCGAAAAGGCTCGACGGGCGTGCAATTCAGGCGGTTTCCGTCAATGAGTTCGATTGGGATTGGGTTGGTCCGTGCCGGGGGCTAACGCCCTCCGCTCGCCTTGCCTTCAGTCGCCGCACTTTTCGGATCGAGCGAGGCGTGGTATATTCTTGATGAAGGGCCAGCAAGCCGGTTCGTTGTGAGTTCAGTGCGGATCCCTAAAGCGGTTCTCTCCCATGCCCGCAAGATCAAACGACCATGACGCGCGCGTCGATCGATTCCGTTCCGACCTCAAGGCGTTGCATCTCAACGAGGTGATTCGTAAGTACATCACCACGGGAATGCCGGTCGCGATGACGGAAGACATCTACTTTGGGCTTCGCAGCACGATCGCCGGCGAATTCGACTTGCATCCAAGCGCCGTCGTCTTGATCGGATCCTCCCGGACGGGCTTCAGTATCGCCCCCAGAAAGCGATACCGCGCCGCGCGCCCCAACTCCGATCTCGACGTGGCGCTGGTCTCATCCGAACGGTTCGACCATTATTGGGATGAAGTGTTTGCCTACTCGGCAACCGAAGGCGCTTGGAAGCGCAGCCCAGAGTATCGGCACTTTGTGCGGATGCTATTCAACGGCTGGATCGATCCTAAGGGGCTGCCGAATGTACCACGATTCGAGCGCGCCACGCGCTGGACGAATTTCTTCGATACACTGATGCAGTCGCGGCGATTCGGTCCACGGCGTATCACCGCCCGCCTATACCGCACATGGTCGCGCCTCGAGGCTTACCAGGAAAAAGCGGTGCGCAAGTGCATTGCACATCTCGGAGACCAACCCGATGCATAACGCAACTACCAAGCGAGTGAGTGATCTGATTAGGGACATTGACGACGGCTCACTCGTTTTGACGCCGCCATTCCAGCGGCGATTGGTTTGGACGAACATCGTCAAGGACCATTTCCTTGAGACGGTCACACTGGGCCTCCCCTTTCCTGAAATATTCATTGCAACTGGCGAGATCGACACGCATTCCATGAAGCGAAAGAATCAACTCGTTGACGGCCAACAGCGAATATCCACCTTGCGGGCTTACGTGCAAGGATCACCAGATTTGGTACTCACCAAAGTCACACCCTACAACGAACTTGACGAAACGGAGAAGGCTACGTTCCTTGACTACACAGTGGCGGTACGTGATTTGGGTACTGCTGGCGAGGAACAAATTAAGGATATATTTACTCGAATCAATTCCACAGACTACGCCTTGAAGGCAATGGAACGTCTGAATGCCCGGTTCAGTGGAGAATACAAGCAATTTTGCGACGACCTCTCGAAGCGCACGTTCTTCGATCGGCACAACGTGTTTTCGCTGGCGGACGTTCGCCGAATGCGAGACCTGGATTTTTGCGTGATTCTGACAACAACACTCCTGTCAACGTATTACCACCGCAACACGCTCAATGAGGAGTACCTGCGGCGCTATAATGACGCATTTCCCCAAGGTCGCGAACTAGGCGAACAAATCGCGGCGACGCTTGCATTGATCGAGAGTTGTGACTTCGACAGGGAATGCCGCATTTGGAAGAAGACGGATTTATTCACTTTGATCGTCGAGCTTCACTCGTTGATCCTGAAGAAATGCCCACTGGATCCCGTGCAGGTCAGATCGAGACTGACCGATTTCTATGCGCAGGTTCACGCGATGTTCGCAATGGAAGGCTCGGATGATGATCTCGCGAAGAAAGCACCGCACCCCAGTGTATTTCGCTATCTTAAGGCTGCAACGAAAGCGACCAATGATAAATACGCGCGCGTTGATCGCGCCGAAGTCATTGGGGCGATTCTTCAGTCAACGCTCGACTCGAAGGCATCAAAAAAGGCCACCCCAAGGAAGTCACACAAGTAGTCACATCTGCCGAAGGCCGTTCACCATATGCTCGCAGAATGTGTCGCTCAGATCGATTCCCACGGCCGGCCGTCCGCTCGCAAGTGAAACGCGAAGAACTGTGCCGCTTCCCGCGAAAGGATCGAGTACTTCTTCGCTGGGGCGACACCCCACGTCAAGGCACTTCTGCACCAGTTCATCGGGAAAGGCCGCTGAATGCACACCCTTGGAGTGCTTGGGACGTTTGGAAATCGTCCAAACATCCTCAGTTCCGTTCAAATGCTCCCGCGAGAAGTGGTATTTCGGTGACTTGGTAAATAAAAACAGCATCTCGTAAGTTCGCCAAGGCCGGTCATGCGCGGTTGGCTCGGGGATCGAACCATTACGAAGCCAGACAATGGGGCAGCGCAGCGTCCAACCCTGTTCAATCATCGCCAGCGCCACCCGCCAGGGGATTCCAATGGCGGTCTTTCGAGGCACTCCGAGTCCGCTCGCATCGACCGGGCGCAGGCCAAACCGCCGAGCGCCATTCTTTCGGTCGCATCCGACAGGCTGCCCCTTCCCGGAGTAATACGTATCTCCGAGATTGAGGAACAGCACGCCGTCGGGCGCAAGGACTCGCTTGACTTCGTCGAATACATGGACGATGCGGGTTACATATTCGGCAATTGTTTTTTCCAGCCCGATCTGGCCGGTGACCGCGTAATCACGCTGCGAATAGTATGGCGGCGAGGTCACGACACACGAGAAGCGGTCAGATGTCATCGTGCCCAGCACGACCCGCGCATCGCCACGCCGTACCTCCCACCGAACGCCCGACCTCGTCCGGCCAGCCCAAGTATCCAGCCCATGCGCGGGAACTTCCGGCGCATGTTTAGATCTGGCCGTCGTCGGATGGGCACGGCGATTCAATGGTTTGGTCATGTTCTGCGTGTAGGTGGTGCGTCACCATCGCCATTCTATGCGCCGGCGGCGAACTCCACAACGACGTTTCGCCCGGATCTCAGGCCCAGCGCGCTTCGATTTCCAGCCATTCGTAGGCGCCGCATGGGAACTTGACCGCGTCCCCTTCAACGCACAAGTCGGCCAACGCGCGGCCTTGGAAGTCGACGTGGCGCGCCGTCGACAGCGGTTTGCTGGCGCGCAATTGAATCGAGCCGGCGCGGCCTTCGACCTCCAGCAATCGCACTCGGAAGCCGACGTTTCGGCCGGCCGGCGAGGCCCCGCTTGAAGAGTCGATGAGAGACTCCCAGTGCGTCGCGATGATGTTCTTGACGTCCAAACGAAACAACCAACCGGCGCCATGGGGCGCCGCCGGCGCCGCGGCGCCGGGCACCACGACGGCGGGCGAAAGCAGGTCGAGCGCCGCATGGATGGGGTGCGCCAGCCCGATGCCGATCGCCAACTTGAAGCGCCGCTCGGTTTCGCCGCGCACGACGAGTAGGGTGTCGAGCATGCGCGGACCAACGCGGCGATGATAAGGCCAGCCGCCGGTGAGGATCGCCGCGCGCGATTTCTCGGCGCGGACCTCGACGAAGTGCGGCGCTTCGAGGTTCTTGGCTTCCGTCAACTGGCTGGTCAGACTCACGCTTCGCCATAGCGCGGCGGTTTCGTCGCTCCAGGCAAAGCGCGAGGCGTAGTAGGAACCCCACGGATCGGCGCGCGGTTCTTGCCGCACGTCCAATTCGATCTCCAACGACACGACGCGCGAGGCGCGCACCAGTTGAACGGTCTGGCGAAAGCCCGCCAGCAGTTGACCTTCGAGATCGAGCAAGCGGCCACGGCTGACGATTTCACCCAACGCCGGGCCGCCGGAGGTGACTTCGATGGAATCGACTTCCGTGCGCGAGTAAACGGCCTCCGAGTCGGGATCGCGCCACAGGTCGCCCGGCTTGACACGCGGGCCCGGCAATCGGAAACCCAACTGCTGCGACATCCGGTTGCCGCGCTGGTTGGGTTCACGAATGGCGCGGATGCCGCCCGTCTCCGGGTGGACGACGACTTCCAGGAACTCGTTTTGAATCGATGGCTCGCTCGGCGCCTTCGACCTGCCGGGCTTCGATTTCGGCTTCGTCGAATCCGGCGTTCCGGATCCGATCCAGGCAAAGCCCATCGGCGGCACATCGACGACGACCCGCATTCCGCCGGGCGAGTCTTGCGCCGCGACGATCGGACCCTGACAATCCGGCAGTGCCGTCAGATCGGGCGTCGCGACGAGAACTCGCCGCGAAAAGATCTGGGCGTTGACCACCAGATAGCCCGCGGCCCCGCCGGGCGATCCGCGCGCGAACAATTCGGCGAGCCGTCGGGCCGTGGCCGCTTGACGCTCGGCAAGTTGAACGTCGCCGGACTCGCAAGAGTTCGGGAGCTCGGCGGCGGGCGGCGCCTCCTGAATTCTTGCGAATTCAGCTACGGGATCCTCGGGCATGGCGCAACTTAACGACGCCACCAACGTCGCCAGCGACCGTTCGGCTTCGGCTAGAAGCTCAAGGCGGTGCTGCCGCGCCAGCCGCGAAAGCGGGTCGACCGCCTGGCGAATGATCGCTTGCCGCAAGTACGGGGCGCGGTATTGATCCGCGAGGAACCGGGTCAGTTCGCCGGGCCGCTCGGTGTGGCCAAAATAGTCGGCCAGCGTGACGAACTTACCCAAGGCCGGAGCGTAGGCGGCCATCCGCCGCAGGTCGTCGAAGAAGGGACTGGTTTGGCCGGGCCAGTGGGCGAAGACCAACGTGGCCACATGGTCGTGGTCCATCGCCTCGCCCATTTTGCGAGGAAAGCCCAGGAAGCAATCCGCCGCCTTGGCGTCGAGCGGTAAACGGCCCAACGCGTCGATGGCACTGGCGTCGAGCCCCTGCCAGCGGATCTTGCTTTGAGCGCCCTTGGGAAATTGGCCGTCGTCCAGCGTGGTGTGGAGCGCTCCCTGGTAGCCGAGCCGCGAAAGGATCTGCGGCAAGACCGGCGAAAGACCGAACCGCCGCCGACCATAGACAACGCAAGGGGCGCCAAGCCGCTCTTGATAGGTCGCCGCTCCCTGACGCAGTTCGGTCAACAGGGATTCGAGCGGCAAGAGCGGCAATTCCCGCTCGTCGAATTCGCCGCCGACGAGGCTCAGCGTTCCGTGGTCCAAGGCCAGCCGCAGGGCGGCGAGCGTCTCGGGTTCGGTGCGGGCAAGTTGCTCGACAAGCTGGCCGGAGATCAACAGGTTCTTCGCGGCGCCGTCGGCGAGTTCGCGCCGCAAGCTGGGGCCCAGCGTGGTTGGCGCGGTGAGCACCAGATCGATGAGATAGGCTTCGACCGGATAAAAGCGTTCGCGGGCTTCGGTCAAGACGTCGAAGCAATTGCGCAGGTGGTCGCGTGCCGTGTCGCCCTGTTCGGCGACGGCCGCGCGCGCGGCGGCCACGGCCTCGTTGCGGAGGTGGATTTCATCGATATGGCTCATGTACCGCATTTGGCGGGTAAGCAGTTCGACCAGCAGGTAGCCCAGGCCGAGCGCGAGAAAATCGGCCGCCAGCCCCTCGTCGACCTGATCGGGGCCGCCATCCAGGTGTTCCAAGGCCGCCGACACGATCTCGGCGCGGCGCTGGAGTTTGCGCACCACGCAGGCACCCTCCGTTTGCGCGCGGCTGGCCCAGCCGGCCAGGAGCAGGGCCTCGCTGGCCTGGGGAACGACCACCAGCCGGCCGGCCAGGTCGGCGGGAGGACCATCGGCACGGTGCCAGGTGGGCAGCTTGCCGGCCGAGGCCAAGAGCGCCGGGTGCCAAAGGGCCGACCAGGCCGCCAAAAGCCCTTCGGCTTGATCCCCCTCCTGATGGACGGGAAAGTCCTCGAGGCTATGACAAGGGAGCAGGACAATCAGTTCTTGAAATGGCTTCATGTGGGGCGGGCGGCGACAAAATCGGGCGGGACAGTCCCGCGGACGCGGAACCCCCACCATAGCCGCCACGCGGCAGCCAGTCGAGACGGTCCCTGCCACCTGTTTTGGCTCGCGTGATTGCGGCGGACCTGCTCGGCGACGAGCCAACTCACGTTCATCTACCCCCGCTGCCGCGAGGCGCGCTTGCGATCGTTCTCGGTCAACAAGATTTTCCGCAGCCGGATGTGCGTGGGGGTGATCTCGACCAACTCGTCTTCCTCGATGTACTCCAGCGCCATTTCCAGCGTCATGATGCGGGGCGGCTTCAAGAGGATGTTTCGGTCGCTGCCGCTGGCCCTCATGTTGGTCAACTTCTTTTCCTTGGTCGGGTTGACGGGCATGTCGCCCGAACGGCTGTTCTCGCCGACGATCATGCCTTCGTAGACCTCGTCGCCCGGTCCGACGAACATTTCAGCCCGGTTTTGCAGACCGTCCAGGCCGAACGCGACCGCTTTGCCCGTCACCATCGACACGAGCACGCCGTTTTGCCGGCCGGAGATTTCGCCTTCCAACGGCCGGTAGCGCTCGAAGCGGTGGTGGATGATCGCGGTGCCCTGGGTCGAGTTCAAGAGCCGCGTCCGCAGGCCGATCAGCCCGCGCGCCGGGATCGAAAAGATCACATGCGAGTAGTCGCCGCGGGTGTGCATTTCGAGCATCTGTCCACGGCGGGCGCCGACCAGTTCCATTACCGCCCCCAGCTTGTCGGGCGGAACCTCGACCACCAAGGTCTCGAAGGGCTCCTCGACGATCCCCTCGTGGACGCGGGTAATCACGCGGGGCTTGCCCACCGACAACTCGAAGCCCTCGCGGCGCATCGTCTCGATCAGCACCGAGAGGTGCAGCAGGCCGCGGCCGGAGACGGCGAAGGCGTCGCTGCCTTCGACCGGGCTGACCTGCAGTGCCACGTTCCGCTCCAATTCCTTCAGCAGCCGGTCGCGGAGATGGCGGCTGGTGACGTACTTGCCGGCCCGGCCGGCGAAGGGCGAACTGTTGATGTAGAAGATCATTTCCAGGGTCGGCTGGTCGATCTCCAGGCGGGGCAACGCGCGGCGCGTGTCGAAGTCGCTGATCGTGTCGCCGATCTCGATCGACTCCAAACCGACGATGGCCACGATGTCGCCGGCGTCCGCCTCTTCGACCTCGCGGCGCCCGAGCTTGTCGAAGACGAAAAGCGTATTCACCTTGCCGGGCGTGACCACGTCGCCAGCCTGCATCAGCGCCACGCGCTGCCCGCGCCGCACGCGCCCGGCCTGGATGCGGCCCACGGCGATGCGTCCGACGTACTCCGACCAGTCGAGCGTGGTCACGAGCATCTGCAACGGCGATTCGGCGTCGATCTCCGGTCCAGGCACCGCCTCGAGCACGAGGTCGAGCAAGGGGCGAACCGAATCGGTTCGCTGGCCGGGATCGTGGGTGGCGTAGCCTTCCCGCGAACTGGCGAAGATATAGGGGAAATCGGCGAGCGTGTCGCCCGCCCCCAGCTCGACAAACAGCTCAAAGGTCTCGTTGAGCACTTCCTGCGGCCGGGCGTCGGGGCGGTCGATCTTGTTGATCACGACCACCGGCTTGAGCCGGCATTCGAGCGCCTTCGAGAGCACGAACCGCGTCTGAGGCATCGGTCCTTCGGCGGCGTCGACCAGGATCAAGGCCCCATCGGCCATCCGCAGCACGCGCTCCACCTCGCCGCCGAAATCGGCGTGGCCCGGCGTGTCGATGACGTTGATCTTCACTCCCTTGTAAGGAATGGCGATATTCTTGGCCAGAATCGTGATTCCTCGTTCGCGCTCGAGCTCGTTGGAGTCGAGGATGCAGTTCTCGGCCACCTGGCTGGCACGGAATTCGCCGCTCTGGCGCAGCAAGCAATCGACCAGCGTCGTCTTGCCATGATCGACGTGGGCGATGATCGCGATGTTGCGGATGTCAGTGCGTCGTTGGGCGCAAACGGCTTGCTGCATGGTCATTAAAACTTCCGTGAGTAAAACTGTAACTGGGCCTCTGTGACTGGACCTCGAAACGACTCGATACCGCCAGCCAGACCCAAACCCTCAAGGGGCGGCGATTCCCGCGTGGAATCGCCCGACAGGTGTTGCCGAACAACCGCCTCGCGAGGCCGCGGGCGGCGTTTGCCGGTGTTCCAGCCGGCAACGTGGCGCCTAGAGCTATTATAGAGGAAACCGCCCGTTCGGGAGAACGGCAGCTTGGCGATTTTCCGCCGAAAACGGCGAAAACACGCTTCCCTCCAGACTTTTTCTTATTATCCGGCGGGCGATGAACCATGAAAAGTTGACAGACGTATAGAAAATGTATAGTATTCCGTACAGTCAACGACCCCTGAAATGCCCCTCGCCGGGAGGCTGCCATGAACCTGAGCAAGACCTGCGTCCCCGACATCCGTTCGATGGGTGGGCGGTGCCCACCCTACGAGCCATACGAAGCCGCGGCTGACCGCCCGCGAGGCGGCGTCTGGCTGTTGGCCGACGTGTTGCCTGAACTGTTGGCCCAATATCAAGTGTCCGACGACGAGCCGCACGAGCAAGATTGGATCGACCCGATTCCGGTCGGCGAGCCGGTCGCGTGCGGTGCGGGATGATTTAGAGCGCGGCGATTCATCGCCGCTTTTTTTTCGTCGCGTCATGGCTCGCCGCCGAAACGGGTAAAGCGGGTAAAAAAGCGTGCTGCGGTCAAGTCTGCGAACCCTTCTCGCGGCCTTGCTCCAACTTCTTCTTGTATCTTTCGACACCGCCTTTGAATTCCGTGCGAGCAGGCTCTGCCGCGCATGATCGAATCAGGCTACTTGCGGCCGAGGCCGTTTCGACGGCGAGCCGAGCGGCGGCCTGTGTGGCGGCGTCGCCTTTGTCGAGACGGTAATCGGCCTTAATTCGATCGGCGTGAAGGTCTTTCAAGAATCGACCGGCTTCGACTGCCTGGGCGTGACCCGATTCAAGAAGAAGTACTCGAACAAGGCTATGACTATTGGAGCCCGCTGGGATATCAAACCCAAGGTCACGCAAGAGCCTTCTGGCAACGTGGAATGCGCCGTAATAGGCGCGGCTTACGGCGCTTCGGAACGAAGCTTCGCCGGCGGCAGGATGCGCCGCCCATCGGGAGGCTACGGCAATGAAATCGTCGCCACTCATTTCGGAACGATCGAGAGCCGGACGTCGCGTTCGCCGAGAAAAGGCTCTGCCCTGGCATGCCACTCTTGCCGTCGCCGCACGATATCCTTCACCGTTCCAGAAGCCTCAACAGTGACGACCAAGAAGGGCTGTTCGGGTACTTCGGGGTCGGTATCGACCTCGAGGCTGATGGATCCAGGGAACAGCGCGCCGGTGATCGCAATGACTGGCGCCGGCAGACCAGCCAACTCGACGTGCGCAAGCACTACCGCTGATCCCTCGGGCGCCTTCGGGGGTCGATCGAGAATTGACATAGGATGATCCCGGAAACGCGTGTTCGCCGCAGGTGCGCGCTGGAACGCCCACCACGCGATTCAGTGTAACCTGTCTTTCCCGCGGACGCAAGTTCGATTGCGCCCGGCCACGATCCGTCGGCAATCGGTGCCAATTCGTCGCCAGGGCTAAGAGCAAGAGCCAGATCCATGCGACGACTTAGGCGTCGTCGGCCGCGTCAACTCGCCCGCCAGGCGACGGACGGAGCCCCATGGCGGCAAGCGTGCCCCGGTACACCAACCCCAGGCCCGTGAAGCGAGTATCGACGCCTGCTCGCGGGGCACGGAACGCCACGGAGGGCGTTCCCCACACAATCCTTCCTTATTCCTTCTTCCCAGCCTATCATGGAGATTGGTTTCCAAACGATCTCCTTTCCGGGCCGCGACGATGCGTTGGCCGATTCGCCATCAGATTCTGCTTCCGTTTGCCGGGATGATGCTGTTTTCCGTGGCTGGCGTCAGCGTGCTGAACGCCTACCTGGCCGCACGTCATGCCGAAGAGCGGATCGACGAACAAGTGCGCGGCGTGGCCGGCACGCTGTTGGATTCGACCTTTCCGCTGACGGATGCCGTGTTGGCCGAAATGCGCGGGCTCAGCGGCGCCGAGTTCGTCCTGACCGATGAAAACGGACGGCTGGCCGCGAGCCGCTCGTGGGTGGCGGACCTTCCGCCGACCGCGCCGGTGGGCCTCGTCCGGGAACTGCGGCTTGGCCCCCCCCGCGAGATCGACGGTACACGCTATTTTGTGGCCGCGCTGAAGATGACGGGGCCGCGGATGAGCGGGCGAGGTGCCGGCTCGGGGCCCTTGGTGCTGCACATCCTTTATCCCGAACGACACTGGCGCGCCAGTCGGCGCGCCGCGGCGTGGCCGCCGTTGGCCGTCGGAGCGGCGGCGCTGGCGCTGTGCGCCCTTTTGGCCGCGGTGGTGGCGGGCCGCTTGAGCCGGCCGATCGCCCGGCTCCGCCGGCAGGTGGAACAACTCGCGGAAGGCGACTTTCGCACGGTTTCGTTGCCGGCGCGCGACGACGAGCTGCTCGACCTGGCAAGGGGTGTCAACCAACTGGCGGAACAACTCGATGAAATGCGGCGGGTGATTCGCCGCAGCGAGCGGCTGGCACTCTTGGGTCAACTCGCGGGCGGCCTGGCCCACCACCTTCGCAACGACGTGACCGGCGCCCGCATGGCCGTGCAACTGCACCAACGCTCGTGCCGGGCGGGCGACCGGGAAAGTCTCGACGTCGCCCTGCGCCAGCTTGCTTTGACCGAGGAGCACTTGCAGCGATTCCTCGCCGCGGGCCAGCCGCAAGAGCCGCGGCGGGCCGACTGCGAGATCGAGTCGATCGTCGATCAGGTCGTGCGACTGGTCGAGCCGTCGTGCCGGCACCGCAAAGTGGATCTGCATGTGTCGGCCGGGCCACGCATCGCCGGTTCACTGCGCGCCGATCCCGACCAGTTGCGGCACCTGCTGATGAACCTCGTGCTCAACGCGGTCGATGCGGCCGGGCCGGGAGGCTGGGTGCGCCTCGAAGCGTCGAGCGACGGCCACGACGCGCGCGTCCGCGTGCTCGACGGCGGCCTTGGCCCGCCCGCGGAGTTCGTCGAGCGGTTGTTCGAGCCGTTCTCGACCACCAAGCCCGAGGGTGTCGGCCTCGGGCTCGCCGTCGCGCGGCAAGTGGCCGAGTCGCACGGCGGCACGCTCGTTTTTCATCGCGTTGGCGCCGCCACCTGCTTCGAACTGACGTTGCCGCTCTTCCTCGCGCCGCAACTCGCCGCCCGCCATCCCCAAGCGGTTATCGCATGAGTCACGTTTTGATCGTCGACGACGAAGAGAGCATTTGCTGGGCCTTGGCGCGATTGTCGCGCGAGGAGGGGCACGAGGTCAGCGTCGCCTCATCGGCCGAGGACGCCCTGGAATTGGCCGGCCGCAAGGGCTGCGACCTGGTGGTGCTCGACATCCGCCTACCTGGTATGGATGGGCTGACGGCGATGGCCCGCTTCCGGCAACTCGTGCCCGACGCTCCGATCGTGGTGATCACCGCCTTCGGCAGCCTGGCCACCGCGGTCGAGGCGGTTCGCAACGGGGCCTTCGACTACTTGACCAAGCCCTTCGACCTGGACCAGGCGTTGGCCGTGATCCGCCGCGCCTTGGCCCAACGCGCACTGGCCCAGCGGGCCGTGGCGGTTCATGCCGTCAGACCGCCGCCGTCGGACGCGAGCGACGAACTGGTGGGCGCCAGTCCGGCGATGCAGGAAGTCTTCAAGCGGATCGCCTTGGCGGCACCGTCGCGGGCGAGCGTATTGATCACCGGCGAGAGCGGTACCGGCAAGGAACTGGTGGCCCAGGCGATCCACCGGCATTCACCCTGCGCGGCCGGGCCGCTGGTGCCGGTGAACCTGGCGGCGTTGAGCCCCACCTTGGTCGAGAGCGAATTGTTCGGCCATGTCCGCGGCGCCTTCACCGGCGCCGATTTCGACCGCAAAGGGCTGCTCGAACTGGCCCACGGCGGGACGGTGTTCTTCGACGAGGCCGGCGACATCCCGCTGCCGGTGCAGGTCAAGCTGTTGCGGGCCCTCGAACAGCAAGAGACGACGCCGGTGGGCGCCGTTGACCCCCGGCCGACGGCCTTTCGCGTCGTCGCCGCGACCCATCGCGACTTACGCCGCGAGGTGCGCGACGGCAACTTTCGCGAGGATCTCTATTTCCGGCTGGCGGTGTTCGAGATCCCGCTTCCGGCGCTCCGTACGCGGACGGACGACATTCCCTCGCTGGCCGAGCGATTCCTGCGGCAAATCCGGCCCGCCGTCGCGCCGGGCCTCGGGTTCAGCGATGCGGCGCTGGCCGATCTGCGCCGGCGCGAATGGCCGGGCAACGTGCGCGAGCTGCGCAACGCGGTCGAACACGCCGCGCTTTTGGCCCGCGCCGGACCTATTTTACCCGAGCACCTGCCACCCATCGTCGCGCCGCCGGCGGGCGGCGGGGCGGATCTCGATACGGCGGTTCGCGAGTGGGCGTTGGCGCGTCTGGCCGCGGCGATGCCGCCGGAGAACCTCTACCAGCAGTTGCTCGACCTCGTCGAGCCGCCCCTGCTCGACGCCGTGCTCCATCGCACCGGCCAAAACCGCGTCGCCGCGGCCAGCGTGTTGGGGATTCATCGTGAGACGTTGAGGAAAAAACTTGGCTAGCCCCATGCCCCACGACGACATCCGCATCGGCACGCTGGTCAAAGCTGAAGACCGCCCGGCGGAGATCATCCGCCAGATCCTTCCGCACGGCTTCGAGAGCTTTCAGTTGACGTTTCCGGGCCGGATCGATGGCCTCGACCTCGACCGCATCGCCGACGACGTGCGGCGCGTGCTCGAAGACCACGGCAACACGGCGATCGTCAGCGCCGTGGGAATCTACGGCAACCCACTGGTCGATGAGCGCTCGGCGCAAGGCTTCGCGGCCTTGATCGACGCGACCGAGCGGTTCGGCGCGAAGCTCGTGTGCGGGTTTACGGGCCGGATCGTGAATCGGCCGGTGCCCGACTCGCTGCCGGCGTTCAAGCAGGTCTTTACGCCGCTGGCCGCTCGGGCGGAAGACCGCGGTGTGCGCATCGCTTTCGAAAACTGCGACATGCACGGCCATTGGGACGGGGGCGACTGGAACATCGCGCACGCGCCCGCGGCCTGGGAAATGATGTTCCACGAAGTGCCCAGCCCAGCCTTGGGGCTGGAGTGGGAGCCGTGCCATCAATTGGTCAGCCTCGTCGATCCGCTGCCGCAACTGCGTCGTTGGATCGACAAGGTGTTTCACGTCCACGGCAAGGACGCCACAGTGCTGTGGGACGTGATCCGGACCTTTGGCATCCGCGGCGGACGGCAATACATCCACCATCGCACGCCCGGTTTTGGCGACACGAACTGGACCGACGTGATCAGCACCTTGCGGATGGGTGGCTACCGCGGCGCGATCGACATCGAGGGCTGGCACGACCCGGTCTACCGCGACGAGCTGGAGATGACCGGGCAGGTCCGCGCCCTGCGCCACCTCAAAGAGTGCCGCGGCGGGGAATTCACGCCAAACCCGTCATAGCGGCGCCATGCCTATTTCCATTCCGCGGGGGCTGAGGGGACGGATGAGGTTCAAGGGTGAAAGCTCGCCCCGCGAGGGAGAAACGGCTATCATCGCGGTAGCCGAATTCGCAACATTTCGGGCGCGCGGATCGAAGGGCCTGAATTCCGGCGAATCTCGAGACCACCTGAATTTCGGAGAATCCAGCTACCGATGAGCTTCCGCGTCGATCTCGACACGTTCCGGGGTCCGTTGGACCTTCTGTTGTACCTGGTGCGCAAGCACGAAGTGGAGGTCGTCGACATTCCGATCGCCGAGATCGCGACGCAGTTCCTTGAGTACCTGGAGGTGCTCGAACAGCTCGACGTGAACGCGGTGGGCGATTTCCTGGAAGTCGCCAGCACGCTGGTCGAAATCAAATCGCGCCTGGTGCTCCCGCACGGCGATGAGGTCGAAGAGGAACTCGACGACGCGCGGCACGACCTGGTGGAGCGGCTGCTGGAGTACAAGCGATTCAAGGACGCCGCCAGCATCCTCGATGAGCGCGGCCGCGCCTGGCAGGAGCGTTTCCCGCGGCTGTCGAACGACTTGCCGCCCCGCGAGCGAGACCCGGCCGACGAGCCGATCCACGAGTTGGAATTGTGGGATCTGGTCAGTGCCTTCGGCCGGGTGATGCGTGAGAGTCAGGCCGGCCCGGCGTCGAACATCGTCTACGACGAGACGCCGATCCACGTCTACATGCGGCAGATTCACGGCGAACTGCGCGACCGCCCGCGGATCGCCTTCAGCGCGCTGTTCCAGCAGGGGATGCACAAGTCGAAGCTGATCGGTATGTTCCTGGCGGTGCTCGAACTGGTGCGGCACCACGACGTTCGCGCCGAACAAGAGGAGCCTCACGGCGAGCTCTGGATCTTGCCAGGTCCCCATCCCCAAGGCGATGGGCCCATCGACACCTCGGCCAGCGACGTTACGAGCGGTCCTTCATGAACTCCGTAGCGCGGCGGTTGCTCGTCCTCCGGGTAGTTGATATATTCGCGGCAACGGTGTACAGGCTCCCCCGGCTCCCCTTGAGGTGCGACATGCCCGATCTCGAAGCGGCGGTGCGGCTACAATACGGCCGCGCGGCCACGAGTGGTCTTTCGAGCCAACAGCGGGGTGTGCGGCAGGTGGCCGAGGCCTTCGGCTATTCGGCGAGTGAATTGGCCGCCGTGCCCGCCGAGGCCAACCTGGGCTTGTCGTGCGGCAACCCGACCGCGCTGGCCAGCCTGCGGCCGGGTGAAACGGTGGTCGACCTGGGTTGCGGCGGCGGTTTCGACGTGCTCCTGGCGGCGGCCAAGGTCGGGCCGACCGGCAAGGCCATCGGCATCGACATGACCCCCGACATGCTCGACCTGGCCCGCCGCAACGCCGCCAAGGCCGGCGTCGGCAACGTCGAGTTCCACCAGGCCAAGATCGACGAACTGCCGCTGGCCGCGGCATCGGTCGATTGCGTGATCAGCAACTGCGTGATCAATTTGGCGACCGACAAGCCGGCCGTGTTTCGCGAGATTGCCCGCGTGCTGAAACCGGGCGGGCGGCTGGCCGCCAGCGACATCGCGCTGAAGCGGCCGTTGCCCGACGAAGTGCGCCACGATCTGGCGGCCTATGTCGGTTGTATCGGCGGGGCGATCTCGATCGACGCCTACCGCGAGGGCCTGCATGCCGCGGGGCTGGACCAGGTTGACGTGATCGACGCCGGCGCCGACTTGAACGCCTACAGCCTGGTCGAAGGGCAAGCCGCTTGTTGTTCGCCCGGCGCGCCGGGCGATTGCTCGCCCGGCTTGCACCAGCAACTGGCCGCCGTGCTACGGCGCTTCAATCCCAACAATTTCGCCGCCAGCGTCAAGGTGTACGCTTTGAAGCCGGGGTTGTAGGGGCCGGGCCTTGCTTCCTTGATCATTTTAAACCCACCCCAAAACAGCTACTAACCGTACACATGTATTCCAGTCCAATGCGCACTCCTGTACGCTATAGGGGCGAAGGCGCGGAGAAACGCGATCTTCGACATCCCCACGACGTCTGAGCGTTTCGCTTGACGAGCAAGGCTGGAGAGCGGGGCGTCGCGATGTCAGCTGAGCCGCTGCGCTACGCGAAAAAAAACGATTCCGAAACCTCTCCCAAAGAGATCCAAAAAAGCGTGGGGTAAGGCGAAGGGTGGCGCGGCAATTAGATGCCGCTTTCGCGGCTCGCTCAGACGTCATGGGGTATTCGGAAGTCGTTTTTTTTTCGCTTCGCCGCCGTTTTGTTTTTTGCACGTTCGTTGCCGCGCAACGAGCGTGCTTTTTTCGTGAAAATGATCCCTTCCGATTCGTGGGCCGCCCTGGAACCCGGTGAGCTTGCGCCGCGGGTTCGTGCGGGATCGTAGTCATCGGGCCATTCATCGTCGCCAAGTGGCCGTCACCAATCGGATTTCTTCGTCTTGAGCGTCTTCAATTGACCGATGACGATGTCGATCAGTTTTTCAGCAGGGGCCTTTAGCTCGTCGTTGCCCTTGGTTGATTCAGGGCACGAACCAGTCATCGGCTCGGATGGCCTTCATACACTCATGGATTGAGAGGGGGGCGTCGTACATTCCAGTCCATTCGCCCGTGTGCCGCATGAAAGAGAGGGCGAACTTGCCAGCGCCACGGTACTCCAACCGTGCAAACTTCGCCTCGAACGTGGGCGAGAGGGCGTTCGGCGCCGGGCAGGCGTAGGTCGAGATGAAGTAGAAGTAATTCCTGTACCACTTCGTCCCGATGTCCGTGATGTAGTTGAACTGCTCGCCTACTCTTGGCGGCAAAACGTGCTTGGGCTTCAAGACGTTCTCGATCAGGTCGGTGGCCTTGGCTTCCAATTCCGCCTTGACTGAATCAGGCACCGGTGGCTTGGGACTCTTTCCAGGGCCAGTCATCCAGACCCTTCGCTGCTTTGCCATAGTTCGTTACTCCTTTCGATTGGGATTCCCTTTCAAGGTCGGCCCTCCACCGCCGCCAGCATCACCTCCAGCGACTCACGATGAGCCAGCCGATGATCATTCCCGACGACGACGAACGCCGACTCGGGCAACCCGCTGTTCCTGACCAGTTCCTCGGAGAAGCGAGCGTTGGTGCCGATGCCGGAGCGGCGACGAAGGGAGCATCCTAACCTGGGTGAACCCATCAGACAACCTCCCGCTTCGAGCCGTTCGAGCCGCCGCGTCTGCCGCGGCCGCGTCACCGTGCTTCGGCTCGGACGCGCCACGAGGATGCCGCGCGGGCGGTTGGACATCGTGATCAGCCCACCCACCTCGTCCCGCGGCCGGGGCTCGGCGAGGGGCGGCTGGGGGGCCCGCTTGCGCCTCTCGCCGCCAACCACGCGGGCGACTATAATCAAACCACGCGTAAAGCTTGCCCGCCTTTGAAATTCCGCCCCCACCACCCTGACCTTCGGCCTCCCCTGATGACCAGCCCGACCGCCAAGGGCGCCGCGGTCGAATTGGGATCATGTGTCAAACGCCGCCAACAATGAAGATTCAACCAGTTATTTTGGCTCTTGCGAGTTGGTCATTTGCGGCATCGTTGTACGCGCAGCAAGCCGAGTCCCATGGCATCGAGCTATTCGAACAGAGGATTCGCCCGGTGCTGATTGCGCACTGTTATACCTGCCATTCGCAAGAGGCGGCGACCAACGGCAAGCTCAAGGCCGATTTGTTCCTCGATAGCCGCGAGGGGGTGGCGAAGGGAGGCGAGAGCGGCCCGGTCGTCGTGCCCAACAAGTCGCAAGACAGCCGGCTGATCAAGGCCCTGCGGTACGATGGCTTGGAGATGCCGCCCGCCGGCAAATTACCCGACGCCGTGATCGCCGATTTCGCCCGCTGGGTCGACGTCGGGGCACCGGACCCGCGCGACGGCAAACCCGTCGCACCGAAAAAACGCGAGATCGACGTGCAAGCCGGGCGCGAGTTCTGGTCGTTTCAACCGCTTAAGGACATTGCTCCGCCGGAAATCGCAATCGCGGCCTGGGGCAAGACGCCCGTAGACCGGTTCATCGTCGCCAAGCAGGCCGAGCAGGGCGTCGTCGCCAACGGACCGACCGGCAAGGAAAAGCTGATCCGACGCGTGTACTACGACCTGATCGGCCTGCCACCGACGCCTGAACAGGTGGCGGCCTTCGTCCAAGACGATTCGGCCAACGCCTTTGAAAAGGTCGTCGACGGTTTGTTGCAGAGCCAGCACTACGGCGAGCGGTGGGCGCGGCATTGGCTCGACGCGGCTCGATTCGCCGAAAGCGGCGGCTACGAGTTCGACGGCTTTCGAGGCGGCGCCTACCACTATCGCGACTGGGTCATCCGGTCGTTCAACGGCGACCTGCCATACGATGAATTCGTGCGGATGCAAATCGCGGGAGATAAGCTGCAAGGCGGGCTGCAAGGCGCGGCCGCCGCCGGCTTCCTCGTGGCGGGGCCCTTTCCCGGACAGGCAACGGCTAAGACCGAAGAACGCATCCGTTACGACCAACTCGATGACATGATCATGACCATCGGCGGGTCGATGCTCGGCCTGACGTTGGGTTGCGTCCGTTGCCACGATCACAAGTACGACCCGATCCCGCAACAAGACTATTACGGCATCGCCGCGGCCCTGGGGCGAACGGCGCATGGTCCCATGACGCTCGACCCCGATCCGGCCGCAACGCAGATCGCGCTCAACCAACACGCGGCCGAGCAAGAGGCTCGGCTGGCCGTCTGGCGCAAATTCGCCGCCGACGAATTGCCTGCCCGTTTTGCTCGCTGGCAACAGGAGGAGTTTCCCAAGCTCACGGTCGAACCTCGCTGGCAGGTTTTGGCGACCCTCTCCGCCGCGGCCGACGACACCACCCTGACCACGACCGATGAAGGCCTGGTCGTCTTCACTGGTCCACGGCGCAAGGACGGCGACAAGTACGTCGTCACGGCGCAGACGTTCCAGAAGAACCTCGTCGCCTTGCGGCTCGACGCGCTCACGAACAAGTCGCTGCCGCGCAAAGGGCCGGGCTTTGCCGGCGACGGCAGCTTTACGCTGGGCGATTTCAAGGTCACGGCGAAGCCGTTCGATCCCAACAGCGTCGAGCCACCCGTCACGTTGAAGCTCACGCCGGTCCTGGCCGCGTTCGAGGAGCCCGGCCAGCCGCTCAAGAACGCCGTCGACGACAATCCCGGAACTTTCTGGAGGGCCAACGCCGATGGCGGCAAGGATAACGCCGCACTCTTCGAAATCGAAGGGGGCCTGCCGGGTTTCGCCGGCGGCACGCAGTTGACGTTCGAGCTCAAGTTCGTCAGCGAGGGGTTGGGGCGCTTTCGCTTAGCGATTTGTACCGAGCCGGGCACGCCGACCTGGGCGGGCGAAGTCGCGCCGCAGCACTTGGGCGAGATCAAGGCCATTCTCGCCGCCAATGCCAACAAGCTGCCCGAAGCCATGCGCGAGGTGATGCTCCGCTGGTTCAGCCCTTTCGACGCTGGCACCGACACCGTCCGCAAGTCGTTCGACGATCATGCCCGCGCCAAGCCCCGCCCTCCCTTGACCGAAGTTTACACCGCCGTCGCCGGGGGCCGCGACGTCTTCCTGCTCCGCCGGGGCGAGGTCGATGGCAAGCAAGGCGCGGCCGTACCCACCTTTCTGCAAGTGCTGGCCACGGCCGCCAACGGCAACGATCGCTGGCTGCCGAAATCGGCCGACGGACAACTCACCGTCGATCCGCGGGTGGGGCTGGCGAACTGGCTGACGGACGTCGAACACGGGGCCGGCGCGTTGTTGGCTCGCGTCATGGTCAATCGCCTCTGGCAGCACCATTTCGGCCAAGGGCTGGTCGGCACGCCGAACGACTTTGGCGCTCAGGGCCAGCGGCCGACGCACGGGGAGTTACTCGATTGGCTGGCGCGCGAATTGGTCAAGGGGGGTTGGAAGCTGAAGCCGATCCATAAGCTCATCGTCAGCAGCGCAGTCTACCAGCAGGCCAACGACGTTGCACCTGAGAACCTGAAGGCCGACCCCGCGAACCGCTATCTCTGGCATTACCAGCCGCGCCGGCTGGAAGCCGAAATCATTCGCGACGCCTTGCTGGCCGTGGGCGGATCGCTCGACACGACGATGTACGGTTCGAGCATCCTGGAAGACACGCCGCGGCGGAGCGTTTACCTCCGCGTCAAGCGGAGCGAGCTGATTGGGCTGATGACGATCTTCGATGCCCCCGAACCGACACAGAGCATCGGCGAGCGGACCAGCACAACGGTGCCGACGCAGGCGCTGGCGATGATGAATTCGCCCTTGGTCCGCCAGCAGGCCCAACGGCTGGCCGAGCGCGTCCGTCCCACGCCCGAGATTGCTTTGACCGTCGCAGTCGACCGAGCTTGCCAGATTGCCTTCTCGCGGCTCCCCGCGCCGTCCGAACGCGAGCGGATGCTGGCCTTCGTCGAAGAACAGCGGGCGGTTTTGGCAGGCGATCCGGCGCAGAACATCGGCCCGGCGCTGGTCGAGCTCTGCCAGGTGTTACTCTGCCTGAATGAGTTTGTGTACATTGATTGAGAAAAAACGCCGCACAGGACGTCCGATGTTCAGTTTTTTTACTTCCGGCGAATTGACGCTCCCTTCCCGTCGCCGTTTCCTGCAAGAGACCGGCCTGGGGTTCGGCTCGCTGGCCCTGGCTTCGATGTTGCATGCCGACGCGTCGGCCGATCCGCTGCCGGCGACACCGCCGCGGAGCCCCTTGGCGGCGAAACCGCCGCATCTTCCGCCCAAGGTGAAGTCGATCATCTGGCTGTTCATGACCGGTGCGCCGTCACAGGTCGATACCTGGGACTACAAGCCTGAGTTGCAACAGCGCGACGGACAAGAGCTGGCCGGGGCCGACCCGAAGACCGGTTTCTTCACCACCAGTGGCAAATGCCTCAAGTCGCCGTTCGAGTGGAAACAGCACGGCGAGTCGGGCACCTGGGTTTCCGACCTGTTTCCACACCTTTCGCGGCACGTCGACAAGATGACGTTCATTCATTCGATGTACCTGCGGCAGAACAATCACGCCCCGGCTTCGCTGGAGTTGATGTGCGGCACGAACCGTCCGGGGCTTCCGAGCCTTGGTTCATGGGTCACGTATGGCCTGGGTTCCGAAAACCAGGATCTGCCGGCCTTCGTCGTGTTGCACGACACGAAGCCCCGCGGCGACGACCAGATCTGGTCGGCCGGTTTCCTGCCCAAGACCTACCAGGCGCTCACGCTCGACGCCCGCCGCCGCGAGGCGATTGACAATTTGGCTCGCGACACGCGGCATAGCGACGGCCAGCAGCGCTCGCAGCTCGCCCTGATTCGGCAGATCAACCTGGAACACGCCGCGGCGCGACCGACCCAAGCCGACCTGGCGGCCCGCATCGAATCGTACGAACTTGCCTACCGGATGCAGATGGCGGCCCCGGAGGCCCTCGACATCGCCAGGGAGACGCAGGCCACGCACAACCTGTACGGCATGGAAAACCCCGAGTGCGCCACTTTTGCCCGGCAGTGTCTCATTGCTCGCCGGCTCGTCGAACGGGGCGTACGGTTCGTGCAGATTTTCGCGGGCAAGGGCGTCGCCGGCGACGGCAGCGTGGCCGACGTGCCCTGGGACTGCCATTCCGACGTAAAATCGAACCATCGCTCGTGCGCGCTGCACACCGACCAGCCGGCGGCCGCGTTGTTGGCCGATCTGCAAGCCCGCGGGCTCTTGGAATCGACGCTGGTGATCTGGGGCGGCGAGTTTGGCCGGACCTCCGATTCGCAAGGTTCCACTGGGCGCGACCACAACCCCAACGGCTTCACCCTCTGGCTGGCCGGGGCAGGTGTGAAGGGCGGTTTCCATCATGGAGCGACGGACGAATTCGGTTACAAGGCGATGACCAACAAGGTGCATGTGAACGATCTTCACGCAACGCTGTTGCACCTCGTGGGGTTGAACCACGAACGGCTCACCTACCGCTTCAACGGCCGCGACTTCCGGCTAACCGACGTCGCCGGAAACCTGGTCACGGAGATTCTGGTTTAAGAGAACTGCCTATCGCAGACGTCACGGTCAGGAAGTATGTCGAACGAGGAATTAGCGGGCCACGTCGTGCATTAGCCGCAGCCGTTGCCGCATCAAACCGAGCAACTCATCGACGACGGCTTTGAATTCGGTCGTGTCTGCGCGTGGTTGCAGTCGTAGTTGGGACGCTCGAAGATGAACCCCAGAGAGCAGCGCATCAACAACTTCAGAGAGTCAGTCCGCTTACTCTTGCTTAGGCGCCAAGACCCTCACGACGCCGAATTGGCCGACGCAGCCGGCGTTGAGGGTGGCCGCGCCGGCTGCTTCCGCAGCCGCACGCCCGCCTGCTCCGGCGTCCGGTCGGCCTTCCGCTTGTTGCAGTCCACGCACGACAGCACGCAGTTCTCCCAGGTCGAGGTTCCGCCCTGCGACCGCGGCAAAACGTGGAACCGCCCTTTCCTGGACGTCAGCCAGGCGTCGTCGCCGTTGGACCACGGGATCGTGTCGTAAGTAGCCGAGGTGGGCGTCGAACCCACAAAATCACGAGGCTCTCGACCTCGCCGCTTTGCCAAGGTTTGCGTACTCGGCCGCAAGTGGCAGGTCCGGGAGTCGCACCCGGCTAGCTGAGCTTATGAGGCTCGGCTGAGCACTGGCTCACCTGCGTCAAATCGTCAAAAGTAGCCAAGGGGAGACTCGAACTCCCACGCCCAACGAGGGGCCGACGTTCTGAGCGTCGCGTGTCTCCCAATTGCACCACTTGGCCATGAGTGACCCGTGCGGGAATCGAACCCGCCCTTCGAGCTTGAGGGGCTCGTGTCCTGAACCGATAGACGAACGGGCCATATTGCTTTCCAGTGCGCCGGGCAGGAGTCAAACCTGCAAAGCCCGAAGGCGGGTGGGTTACAGCCACTTGAGCTTGCCGATGCCCAACCGACGCATATTTCGTTCAGTGGCGCAGGCGGGAGTCGAACCCGCAGTTCACCAAGGTTTGAGCTTGGCCGCTTTGCCGGTTTGCGTACCGCGCCGTTTTCAAGGCGTCCCCGGCGGGATTTGAACCCGCGATCTCCACCGTGACAGGGTGGCGAGCACTCCAGGCTGCTCCACGAGGACGTTCGTTTCGTTTTCCAGTAGCTCAGGTGGGACTCGAACCCACAGCATCCCTGGTTCTAAGCCAAGGTGGTCTGCCATTGCCTACCGAGCCATCGTCGTTGTCGAACCAGTGCCCAAGGTGGGAGTCGAACCCACAAACGCTCGGGTTTAAGCCGAGCCGCTCTGCCGGGTTGGCGTACCTGGGCGTGTCGCCCCTTCAAGTAGTCCCGGACGGACTCGCACCGTCGATCGTCACCTTGTAAGGGTGCTGCCTTCGCTGCTAGGCCACGGGACCGTGAATCAAGGCGGAAGCCGTGGGACTCGAACCCACAAGCGGCTGATGGCCGCCACCTGTTTTCAAGACAGGCTCCTCATCCGGCCGGATGACTTCCGTCGCCAACGTCGTCAAAAAGTTCCGGGGGTTGGAATCGAACCAACGACCTCCTGCGACCACCGCTGCGCGTCGGTGCCCGGAGTCAGGCGTCACTACCAGCAGCAACTACCCCGGATCGTTCATCTATCGGACACCACCGCGGAGTCCGAAGTTCGGGGAGGAGGGGTCGAACCTCCGTCTCCTGGGTCAAAGCCAGGCGGCCTACCGCTAGCCGATCCCCGATCACGTCATCAACAAAGAGTGCCTTGCGGGAGTCGAACCCGCCTGGCCAGCTTGGAAGGCTGGGACCTCTGCCGATCGGCCAAGGGCACGTAAGTCGGAAGGAGAGGGAGTCGAACCCCCAAGGCTCATCGCTCGTCCGGGTTCGGGCCGGGTGCCGTCGCCAATCGGCTTGTCCTTCCACATCAAGCTGCGGTGGCAGGAATCGAACCTGCGCCGGGGCGGTTAACAGCCGCCTACCCGTACCAACACGGGTCCCACCGCAAACAAGTCAGCGTGGTCGGATTTGAACCGACGATCTCGTGCTCCCGACGCACGCGGAATCCCAGGCTTTCCCACACGCTGAAACGAAGCGCCCAGCCGGAGTTGAACCGGCGCGTCCTGCATGGCGAGCAGGGAGGCTACCGC
>DATKSN010000341.1:0-9425 GCA_035531595.1 Pirellulales bacterium | reverse complement strand
GCGCATCTGTGCCACACGCGCCGGAGCTTTCGTCGGGTAAAGGTACGGTTTTGCCAGTTTTTTCGTGACGAAGGCGCAACCCATCGCGGCGCCAGTTTGAACTCCGCGCCGACACGCCGCGAACACTCACCGGAATTTTTTCCAAAACTGGGCTTGACGCGGGTTTTTTTCTAGACTTCCGCGAAAGAGATCCAAGAGAGCGTGGGGTAAGGCGAAGGGGGCGCGGCAATTGGATGCCGCTTTCGCGGCTCGCTCAAGACGTCATGGGGTATTCGGAAGTCGTTTTTTTTCGCTTCGCCGCCGTTTTGTTTTTTTCACGTTCGTTGCTGCGCAACGAGCGTGCTTTTTGCGTAAAAATGATCCTTTCCGGTTCGTGGGCCGCCCTGGAACCCGGCGAGCTTGCGCCGCGGGTTAGTGTGACGGCGGACTGCGCTCGTTCCCCAGTCCGGGCTAGCTTGGTCAAGCGAATATGGTATCCTGGATTGAGGCCCAACGCGATGCCCCGGCGAAGATCGAGTGCGCGGACCCACGAACATGGACGAGATGAAACACCAAAAAGCGGCGGACGGCGCCACGACCAAGCCGGCCGGCTCGACGATTGAGTTCTACGGCGGATATCAGGTCTACTCCGAGAGCGGCGTCGATTTGACGCTGCTGAAACGCCGTTTGGCCATGACCCCCACCGAACGTTGGGAGGAGAACAGCCAAGCTTTACATATGGTGGAAGCATTCAGGGAGGCCGGACGTGTTCGACGCGCCGCAAATCCTTCGCCGGTTGATCGACCAAAAGGTTGAATTCGTGGTGATCGGGGGGCTGGCGATGGTCACGCATGGCTCGGCCCACGTCACGGATGACCTGGATGTGTGCTATCGCCGTAGCGAACCAAACTATCGCGCTCTGGCAGCGGCGCTTGCGCCGCTGCATCCGACCTTGCGTGGCGCCCCGCCGGGTCTTCCGTTCCGCCTCGATCACCGGACGATCAGTGCGGGGCTGAATTTCACGCTGGATAGCGATCTTGGCGCGATCGACATTTTGGGCGAAGTCGCAGGCATCGGCTCCTACGATACCGTTCTGGCGGCATCCGACGCGCAGATTCTCTGTGGCTCGGAAGTACGCGTGCTTTCAATCGACGGGCTCATCGCCGCGAAACGAGCGGCGGGACGCGCAAAAGACCAATCGCACTTGCTTGAGCTTCTGGAGTTGAAGAAGCTGCGCGAGCAGGGAACGTAGTTCAGATGCCCCTTCACAACGGTTATACTCCACGCGGCCGGGAATGAGACATTCACGGTGGCTGGGGCAGAGCGTAAGCGATGCCCCGGTCGCTATCTAGCCGGGGCATCGCTTACGCTCTGCCACCAGCCACCACTTTCTCGTGGCAAAATGTCTCATGGATGGCCGCGTGAAGTATAAATCCCGTGAACGGGGCGGGACCGCCTCCGCGACGAGGCCGCGGAGCGGCCGCGGATACGTTCCCACGCGGAGCGTGGGAACGAGGTGGACGAACGACTGGCCTTACTTGCGCCGCGGGTTGGTGTGCGGACTTTCTCCTTTCTCCTTTCTCCTTATCTCTCCACCGGCGTTGACTCCGTCGCGCCTTTCAGGGATACTTCATCCCAAGCCCTTCTTCGGCAAAGCTTTAGGTTTGACGCATGTCCGTCGCACAGAAGCGAGATCTCGAAGCCTATTGCCTCGCCGTGGCTCGCCGTGCCAAAGCGGCGTCGGCCGAGTTGGCCGTGGCGTCGGGCGCGCTGAGGAACGCCTTCTTGCTCGACTTTGCCGGGCGGTTGCGGGCTGAGACCGCCGAGTTGCTGGCGGCCAATGCGCTCGATCTGGCCGCCGCGGCGAGTTTTGGACTCTCCGACGCGCAAATCGACCGTCTGCGGCTCACGGCTCGCTCGGTCGAGGCGATGGCCGGGGCGGTCGAGCAAGTCGCGGCCTTGCGCGACCCGGTGGGCGAAGTGATCGAGTCGTCGGTTCGGCCCAACGGCTTGGAGGTGCTCAAGGTTCGCGTGCCGCTGGGCGTGGTGTTCTTCATTTACGAGTCGCGCCCGAACGTGACCTCCGACGCGGCGGCCATTTGCGTCAAGAGCGGCAACGCGGTGATCCTGCGGGGCGGCAAGGAGGCGGCGCGCTCGAACCAGGCCATTGCCGGCATCGTGTCGCGGGCCGCCCTGGCGGCGGGCCTGCCGGCCGACGCCGTGCAATGGGTCGACACCGCCGACCGCGACGCGGTCGGGCACTTCCTGGCGCTGGAAGAATACATCGCCGTGGCGATTCCGCGCGGCGGCGAGGAACTGATTCGCCGCGTGGCCGACGAGGCCCGAATGCCGGTCATCAAGCATTTCAGCGGGAATTGCCATGTCTACGTCGACGCCGCGGCCGACCTCGAAATGGCCCGGCGGATCACGCTCAACGCCAAATGCCAGCGGATGGGAGTCTGCAACGCCGCCGAATCGCTGTTGGTGCATGCGGACGTGGCCGCCGAATTCCTGCCCCTCATCGGCCCGGCGCTGGGCGAGCGCGGCGTCGAGATCCGAGGCGACCAGCGTACTCGCGAGCTGCTGCCTGAAGCCCGCGAGGCCGATGAGAGCGACTTCGCCACCGAGTACCTGGGACCGATCATTTCGGTCAAGGTGGTTGGCTCGCTCGACGAGGCGATCCGGCATGTGAATCACTACGGTTCGGGGCACACTGAGGCGATCGTCACTTCCGACCTGGCCGCCGCCCGCCGGTTCACGGCCCGCGTCGACAGTTCGGCGGTAATGGTCAACGCCAGTACGCGGTTCAACGACGGTGGCGAGCTCGGGCTGGGCGCCGAAATCGGCATCAGCACCGACAAGCTCCACGCGCGCGGACCTTGCGGCGTCAAGGAGCTGACCAGCTACAAGTACGTGGTCTATGGAAACGGCCATGTCAGGGAGTAGACCAATGACCCATGACATTCTCAGTCAAGCGGAGGTCGAAAGCCTGTTGTCGGCCGCGGATATTCGCGCCCCTTCCGCGCGCTCGCGCGGCAAGGTCAGCCGCTACGATCCCAAACACTCCCCGTGGCGGGGCGACGACCCGCTGCGCGCGTTGCGCACCCTGCACGAGCGATTCGCGCGCGGCTTCGCAGCCGCGCTCTCGGCGCTGCTGCGTTCCAACGTCGAGGTCGCGCTGAGGGGCGTCGACCCCATGACCTACGGACAGTTCGTGTCCGGTCTGGAAAACCCGACCTGTCTCAACCTGCTCAAAGCCGAACCGCTGGAAAGCAAGCTGCTGCTCGAGATCACCCCGTCGGTCCTTTACCCCATCATCGACCGCTTATTGGGCGGTGGGCGTGAAACCGGTCCCATGCCGCGCAGGCCGCTGACGGAAATCGAACTGCGACTGGCGCGGCGGATCACCGCGGTGATCCTGGCCGAACTCCGCCGGGCGTGGGAAAGCGTACTCACGCTCGACCTGCGGGTCATCCGCGTCGAAAGCGATCCGCGGCTCGTCGAAATCGCGCCGCCCAGCGCGATCGTGGTGCTGATCGGCTTCGAGCTGACGATGGACGGCGCGCGGGGAATGATCCGTCTTTGCGTCCCCCGGAGTTCGATCGATCGCATCGGCGGCAAGCTGTCGAGCGGCGCCGGCGAGCGCGACGACCGGCGGCCGGCGACGCCGGAAAACGCCGCGGCGATCAGTGGCAAGGGACCAGGCCCAGCGTTGCCGTTCGTCGTAAGGCTGGCCCACACGCGCATTTCGGGCGAGGAACTGATGGGGCTCGCTGTGGGCGACATCATCACCACCGAGAAGAACGTCCACGCCCCGTTGACGGTCGAAATCGAGGGAATTGCCGCCTTCCATGTGCGGCCCGGCGCGTTCGAGGGGCGAAAGGCCGTCCGTATCGAGGAGCTACCGGCTCTGATGCCTGATTGATTCACTCACCCGAGGTGCTTCCATGCCCGGCGGTCAACTGTTCCGCGCCCCCTCCGTCTTGCTTCTTCTCGCCGCGCTGTTTTGCATTCCGCAACGCGCATCCGCCGCCGAGAAGCCGGCGGCCAAACGCCGCGCGAACCGCCTGGCCCAGGAAACCAGCCCCTACCTGCTGCTGCACGCCCACAATCCCGTCGATTGGTATCCCTGGGGCGACGAAGCGCTGGCCAAGGCCAAGGCCGAGGGAAAGCTGATCTTCCTTTCCATCGGTTACTCCAGTTGCTATTGGTGCCATGTGATGGAACGCGAATCGTTTACGGACGACGAGATCGCGCGCTATCTGAACGAGCATTTCGTTTGCATCAAGGTCGACCGCGAGGAGCGGCCCGACATCGACGAAATCTACATGACCGCCGTGCAAATTCTCAACCGCCGCGGCGGCTGGCCGCTGTCGATGTTCCTGACGCCGCGGGCCAAGCCGTTCTTCGGCGGCACCTACTTTCCGCCCCGCGACAAGGAGGTTGAAGTGCCCGAGGGCCGCGACGGAACGCCGGCGGAGACGCGCCGGGTGACCGGGTTTCTGACGCTGTTGAAGTTGATCGCCGAGCGCTGGAAGGAAAAGCCCGGCGAGTTGAGCGACGCGGGCGATCAGCTCGCCGCCGCCGTCAAGCGTTCGCTTGGCGGCCGGGCGCCGATCCACGCCGAGCCGCCCGGCGACGAATTGTTCGACGCCTTGCTGGGCGAGTTGGCCGACCGTTACGACGAGCGGTTCGGAGGCTTCGGCTTCAGCGACTCCGACCCGCGACGTCCCAAGTTTCCCGAGCCGCCGAACCTGGTGTTCCTCATCGACCGCGTCCGCCGCGCCGACACCCCGAGTGCCCGCGAGATGCTCGTCGGCACCTTGGAAAAAATGGCCGCCGGCGGCATCCGCGACCATCTGGGAGGCGGGTTCCACCGCTACAGCACCGACCGCTACTGGCGGATCCCGCACTTCGAGAAAATGCTCTACGACAACGCTCAATTGGCCGGCGTCTACGCGCAGGCGCACCAGTTGACGGGCCGCGCCGATTTCCGTCGGGTGGTCGAGGAGATTCTGGCGTTTGTCCAACGCGAAATGACCGACGCCGAGGGGGGCTTCTACGCCGCCCTCGACGCCGAGACCGACGCCGAGGAGGGCGCCTACTACGTCTGGAAACGCGAGGAACTTTCGCAGGTTCTTGGCAAGGACGACTTCGACTTCTTCGCCGACGTCTATGGCGTGTCGGACGGGCCGAATTTCGATCAGCGCTCGGTGCTGCTCTTGGCCCACCCACTGGCCGAATCGGCGGCCAAGCGAAAACTCTCCGAGGACGAGCTCCAGCAACGACTCGCGCCCTTGCGTGAAAAGCTACTGGCCGTCCGCGACCGCCGCGAGCGCCCGCTGACCGACGTCAAGATCCTCACCGGCTGGAATGGGCTGATGATCCGCGGCTACGCCGACGCCGGCCGGCTATTCGAGCGGCCGGAATACATCGCCGCCGCCGCCCGCGCCGCCGACTTCGCGCTCGCGCGGCTGCGTACGCCGCGGGGCCGGCTGCTGCACACGTTCACCAGCGGCGAGGCGAAACTCAACGCCTACCTCGACGACTACGCCTTTTTCATCGACGGGCTGATTGCCTTGCACCAGGCCACCGGCGAGCGCCGCTGGCTCGATACGGCCGACGAGTTGACCGCCGTGCAACTCGAACTATTCTGGGACGATCAGGCGGGCGGCAGCTTTTTCACGTCAAGCGACCATGAGGAGCTTTTGGCCCGCGGCAAGGATCCCATCGACACGGTGCTCCCCTCGGGCAACGCCGTCATGGCAAGCAACCTCGCCTATCTGGGGCATGCGCTCAAGAAGGACGAGTACCTCGACCGCGCCCGCGAGACCGTGATCGCCTTCGCCGCCATGCTTTCGCAAACGCCCATTTCCATGCCGCGCATGGCGGTTTCTTGGGCCGCGGTGCGGGAGGCCGAGGCGGCCGAGAGCAAGCGGGAGGCCGAGGCGGCCGAGAGCAAGTAGTTGGGTTCGTGCCTGCCCGCGAACGATGCAGGGTCTTTTTCAGGAACGAAAACAAAAGCAGCTTCGGCGCAGCCGAAAATGGCGAAGAAAAAACTGGCAAAACCGTACCTGTACCGACAAGGAAATCCGTCTCGGCGGATTGCCCGGCTTTGGATCCGTTAAACCCCAAGACTTCGCCTACCTTTCGGCGTAGGGCGCCACCTACACATCTTGTAAAGAGGCCAGGGGCTTGCCCCCTGGAGTTTCACGCTCGTATCTACACACGCAGGCTCCCCTGATTATCTGTCTTTCCCCGTGTCGCCCCGCCGGCTGCCAGAGGCAGCCGGCGGGACGACACGGACGGTGGGGATGCGGCCGCATTCGATTTAGAAACCAACGTGAAACTCCAGGGGGCAAGCCCCTGGCCTCTGACGAAGAAGCCCATGATTGACCAACATGACGTCAACTCCTCCGGAAAGCGAGGTGCTTTTGCCAATGCTCGTTGTCGGGCGTGGGAAAATCCATCCGCAGATGGACGCCGCGGCTCTCCTCGCGCGCCTGGGCGGCGGCGATCATGGTGCGCGCGACCCAAAGCATGTTTTGCAATTGCCAGCCGGCCGGGTCGGCGAACTGCCGGTTGAGCACGTAGCCGCACCAACCGCCGATGGCGTCGTCGGCCTCGGCGAGGCCCGCCGCGTCGCGCCGCACGCCCGCGTGACGCCACATCAGGCTCCTGAGCGAGTTGCGGATGTCGTCCAGATCCAACGGCTCGACCGGCTCCGCCGCGGCGGGGTTTTCCAGGGGCAACGCGCGGTAGTCGTCGGTCATACCCAGCGCCAGCCGCGAAACACCTTCGCCGGCGTGCGCGCCGTAGACCAACCCCTCGAGCAGGCTATTCGACGCCAGCCGATTCGCCCCGTGCAGCCCGCTCGAACTGACCTCGCCGGCCGCCCATAGCCCAGCGAGCGTCGTGCGTCCTTCGCCGTCGACCGTGACGCCGCCGACCATGTAGTGCGCCCCCGGTCGGACGGGAATCCAATCGCCGGCGATGTCGATGCCGAACTCGCCGCAAATCGCGGCGATGCCGGGAAACCGGCTGCGCACCCGCTCGGCCGGAAGGTGCGACAGATCGAGGTAGACACTGGGATGCCGAGTCTTGGCCATCTGGGCCACGATCGCCTGGCTGACGACGTCGCGCGGGGCGAGCTCGGCGCGCGGGTCGTAGTCGGGCATGAAGCGGTGGCCGTCGCGGTCCACGAGCCGGGCGCCCGCCCCGCGCATGGCTTCCGTGATCAGGCTGCGGCTGCTGCCGGCGATGTAGAGCACGGTGGGGTGGAACTGCATGAACTCCATGTCGCGCAACTCGGCGCCGGCCCGCAGCGCGATGGCGTGGCCGTCGGCGGTGGCCACCGGCGGGTTGGTCGTTTCGCGGTAAATCCGGCCTGCTCCGCCCGTGCAAAGGATCGTCTGCTTGGCCCAAACCAGCGTTTTGCCGTGCCGCGGGTTCCAGACCAAGGCCCCGCGGCAGAGGCCGTCGCGCGTCAAGAGGTCGAGCGTAAAGGTGTCTTGCCAGGTTTCGACGTTCGGCAGGCCCCCGGTGCGCGCGATCACGGCCCGCATCACTTCCTTGCCCGTCGCGTCGCCCAGCGCATGCACGATGCGGTCGTGGCTATGGCCTCCTTCCCGGCCGAGGGCCAGCGAACCCGCCTCCTCGTCGAAATGGGCGCCCCATTCCATCAGTTCGTGGATCCGCGCGGGCGCTTCGCGAACGACCATTTCGACCACTTCCGGGTCGCACAAGTCGCCACCGGCGCGGAGCGTGTCGGCCACATGGTTCTCGAATCGGTCTTCGGGGTCCAGCACGCCGGCGATGCCGCCCTGGGCATAGTGGCTGTTCGACTGGGTGAGGTTGTCTTTGCTGACCACCAGCACCCGCAACCGCGAATCGACGGCCAGCGCGGCGCGCAGCCCCGCCAGGCCGCCGCCGATGATCAGCACGTCGGTAAAGTGGTGCGGCACGCGCTTCGGATGAAACGGCACCAGGTAGCGCGGGTCGTCCTGGCCGGCGCGCGAGACTTGGGTGGGATGGGGCATGGGAGAGGCGGGATTTTCGATTGCGGATTGCGGATTGCGCTCGGCACAAGGCGTGCGCGCGGGGGCGCATGTCGATTATACCGCCGGTCATGGCTTGGTTATACTGCGTAGGGTGGGCACCGCCCACAACGGAGGCGGGCGTAGGGTGGGCACCGCCCACAACGGAGGCGGGCTAAAGCGGGCTAAAGCCCACGCTACAATTTGGGTCATGCCAAGACGAAGAGGTGCCGGCGATGCAAAACTCGAAGGTGTTGCTCTGGGTCGGCCTGGGCTGCGGGGGCCTGGCTCTTGTATCCCTGGCGGCCTGCGGCGGTTTCCTGTTCCTGGGCCTTCGCGCGGCGACTGGAAACGGTGAAGTTTCGACGAAGGTCGATGAACTGTTCCGCGAGGTCGACGCCGGCGACTTCGCCAAGACCTATCAAACGGAAACCTCGCCGGAACTCCGCCGCGTCACCAGCGAAGCCGATTACGTTCGGCTCGGCAGGCTGATCAAGACGCGGCTGGGCGCCCTGAAGTCGAAACAAGTTTCAAATATCAACATGCGGCAGGTCAACGCGACAAGCACGGTCGACGTGACGTACACGGCGACGTTCGAACGCGGTACAGGCACGATCCACGCGGTATTCGTCAAGTCGCTGGGCAATTGGCAATTGAACCAACTTCAAGTCAATTCCCCCGAATTCGCCAAGGATTTCTCCACCGCCGTGTGCCCGAAGTGCGGCGAACCGCACGCCGAATCCGCGAAGTTCTGCCCGAAGTGCGGCGAGAAGCTGCCGCAACCGCCGCCGGCCGACGCGGAGCAACCGAGATGACGGGGAAGACAGAAAAAACAAGGATAGTTCGATGGACGATCCCTCATCCTCGCCGCGCGAGCCACGCCCGCGAGTTCAGTTCGGCGGGCGGACTCTCATGGCGCTGGTCTCGGCCTTTGTGCTCTTGCTTGCCAGCGGCGCGTGCTTTGGCGCGGTGGGTTACGTCGTGTACTTCCTGGTCGCGGCCCTGCTCGCGATCATGGCCACGCCGCGGTTGCGGCGGCCGAACCGTTTCGTGTTCTATGGATTCCTGCTGTTGCTCGTGATCGCGCTCTTGTGGTTTATACTGCGGGCGGCGCTGGACCTTCCAGGACATCCCGCCAAATCTCCGGCACGCCGCGGTAGGCCGCCTCGTAGGCCGATTCCAACGGCACCGTGACGTAGGCGTCCTGGTCGAGGAACAACGGCATCGCGGGCAGGGCGGCCCCGACGGCGACGTGCTCCAGGTAAATCTCCAGCCGCGAAAGCGGCACCCAATTCCCGTGCCACCCTTCGCCCTACTCCACGCTCTTTTGGATCACGTTGGGAGGGGTTTCGGAATCGTTTTTTTTCGCGCAGCGCCGATGCTCGGAGCGCGATTAGTCCTCGTATTGCG
>DATKSN010000340.1:0-26184 GCA_035531595.1 Pirellulales bacterium | reverse complement strand
TAGCCCGGATTATTCATGGTCCGGGGAGGAACTCGCGCACTGTGCTGTAGCAGAATTCGCAAGAATTCTGGCGTAACTCGTGTCCACGGCCTGACTTCTTGCGAAGCCAGCTACGGGACCATGAATAATCCGGGCTAGCATGGAGGCGGCTATGCCAGATCCGCGCTACGCGACTTCGATCCCGTTGGTGAGGGTTTCGTCCTCGGCGACGCCCATGGCGGCCTGCTGGGCGAGCTGTTTGGAGTAGAACGTGGCGCAACGCCCGCCGAGGTGGACTCCGTCGCGGCCGACTTCGACGGTGAGGCCGACGATCGAGCCCGACGTGCGGCGCCGCACCACGCGGGCAATCCGGGCGGCCAACTTTTCGGTGCGCGACAGGACGCGCTTGGCCGATGATGCGGAGACGGTTTCCACCCGTGGCACCGCGACCGCCGAGGCGACCCCCGCGATTTCGTGAAGCTTGTCCATCTGTTGAAAACCCTCCTTGGAGTGCAGCGTGCCACCAATGTAACCGGTGGGAATGGAAAAAGTCAACCCCCCCGCCCGTACGTTGATGATGCGGCATTGGACCTGTGCGGCGAATCATCGCCGCTTTGGCCCGGCTTGTTTTACGGCATTGCGCGGGTGTCGATTGGAAAGCGGGAAGCGGCCGAAGCGGCCGGCACGTCGTTGCGGGGCCGCCTTAAAGCCGGTAAACTAGCTCCAGCGGGTGGGGCTTGTTCGACGCCGGCAAATGAAATTCGTTGGCTACCTCTTCTTCGGCGCACCCTCGCGTGGCCCGAAGGGATCGTACCGCGCGGTCAGGCGATCACCGCGGAGTTTCGGGTCGACGGCGTAATGGACCCCTCGAGGCGGACGTCGGAGAAGTCTTCGTAGACGGTGCATTCTTTATGGCGGTGAAAGAAGCTCAGCACCGCGTTCAGGTTGACCGCCCGCGTGAAGGGAGAACCGGCGCGATAGCGGTGCTGGGGCGTCTGCTTGGTCTCGCTGTGCGGATGCGCGTGGTAGGCGATCTCGAACCAGGCGGCCAGGGCGCGGTTCAGGTCGTCGAGGGTGAGCAATTTGCCGGCCGGACTTCGGCTTCGAGTTGTTCTTGGAGCGTGCGGAAGAAGCGTTCGATCAGGCCGGAGATCCCCAGCTTGCGCCGCGTGGCCCCCTCGCGCCGCAGGTGCCGGTAGAGCGTGGAGCGGGGCACGACACGGAGTCGAGCTTAACTCACGGAACGCCGCCGCTCGTTGCGAAGCGGGGGAAGAACCACTCTGGGAAGGTGCGGTCCCAACGGTCGATCAGATGGAGTAGACGGCGGGCCTTGGTAAGAACGTCTCGACGATCCTGGCTGCGGTACTTCCGCGGCGCGACGGCGCCCAGGAAGCGGTGTAGGTCATCGGCGGGATCGTGCTGGCTCAACAGCGACGGTCCCGCTTGCAAAGCCGCGCTTCGTCCTCGCGGCCGCCCTAGGCTACCACGGTCCGCGCACGTAGTAAACGCCGAACTGATCGGTGCTGCTGGGCCAGCGGGGCGTGGGAAGGAAACCCTTGACGCCTGGCACGAAAGGCCCCGGATAGGCACGGCGGTATTGGTGCCAGATCGGTGTGATGGCCGTCTGCCCCACACCCCAGTTCCAATGGGTCTGCACGTCGGCGGTGGGCGGCACGACCAAGGCCACCGGCTCGCCCCACATCATGTCATAATAGTCGCCGTGCCAAGGCGCGGTGGCCGAATGCTGCTGGGCCAGGCAATTGGCACGGCCGCGAGTGCAGGCGCACGAGTCGTGACGCGCCCGGTGCCGGCAACACTTTTCTTGCCAGTGGGCATGCATCCTTTGGTGGGCCGACCGCAAACAGCCCGCGCGCGGGCCACAGCCCGCATTGCCGCACTCGTCATGCCCGCCGCCCGCGCGGGAAATATCGGCAGTCAGATCGCACGCCAGGGCCGCGGCCAGCAGCGACAGCAGCGACAGCAGCAGTCGAGTCTTCATTTCGTTGCTTCCTCGAAAATCGGTTCCTTGACATCCACGCACAGTGGTTATGGGTGTTGCAGATTGCGTATTTGCTGATGGTGGGGAATCTCCCAGTTGCCCCATCGTCGCCCCGGAAAGCGACTGCCGGACCAGCGCACCGTGGTGCGATTGGCCGCCACGCAGTGAATGCCGTCGCAGCGCGTGTACGTCCGATTGTGCGGGTAGAGCATCTCGTTGGGATAGAACGGCTGGTAAGTGATGTAGGTGTGCCCGACCAGCGGAGGGGTCGGCCGGGGGCAAAGGAACAACTGGGCGGGCGGACCGCCGTTGACGCCCGGCACGTAATAGTTGTAGAACAAGTCGGCGGCGTGCGCGGACGGGCCGCCAAGGCCGATCGCGGCGGCGGCCAGTAAGGCCGCCAGGGCCAGTCGTTTCAGCATCCAACTTCGAGGCATGGGTCAACTCCTTGGTCGGCGAACTTGGGTCGAGAGGGCCCGGCACCGGCGCCACACCGGGCGTGCCACCGACAATTTCGGCCGCTGCCGGCGCGAGAGGCCAATCTTTGTCCGCCGGACGTTACGGCCATGCTCAATTTGCCGCGAACGATACCGCACGCGGCCGGGAATGACACATGCGCAAGGCTGCACACCAACCCGCGGCGCAAGCAAGGCCAGTCGTTACGCTCCTTGCTTGCGCCGCGGGTTCGTGTCGGAGCAGGCCGCGCGCGGTATATCAGCGAAAACACCTGGGAGTTCCGTCGCAAGATCGCTATAATCCGCGCCGTCGCTAGACCCCCGATAACCTGAACGCCGAACGAGCAACGGAGGCCCGTTTTGATTCGCCTCAAGGCACCCAAACCAGTCATCCCAACCGCTTCCAACGCGGATACCAACGGCGCCATGGCCGCTGACGGCGCCATGGCCCACGACGAAATAGGCGCCGGCGCCAAGAGCAACGGTCGCGGCACCGGCGCCAACGGCCGGCACGCGGGCGGCGACGAAAGCGGCGACGGGGCCCCCGCGCAGCGGGTCGTGCCGTACTCCCAACATGGCGCCGGCGGCAACGGCTCGCCCGAGGCGGGCGGCGACGAAAGCGGCCATGAATCGACGCACTCCCAAGGCGGCAAGCGCCGCCGCGCGACGGCCGAGTCGATGGCGGCGAGCCAACGCGACATCTCCGTCAGCGAGTTCTTCGCCAAGAACCGCCACCTGCTGGGTTTCGACAATCCGCGCAAGGCGCTCTTGACGACGATCAAGGAGGCGGTCGACAACTCGCTCGACGCCTGCGAAGAGGCCGGCATCCTGCCGGAGGTCTGGGTCCACATTGAAATGACGTCGCCCAATCGCTTCAAAGTGGGCGTGCAGGACAATGGGCCGGGCATCCTCAAGTCGCAGATCCCCAACATCTTCGGCAAGCTCCTTTACGGCTCGAAGTTCCATCGCCTGCGGATGAGCCGCGGACAACAGGGGATCGGCATCAGCGCGGCCGGAATGTACGGCGTGCTGACCACCGGCAAGCCGGTGAAAATCATCTCGAAGGTCTCGCCCCGCAAGCCGGCCCATTACTACGAAATCCAAATCGACACCAAGAAGAACAAACCCGAGATCCTCAACGGCAAGGGGGATGGAATTGAAATCGCGCCCGGCGAGGCGGGTCGCAAGGCGATCGACAAGCACGGCATCGAATGGATCGAGCTCGACCACGGCACGCGCGTCACGATCGAGCTGGAAGCCCGCTATCAGCGGGGCCGACTCAGTGTCGACGAGTACCTCGAACAGACGGCCATCGCCAACCCGCACGTCACGCTGCACTACACGGATCCCGAGGGCAACGAGACCCTCTACCAGCGCGCCACCGAGCACCTGCCGCCGGAGCCGAAGGAGATCAAGCCGCACCCCTACGGCGTCGAGTTGGGGATGTTGGTCGCGATGCTCAAGGACACCACGGCCCCGACCTTGTCGCAATTCCTTTGCACCAGCTTTTCGCGAGTCAGTCCGTCGGTGGCCCGCCGTCTGTGCGAAGCGGCCAAGCTCGGCGTGCGCAATTCGCCCCACAAGATCGGCCGCCACGAGGCCGACTCGCTCTACCAGGCGATCCAGCAAACCAAGATCGGTTCGCCCGCCACCGACTGCCTTTCGCCGATTGGCGAGGAGTTGCTGTTGAAGGGTTTGCACAAGGTGGTGCCGGGCGAGTTCTACGTCGCCTCGACGCGACCGCCGGCCGTCTACCGCGGCAACCCCTTCGTGATCGAGGCCGCGCTGGCCTACGGCGGCGTCTCGACGGCGCAAAAGGTCTCGCTCGAGGCATTGACGGAGTTGTTGGCCGAGAGCGACGCGCGGACGCTACGGCAGTTCCTGATCAACACGTTCAACGGGGTCGGCGCCGAGGCGGCGGACAAGATCCTCAAGGAGGCCGACCTGGGCATTCGGGCGACGCCGGGCAAGCTCAAGCCGGCCGACATCGGCAAGCTGCACACGGCGATGCGCTCGGTGAGCCTCGAGGACGGCCAGACCATGAACGTGCTGCGGTACGCCAACCGGGTGCCCTTGCAATTCCAGCCCGGCGCCTGCGCGATCACTCAGACGATTACGAGCACGAATTGGAAGAGCTACGGGCTGAGCCAGCCGCGCGGCTCGTTGCCCAGTGGGCCGGTGACGGTGATGGTGCATATGGCCAGCGTCTGGGTGCCCTTCACCAGCGAGTCGAAGGAGGCGGTCGCTTCCTATCCCGAAATCCAGAAAGAGTTGCGGCTGGCGCTGCAGGCCGTGGGACGCAAGCTGCAGATGTACCTTCGGCGGCGGTTGAAGGTCAAGCAGGAGGGGGAACGGCGCAGTTTGTTCCTGCGTTACCTGGGCGAGGTGGCCACCGCGGTGAGCGACATCAACCAGGCGGACCGGGAGGCGTTGTACGACCGCCTGCACGACCTCGCCAAGAAGAAAACCTTGGAAGCCGACGCCAAGTTCGACGACCGAGGCCGCAAAGTGGCCGACGACGAGGAGGAGGATTTCGGCGACAACGTGTTGATCATCCCGACGGAGCCGGAAGCGCCGCCCGATACGTCGAGAAATGAAGAGTCATAGGTTCCTGTCTCCCGTTAACCAACCCAACCTCGTTCCGCGAATACCCACATGGCCAAGAAAACGAATTCGTCATCGACGGCTCCTCCCAAGGAGAACCTCTCCGCGCGCGACAAGAAGACGCTGGCCGACCTCAAGAACCTGGCCGACGGCGTGGTCGCCGCGGCGGAGAAGCAACGCGACCCATTTCTCGATATTCCCGCCCGCGCCCTGTCGAACGTCAAGTACAACAAGACGAAACGGTTCATCGAGATGGGCGGCAACACCAACCGTCGGCAGTTGTTCAACGCCTCGCAGGCCAAGGCGTACATGCAGACGCTGCTCGTCGCCGGCGGCTGCAAAAAACTGATCGACCAGGATAAATCGACCAGCATCCGGGGACTCTATTACCTGCTCAAGCACACCATCGACGGCACGAAAGAGGAGACGTTCGACTCGCAAGACGAGTGCGATCCGGTGATCGAGGACGTCGAGGTCACGCTCAGCAGCCTGCGTGAGGAATTGCGCGTCTTCGCCTCGAACCGCGGCAACCTGGTCGGTCCGATCACTCTGATCGACAGCGGCGACGAGATCGACTGTTCGCGGATGGGTTCGGCGGGCTACAGCATCCCCTCGATCGTCGAGCCGAACGTGATCCAGATCCGAAAGTGCGACGCCCAATTCATCCTGCACGTCGAAAAGGACACGGTCTGGCGCCGCTTCAACGAGGACAAGTTTTGGCGCGAGCACAACTGCCTGCTGACCCACGGCGGCGGCCAGCCTTCCAGGGGCGTGCGGCGGATGTTGCACCGGCTGCACAGCGAACTGAAACTTCCGATCTATTGTCTCTTGGACAACGACCCCTGGGGGTACTACATCTACAGCGTGATCAAGCAGGGATCGATCAACCTGGCCTTCGAGTCGACGCGAATGGCGATCCCCGACGCCAAGTACATCGGCCTGCGATCGATCGACTTCCAGCGTTGCACGCTCTCGAACAGCGTCAAGATCCAGCTCAGCGACACCGACGTAAAGCGGGCCAAGCAGATCGCCGGCTATCCGTGGTTCACCCATCACAAGGGTTGGCAAAAGGAAATCCAATTGATGCTCGCAAACGGCTTCAAACTCGAAGTCGAATCGCTGGTGAGCAAGGACATCAGCTACGTGACCGAGGAATACGTGCCCGCGCGGCTGCGCGAAAAGGACTGGCTCGACTAAGAGCCTATCCCAGAACTGCCGTTGTGGGGTAGGCGTCCATTACTCATCGGGCTCAACCACGACTCGCCCCATGTAATAACCGCAATTGGGGCAGATCACATGTGACGGCAACGCCGTGCTGCACTTGGGGCAGTAGAACAATTGCTTGGGCTTCTTGGCGTCGTGTGCCCGGCGGCTTCCGGTGCGGGCGTTGGAATGTTTTCGCTTGGGTACGGCCATAAAAAATTAGCTACTCCGGCGAGGTGTGTGTCGTGAGTGGGGCAGGCTCGCCGCAGTTCGGGCGCCGCCGCAATCTTATCCTGATGCTCTTTGATCCACCGTGCAAGAACATTCAGGAGTAGCGTAACGACGGTATCGGCATGTGTCAATTGCCTACTCGAAAAAACCTTACGCCCCGAGTTGTTTCTGGATGCTTTCGCGGGCCGATTCCAGGGCGGCGGGGAGCTTGGCGGGGTCTTTGCCGCCGGCCTGGGCCATGTCGGCGCGGCCTCCGCCGCTGCCGCCGACCACCTTGGCGGCGGCGCGGACCCATTCGCCGGCGTTGAGGCCCTTGGCCTCCAGATCGCGGCTGATGCCCGCCACCAGCACGACCTTGTCGTCGGCCCGACTGGCCAGCAGGACCGCGGCGGAGCCGGCCTTCTTGCGAATCTGGTCGATCAACTGGCGCAGGCCGTCGGCGGTGCCGCCAGGCACCTCGGCGACGATCACCTTGGCGCCGGCCGCCGTGGTGGCGTCGGCGAATAGTTCGTCGACCGAGGCGCCGCCCGCGCGTCCTCCGGCCGACAATTGCTTCTTCAATTCGCGGACTTCATTGACCAGGGCGACGACTCGCTCGGGCACCTCCGCCGGAGGTACGCGCAGCGTGGCGGCGGTGTCGGCCAACGCCGCCTCGGTGCGGCGCACCCGTTGGTGCGCCGCCGGCCCCGTGACGGCCGTGATCCGTCGCGTGCCGGCCGCCACGCTCTCCTCGGCCACGATCTTGAACAGCCCCACCTGGCCCGTATTGTCCAGGTGCGTGCCGCCGCAAAGCTCCTTGCTGAACTCACCCATCGACACCATCCGCACCAGGTCAGGGTACTTTTCGCCGAAGAGCATCATCGCCCCCGTCTTGCGGGCTTCGGCGATCGGCAGCGTCGTCCAACGGACGGGCTCGCCGGCCGCCACGCGCTCGTTGACCTCGTCCTCGATCTGGGCCAACTCGTCTCGAGAAACCGAGCGCGGGTTGGTGAAGTCGAACCGCAGCCAGTCGCGATCGACCTTCGAGCCTTGTTGCTGGGCATGGCGGCCCAGGTGCTTCCGCAAGGCATGGTGCAGGATGTGCGTCGCCGAATGAGCGCGGCGAATGCCTCTTCGGCGCTCGGCGTCGACGCGGGCGGTGACGGTCGCGCCCTGCTTGATCACGCCTTCGCGCAGGTGTCCGCGGTGCAGGATGAAACCGCCTTCCTTCCGCGTGTCGATCACTTCAAAGCCAAGGCCGTCGCCGCTGAGCTCACCGGTGTCGCCGACTTGCCCGCCGCTCTCGCCGTAAAACGGCGTGCGATCGAGCACGACGACGATCGGCTCCTTGTGGTCGATCTCGTCGATCTGGTCGCAGAGCTTGTCGTGGGCGATCAGCCCCACCACCTTGCCCGTACAGGTGGTCTGCTCATAACCGAGAAAATCACTGCCGTGCAGGGCCTTCTTCAATCCATCAAGGGGGCCGCTCTTGAAAAGTTCCTGCTTGCGCCCGGCGCCGGAGACATCGCCGTGCTCCTCCATGGACGTGCGATAGCCGGGCCAGTCGAAAGTCAAGTTGTGCTCGGCGGCCAACGTCTCGAAAAGTTCAGGCGGAAAGCCGTGGGTCGTGTACATATCGGCCGCCTCGTGCCCGGCGACCATGATCCGGCCCTGCCGGCGCATCGACGCGAAGATCCGTTCGATCCGCTCGAGCCCGCCGTCGATCGTCGAAAAGAAGTTGCCTTCTTCCTTCTCGATGACTTGGCTCACGCGAACGGTGGTTTCGGCCAGTTCCGGGTACGAGTGCTTCATGGCGCAAGCGACGGCCGGCACCAGTTTGTGCAAGAACGGATCCTTCAGGCCCATTTGGCGGCCGTCGAGCACCGCCCGGCGCAACAGCCGCTTGATGACGTACTTTTCCTTGTTCGGGCCTGGATAGACGTTTTCGTGGATGGCAAACGCGCAGGCCCTGACATGGTCGGTGATGCGCCGCAGTCGCCGGCCGTTGTCGCTCGCCGGGTCGTACTGGGTTCCGCAGACTTCGGCCGCCGCCTCGACGATGGGCCGCAGGATGTCGATGTGGAAGTTGCTATCGACGCCTTGCAACACGGCGGCGGTGCGTTCCAGCCCCATGCCCGTGTCGATGTTCTTGCTCGGCAGCGTACGCAGGTTGTTCGGCGGCCCGCCAACGCGGTTGAACTGCGTGAAGACCAGGTTCCAGATCTCGACGGAACCCCCCTTGCCGGAGTGATAGAAGATCTCGCTGCACGGGCCGCACACGCCGTCGGGACCCTGGCTGGGGGCGCCCGCCGGCCAGAAATTGTCGTCCTCGCCCATCCGCTCGATCCGTTCGGGCGGCAATTGGATCTCGCGACTCCAGATTTGGGCCGCTTCGTCGTCATCGACGTAGACCGAGACGCTCAGCTTCTCCGCCTCAAGGCCGAGCCATTGCTTGGAAGTCAGGAACTCCCAGGCCCAGTGGATCGCCTCGCGCTTGAAGTAATCGCCGAAGCTGAAGTTGCCCAACATCTCGAAGAACGTGTGGTGGTAGGCCGTGCGGCCCACGTTGTCGATGTCGCCGGTGCGAAGGCATTTCTGGCAGGTCGTGGCACGGGTGAACTCGAGCTTGCACTTGCCCAGGAAGTGGTCCTTGAACTGGTTCATGCCCGCCGGAGTGAACAGCACCGACGGATCCCATGTGGGAACCAGCACATCGCTGGGCCGCCGCGCGCAGCCCTTCGACTCGAAGAAAGCCAGATATTTTTCGCGGATCTCGTCGGTTTTCATCTGCGTCAAACCACATCAAGTACAGCCGGCCGTCACACCAACCCGCGGCGCAAGCAAGGTATCCTTCACGCGGTCGAGAATGCGACATTCACGGTGGCTGGGGCAGAGCCTAAGCGATGCCCCGGTCGCGAACTAGCCGGGGCATCGCTTACGCTCTGCGGCCGGCCACCACCTTCTCGTGACAAAATGTCCCATTCTCGGTCGCGTGAAGTATAACCGCCACCAATGGTGGGCGGTGCCCACCCTACGGTTCTTCCGGCGCGATGGTAACCACCTCGATCTCGCCCGTCGACTTCACGACACTGATCTTCACGGGGCCGCTCTTGTCGGCGACGGCGCGACGGAAATCGTCGGGCGTTTCCAACGGCGTGCCGGCCGCGTGACTGATCGAGGCGCCGGGCCTCAAGCCCGCTTTGGCCGCCGGACTTTCCGATTCGACTTCCGTCACCGTGACGTAGGTTCCCGGAAAACCTCCGCGGTTGAACCGGAGTTGTGGCTCGACCAGATTCATGCCACCCGTCAAATCAAGGGCCGTTGGGTATTCGACCCGCAATCCACGCCAGGCGGGTGGTCGCCGCGTGACGATCCGCCTCTTGTCGACGGGAAACTTGCTCAGCGTGACCCGTTTCTGGAATGGTTGGCCATCACGCACCAACGTCAACGTCGCCGTGGCCGCGGCCGGCAGCCTTCCAATCTGCAATCGCAATCCGTCGGCGTCGTGAATCGGGTGTCCGTCAACGTGCGTGACCACGTCGCCGTTGTTGATACCCGCCCGATGCGCCGGCCATCCCGACCGAAGTCCCGCCACCAGCGCGCCGACGTGCCGACCTCTCGAATCGACGAAGTTGAACGGCTCGATGCCCAGCAGGCCGTACTCGACTTCACGCCCCTGTTTCAGCGTCTCGACGGCCCTCAGGAATGTGTCGTCAACCGCGATGGCGTACCCCGCCGATTGCTCGAAGCCGGCCAGGGCGGCCTGCGACGTCGTCAGTCCGACCATGTCGCCGCGCAAGTCGACGAGCGCCCCTCCGCTGGTACCCAGGTTCAATCGCGCGTCGGTTTGAATGAGCGTGCCGAATTGGTGCAATGTTTTCGGCGACTCACGCGCGGCATCCTCGGTCGTGGGCGGGGCGGCCTTGCGCGACAGGTTGGCGACGATGCCCCAACTGGCGCTCACCTGGCCGTCGCGGGCAATCGCGTAGGGATTGCCCAGCGCCACCACGAACTGGCCTTTCCGTAATTTGGCGCCGTCGCCAAACCGGATCGGCGCGAAGTCGTCCGCGTTCGGTTGGGGAGCGATGACTTCCAACACCGCCAGATCGCTGCGCGGATCGGTCGCTTTGATCCGCATGTGGAACGAACGTCCCTGGGCCGTGGTCACCCAGTATTCGTCCGTCAACTCGTCGCCCAGGACATGAATGTTCGTCAACACGAGACCGTCGCGATCGACGACGACGCCGGTGGCAAACTCGTTGGGAACGAAGTCCGGGTCGCCCGGTCCCACGGGCCTGGGCACCCCGATGCCACGGGGATCGCCAAACCGATCCGGCGGTCTTGTGTCGCGGTTCGCTTGCTCGTCACGCCCCAGCGCCGAACGACGGGCGATACTGACGACCGATTTCTCGGCGCGCTGGATCGATCGGGCGACAACCCGTTCGATGGCCAAAACCAACTCCAAGTCGGCCGCCGCCTGGGGATCGTCGTCGGCCGGCTGGTTCTGGCTCGGCTGGTTCGGGGCCGGTTGGTTCTGGGCTTGTTGCTGCGCGGAGGCAACGCCCACCGCACATGGCAGAACGAGTGCCGATAACATCAACAGCCAAATTTTGCTCATGGAAAGGTCAGCTCATCAAGGTCATTGCGAGGCTTCGGGGGCCGGCTCTTCGGCGCCATCGCCCCCTGACACGGGGGGCACGACGCTGCCGGAGACCATGTTGCCGGAGGCCATGATCTTCGTCTTCAGCTCCTCAACCAACGCGGGGTTCTCCAGAAGATACGCACGGGTTTTCTCACGGCCCTGGCCAAGCTGCATCTCGCCGTAGCGGAACCAGGCCCCCGAGCGGATCACCAACTTCTGGGCCATGGCCAGATCGAGCACGTCGCCCTCGTAGCTGATGCCGCTGGTATGCATCATATCAAATTCGGCCACCCGGAAGGGAGGCGCCACCTTGTTTTTGACGACTTTCGCCCGCACCCGCTGGCCCACGACGTCTTCCCCCTCCTTGAGTTGGCCGATCCGTCGCACGTCGATGCGGCAGGAACTGTAGAACTTCAAGGCGCGGCCGCCGGGGGTGGTTTCGGGACTGCCGAACATGACGCCGATCTTCTCGCGAATCTGGTTGATGAAGATCACCGAGGTCTTGCTCTTCGAGATCGCACCGGTCAGCTTTCGCATGGCCTGGCTCATCAAGCGGGCCTGCAAACCCACATGCGTGTCGCCCATGTCGCCGTCCAACTCCTTCTGAGGCACCAAGGCGGCCACGGAATCGATGACGATCACGTCGACGGCATTCGACTTGATCAGCATTTCCGTGATGTTCATCGCTTCCTCGCCGCTGCCGGGTTGGCTGACCAGCAGCGTTTCCAGTTCGACACCCAACTTCTTGGCCCAACTCGGGTCGAGCGCGTGCTCGGCGTCGATGAAGGCGGCGATGCCTCCTCCGCGCTGGGCTCGCGCCACCACATGCAGCGCCAAGGTCGTCTTGCCGCTCGATTCCGGGCCGTAGATCTCGACAATTCGACCTTTGGGAATCCCTTGCCCCCCCAATGCGAGGTCGAGCGAGAGACTGCCGGTGGGGATTCCCTCGATCCGCGCGCCGTATTCGACGCCCAGGGGCATGATGGCACCCTCGCCAAATTGTTTTTCGATTTGGGCCAGGGTGTTCTTGAGGTTCGGATTGTCGTTCAAGAACGATTGGGAGGCGGCATTTCCCTCGGACTTCTTGCCGGCCGTCTTGACGGAGGTTTTCACGAGCGGGCTCTCTTCCTTTTTTTGCGGTGCAATTTTGTTTGTGGTGCGGGCGTCCCGCCTGCCTGCCTGCGGCATGGGCGGGCGGGACTGGACGGGATGCGAGAATCCTAGGCCACGGCGTCCTTGCTTGCGCGGCGGGTTCGTGTCGAAGCGGTTCGGTGGCAGTATAGCAGATAGGTCATCTTCCGTCGAGCGTCGCGGTGGACAACGGTTCGTAGAACGGGCCGTCGCGACCCAACGCGCTGGAAAATACGACGACCTCGTCGACGCTCACCACGCCGCCGACGAAATCGGCGTGTTGCCTCACCAACCGGCCGAGTTCGCTCAACCCCGGCCGCCCGTCGCGGACGCGGCCGATGGTCAGGTGCGGACGAAAACGGCGCCGCTCGCGACGGAAACCCAACGGCGCCAGTTCGCGCTCGACATGGGCGTTGAGTTCGACCATCGGCTCGCTGCCGTCGCGGACGCCCAACCAGATCGTCCGCGGCCGGTCAGCGTCGGGAAACGCGCCGGCGCCGCGCGCGACGATCTCGAAAGGCGGCTGGCCGGCCACCGCCCGTGCGACCGCCTCGCACACCTTGGGGATCTCCAGCAGTTCGACGTCGCCCAGGAATTTAAGCGAAAAGTGCAGGTTTTCCGGTTCGACCCAGCGGACTTTGGCCGCCGTACACGATAGCTCGCTGATCAACTGCGCCGCCCGCCCGCGGACCTCGCGCGAGGCGGCGACGGCGACGAACGTGCGCAAGGGACGGGACATTGGTGTGGTCTCCAACTGTCGGTGATCGACCAGAGCATGTATACTTCACGCGGCCGAGAATGAGAAATTTCGTCGCGAGAAGGTGGTGGCTGGTGGCAGAGCCTAAGCGATGCCCCGGCTCAATAGCCACCGGGGCATCGCTTAGGCTCCGCCCCAGCCAGCGAATGTCTCATTCGCGGCCGCGTGAAGTATATAATCGTATGATTCGTATGGGAAACCGCAAAGACCGTTACGGATGGGAGGCTGCCCATGGCAAGTCCGTTTCCTGGCATGGATCCGTATCTGGAACAGTTCTGGGGGGATATTCATCACACGCTGATCACCTACGCGCGCGATCAGCTCCAGGGCGTCCTGCCGGTGGATCTGCGCGCCCGCGTCGAGGAGCGAGTGTTCGTGGAATCGCCCGAGGGGCAGGAACGTACGATGTACCCGGACATCCGGGTCGTGGAACGCGGCCGTGGAAACGAAGGCGTCCCTGCGGCGGAGGGCGGGGCGGCGGTTGCGGAACCGTTGCGCATCCGACTGCCCGACGAGCCGGTTACGCAGGGCTTCATTGAAATCATCGACTTGGCCACCGGACGGCGTGTCGTCACCGTGATCGAGGTGCTCAGCCCGTCGAACAAGCTGAGGGGGCCCGGACGGGAGTTGTATGAAAAAAAGCAAAAAGAGTGTCGCGCGGGGGGGGTACATCTGGTCGAAATCGACTTGCTCCGTAGCGGTCCCTGGGTACTTTCAGTCCCCGCGCGTCTGGTTCCTGCCGCACACCGCACTACCTATTGCGTCTGCGTCCATCGCGCCGTCGCTGACGCGATCGGGGAAGTCTACCGGGCGCCGTTGCGCGAACGACTACCGGTGATCCGGGTTCCCTTGCGCGAATCCGACGCGGATGTGCCGCTGGACCTGCAAGCCCTGATCGATCAGTGTTATCGCAACGGGGGGTACGACGAAGATATCGACTACGAAACGGAGCCTGACCCGCCGCTTGACGCCGACGATGCGCGCTGGGCCGACGCCCTGCTGCGGGCGCGGCGCAAGCGAGCCAACCGGAGGGCGGCGGCCAACGGAAAACGCCGTCGCAAGCCGAAGTCGTGATGGGCGGCGTCACGTAGGGTGGGCACCACCCACCAACCCGACGGATGTAGGCCCGTACCGCCGGCGGCGTTAAAAACTCAGCATCGTTCGGTATTCGGCGAGCCGCTGGTCCAAGTCGGCGCGGCCAATTCGTCGCATCCGGTCGAGGCTGAAGTCCTCGACGTTAAAGCTCGCGACGACGGTGCCGTAGGCCATTGCCTCCTTGAGCGTTTTCGGCTCGAAGTTCCCGCGGCCGGCCAGATAGCCCATCATGCCCCCGGCGAAGCTGTCGCCCGCGCCGGTGGGATCGACGACGTTGGCCGTCGGAAAGGCGGGCATGACGTACGTTTCGTGTTGGCTGAAGAACATCGCCCCGTGCTCTCCCTTCTTGACCACCACGAACCGTGGTCCCATCTGCTGCACTTGGCGGCCGGCGCGCACCACGTTCTCTTCGCCCGTCAAGAGCCGGGCTTCACTGTCGTTGAGCACCAGGCCGTCGATCCGCTTGAGCAATCGCAACAACTCGTCGTGCTGAATGTTGATCCAGAGGTCCATCGTGTCGGCCACCGTGAGCGTGGCCCCCGGCACCTGGTCGAGCACTCGCATCTGCAAGCTGGGCGAACCGTTGGCGAGAAACAGGAAATCGCTCTGCCGGAACGGTTCGGGCAAGACCGGATTGAAGTCGCCGAAGACGTTGAGATGCACTTCCAACGTTTCTCGATCATTCATGTTCGGCAGGTACTTGCCTCGCCAGCGAAACGTCTTCGCTCCCGGCACCACTTGAAGCCCGGAGGTGTCGATGTCGCGGGCGGCCAGCAAGGCGGTGTGCTCCTGGGGCCAGTCGTCGCCCACGACCCCCACCAAGCGCACGGGCGCGAAATAACTGGCGGCGTAGGAAAAGTAGACGGCCGACCCGCCCAGCACGGCGTCGCGCCGATCTGTGGGGGTTTCGACACTATCCAGGGCCACCGAACCAACGACCAACAGCGGCATCGCGAGTTCCCATGAATTAAAGTCGCGTTTTATACTTCACGCGGCCGAGTATGAGACATTCTCGGTGGCTGGGGCAGAGCCTAAGCGATGCCCCGGTCGCTATCTAGTCTAGCTCGCCGGGGCATCGCTTACACTCTGCCACCAGCCACCGCTTTCTCGTGGCAAAATGTCACATTATCGGCCGCGTGAAGTATATTATGGACGTCCCGCGTGGGCGAGTCAAACCGTCGATTCGGCTTGCCTGCGATACGCCGGAGGCGATAGAATCCGCCCTCGGTTTTGACGGGTTCGGCCAGGTATGGTACTTTGGAAGCGGGGCTCACGAAGGATGGAGTCAACGATGTCACCAGTGATTCCCGCTGAATTTGTGCCGTTTGTTACGCGTGAACTGGCGGGGCGGTCTATTGGACCTTCGCCGTGGCGCTGGGCTTTTTCGCCGTCGGTGTTCGCTGGCTGATCGAGCGGGCCAAGGTGCGTGGTGTTCCAGCGATGAAAGGCGAAACCGAGGAGAAGATTTCCCTGGGAGCCGCCATTTGACGCCGTTCAAACCGGGTTGCCGTAGACGGGTGAGCAAACCGGGCTAGAATAAACAACATGGCGAATCCCGCAACAGTCCATCCAGCCGAAGCCACCGTCGAGGGCCAACCGCTGGAAATCGACCTGAAAGACCCGGTGCTTGCCGCGCTCCTGGCTTGGCTGGTTCCAGGTCTAGGCCATTGGTATCAGGGACGGCGCCACAAGGCGGTGCTGTTCTTCGTATGTATTCTGGGCACGTTCATGTACGGGCTGTACCTGGGCGAAGGGCGCGTGGTCTACGCTTCTTGGCGGCCGAATGACAAGCGCTTGCAGTATTTCACGCAAGTCGCGGTCGGACTGCCCGCCCTACCCGCCGCCGTGCAAGCGCTGCGAGCCAAACCGATCCAGTTCCCGGTCTATAAAGACTTCATGGTGCCACCTAAACTGGTTCCGGAGCCTGGAGAATCGCAAAGCGAATTGGATCGGCTGGTCAAGCGTCTGCACCGCTATTGGGAACTGGGCACCTACTTCACCGTGATCGCCGGGCTGTTGAACATCCTGGCGATTTATGACGCCTGGGGCGGGCCCGCTTTTTCGGCCCCACCGCCGCCCCCCAAAAAGCAGGATGACGACGAGGCGAGTGGGGAGGCGACGGATGACGACGCAAAAACCGCGTAGGGGGGGCACCGCCTACCAGCCGTTATCGAGTCGGGCGATCACCGTAATACTTCACGCGGTCGAGAATGAGACATTCACGGTGGCTGGGGCAGAGCGTAAGCGATGCCCCGGTCGCTATCGAGCCGGGGCATCGCTTACGCTCTGCCACCAGCCACCACTTTTTCGTGACAAAATGTCTCATGGTCGGCCGCGTGAAGTATTGATGAGGAGACCGTTGTGAACCCGTTGGCCCTGGTTGGGATGTTGCTGGCGACTCACATCAACGACATGTGGTACGCCCTGCCGCTGATCGTCGCGGTCAGCCTGGTCTATTCCGCCACGCGGAACGAATTGATGCGCGATATTATCCACGGCGCCATCCGTACCGGCACCTGGATCGCCGGCTTCATGTTGGCGCTTTTCCTGATCCTATTCCTGATGTCGTCGGCGGTTTAGACAAAATAACCGCCGCCGTGACTGGCTTTTAGGGAATTTACAAGGTATAGGGGTAATGCGTAGCATGGTTCCCCTTGGCTTGTGGTATCCCAACATGATCGCATTCAGACGCGTCTTCGTGCCATTTCGGGCAGGTTTCGTCCGGGTCGTCGTTTCTCTCGTGGCAGGTCTGCTGTTGGCCGCCGGCATGCGCGCGGCGGATGCCGCCCCTGGGCAATCCGACGTCTTGGAACTCTGGCTGCGGGAGCTCGAACGCTCGGTCCCACGCGAGGCGGCGACCTATTCGGCCACAACCCCCGCGGCCGTGGTCAAGGCGGTGGCGGCGGTCGAAAAATGGGCGGCCGAATGGGCAAGTTTCAAGCAGGCTCGGACGCCCGCCGAGGTGTACGACGTGACGCGCCGCCTGCTGGCCGCCAAGACGCGGGTGGACGAGTTGCTCGACGTCGCCTTCGACCTGCGGCGGCAGTTTTCCACGTTGCCGGCCGGTGTGGAACAACGTGAGGCGGCGCGCGGGTATCTGCGGACCACGAGCCATCTGATCGATCTATCGGGCCGCCTGCGTTACCTGCACGTCGATGCCCTCTCGTTGGCCGTACCCAAGCTGATGGCGCGGGCGGACGACCGCGAGCGGCTGATCGACTTGCTGATTACCGAACGCAGTTCCGTTGGGGCGACGATCGTCGCCGAATACGTTTTTGGTTCCGACGCTTCACCCACCGCCGCCGTCGCCGATCCGGCCGTGGCGAAGAAACTCCTGGAATTGATCGCCGTCACGGGCGAACGCTCGCTATTGCCGTGGGTGGTCGCCCTGCTGGACGGCGACGCGGTACCGGTCGAATTGGCCATCAAGGCGGCCGAGGTGATCCGCCGCATTGGCTTGCCGCAGGATCCGCGGCCGGAGACCACGGAACCGTTGCCGCCGCCGGCCGTCACCGCCGAACGGCTGCACAAGCTCTTGTCGCGGATCGAGGTATCGTCCTTGACGGGCGAGTTGGCCCGCCGCCACGCTGAACTGCTCGCCTGGCTGGCGGTGCGTCGCGGCGAAGGGCTGGCGGACGAGAGCTATCGCCTGGGCACGTTCGACGTGCGGCCGGGCGATTGGATGCTGATGCGCAACCCGTCGCCCTACAACCAGTTCACCGACCTTTCGCCGGGCCTGTTCACGCATGTCGGGGTGGTGACGCTGGAACGCGCCGCCGACGGCATCCAGCGGATGGTGATCGTCGATTTACCCGAGCGCGGCAGCCGCATCCCGGCCACCAACGTCGACGCCTACGTTCAGCGGACCTTGCACTATTGCTTCCTGCGCCACCCCGACCCCGCGGTGGCCAGGCCGTTGGCGAAAGCGGCGCGGGACATGATCGGCAACGAATCGCAGTTCGACCTGAATTTTCTCACCTCGCGCGTGCTCGATCTCAAGGGGCAGCCGCTGGCTGGCCGCAAAATTCACACCTATTGCGCCGGCTTGCTCATGGTGTGCGCGTTGCAAACGCCCGCCGATCGCAATGAGTTCTTTCCCATCGCCGACGGTCCGGCCGGCGGGATGACCAGCGAGAACCTGGCGAAATTGGGACTGTCGATCGGAAAGGACTTCATTTCGCCGACGGGCGCCTTATTCTCGCCGAAACTGGAAGTCGTCGGCCGCCGCGAGGCGATGTACGACCCGGGTCGTCAGGTGGAGGAGGCGATCTTCGACCACTTCGCCCATCTCCTGGCCACGCGGCCGTTGGTGCCTTCGCCCGATTGGTTCCAGTCATTGCGGCTCAAGTTGGCCGAAGCCTCGACGCGCAACCCGCTCTTGGCCCAGGCGATCGCCCAGGCGGCCAAGGTCAGCACCGACACCGACCTGGTCTCGGCCGCCAAGGCCGCGGCCGTGGTCGAGACGCTCGACGAAATCGCCTTTGGCGCCAGTGCCGAGTTTCTCGACGCCCGCGATATTCTTCGCTCGGGTTCGGAACAGGAACTGATCGCCGACGGGGCCGATGCCGACGAACTGAACGAGGTGCGTATTTATCGCCGCCGACATGGCTCGCTCTACGATCGTTGGCGGCGCGGCCAGGCATCGCCCAGGCAACTCCGCGTCGAATTGGTCGACCACTATGTTCGCTGGGGGAAGGCCGAACTCGAACGGCGGTTCTTCAGCCCGCTGAATGCGAAGTAGTTGGCCACCCGCGTGACGGTTAAGGCGGTCGCCGCCCCACATTCGGCCCAAAGTAGCAGACACATACCTCATCGCTTTACGCCAAACAAGGGCGAGTCGGCCGAGTCGGCCTCCAGCACCGGCTCCTGACGGTCGGCGGCAAGGGGACGGTCCCGGTTGAACGTCGCGTTCAATCGCTTGCTGGCGTAGTCCAACGCCTCCTGGTTGCTGACGACGCCGTCGCGGTTCGCGTCGGCCCGATCGTCGCGCAAGCCTTCGAGCAAGTAGTGGCTGAATTGGCCGGCCCGCGCCGGCGCTCTCTGGCCGGGCATGCGCCGCTCGTAGGCGCGCTGATCGGCGCCGCAGGCGAAAAAGGCCGCTGTGCGGCGGCCTAACGCCTTCGTCGCGCCGCGCAGGTCGCGCCACGGTTCGTCCTGCGCGTCGGGTCGGTTGGCGCGCACGCGACCGGGCAGGTAACGCGGCGCCACGTCGTCGTCCGGCTCCTTCGTGCCGCTGCCGGCGTGACAACAGTCCAGAATCACCGTCACCTGGCCGGCACGCAGATCGTCGAGCCAACGCCCCAGCTCGTCGTCGACCAGCAGGTGCTCGCCATCGGCCGTGGCATCGTGGGGACAAAGCGCCTCGTCCAAGTCGTCCCGCTCGTCATACGGGCGGCGGTCGGCCAACTGCGTGCCATGCCCGCTGAAGTGGAACACGAACTGATCGGTCGAGCGAGTTCGTTCGGCGGCCCGTTTCATGGCCCCCCGAATACTGGCCAGCGTCGCATCGGTCCCCTTGAGCAACTCGACGTTCACTTCTTGAAAGCCAAATTGCTCCACTAGGGCGTTGGCCACGGCATCGGCGTCGGCCTCCGCGCCGCGCAACGGCCGGGGGAGGCCGCCGTCGGGCAACTCGAAGTCGGGACAATCATTGACGCCGATCACCAGCGCGTGGCCCTCGCCGTGGGCCGCCGCGCACGAGACGACAGTGAACAGCACAACGAAACCAATCTTCATCATTGGCGACTCGCGATCGTCCTCATTGTAGCAGCCGCGCCGTAAAGTAGCAGCCGTAGACGTAAAGTAGCAGGCACACTCCGTGTGCCGTAGCTTTGGGCGTACACGTCCCGACGACGCGAACGCGCCGATCGGCGGAGCGGCCCGTTCGGCGCGTTCCCCATATCCACCCGCGCCCGCGCTTCCGGGCGCTGGGGCTCCAAGTTGCGGCACACGGAGTGTGCCTACTACTTTGCCGCCTCAAGCTGCCGAATAGCCCGCTCGGCCAACTTGCGATCGCCGTCTTCCGTCGCCCCCTCAAGCACCTCGTTCCAGGTCGCCGTCGCATCGTCGCGCCGGTCCAACGCTTCGAGCGCCAGCGCCAGATTGATCCGCGCGGCGACGTTCTTGCCGTCCAAGCGGCGCGTCTCGCGAAAATCGCGTTCGGCCGCGTCGAAATCGTCGAGCATGAACTCGGCCAGCCCGCGCCCCAGCCATGCCATCGCCTCGGTAGGCGCCATTTCGACGGCGCGTTGGAACTCGTCCAGGGCCTCGCGCGGGCGGCGCATTGTCAGCAGAGCATGGCCCCGGTTCAAGACCGCATCCTGCTCGTCGGCGCCCGAACGTTTCAGCAGATCGTAGGCCCCCTTGAGCCCTCGCCCCAATTTTCCATCGCCCGTCTCGCGAGCGACGATCCCGCCCGGCTCGTAGCCAAAATCACCCAGCCGCCCGGCGAACGCCAGGGCCAAGCGACCGGGAAACTCACGCTCGGCTTGCGAGCGCAGACTGCGCAAGCGATCCGATGTCGTTCCCCGCTCCTCCGCCGCGGCCAGAAAATCACGGGCCTCGGCAAAACGGCCGGCGGCGAGTAATCCCTTGGCCTTATCGTACGCGCGGCGCTGGGCCACTTGGGGCCCATTCGCTGAAAAGCCGAAGTAAAGCCCGGCCGCCACCAACAGAGAAGCCGCCAGCACATACACCGCGGCGGATCGTAGCCGGACTCGCAAGAGTTCGGCCGTAGCCGGACTCGCAAGAGTTCGGGCCGTAGCCGGACTCGCAAGAGCTCGGGCCGTAGCCGGACTCGCAAGAGTTCGGGAGCGTCGCGTTTCCGCCGGCTCGTTCTCATCCGACAGAAGCGACAAGAGCAAGCTCGCCGCGCGCCGGCAGTTTACGCACTCGTCCAGATGGCGCAACAACTCGTCGCGTTCGGGGCCGTCGAGCGCTCCCTCGGCGAACAGGGCCAACAGTTCGTCGTCGGGGTGGTCGTCGCGTTCGTCCACGTCCGCCGCCTCGTCGAGCGCGCGCAGCAACGGCAAGAGCAGTCGTTCGTCGGCACTATGGTTGGCGTCCATGGTCAACCTCCGTGCATCTCGTGGGGAGGCGCTTCGACATGGGCCGCGCCGTGGACGCCCGCCGCCAGCACTTCGCCGAGCCGCTGCCGCAATTCAACGTCGTCGCCGGCCAGGGCCAGCTCCAGGCAGCGGGCGACCTGCCGCGGACTGGGGCTGCACGCGCTCAGCTCGCGCAAACGGTCCATCACGCGCTCGGCGGCGCGTTGCCGGCGGCGGGTGAGCGTGCCGGAAGCGACGCCCAGGCCGCGGGCCAGTTCGTTCTGCCCCACGCCGTCGAGCAGCAGCATTTTCAGCAGCACGCGCTCCTTGCTTTCCAGGACGGCCGTCGCGCCGGCGAAAATCGGCCGCAGCAGGTCGTCGCACGGCCGCCCATCGACGCGGGCCGCGGCGTCGGCGCCGTTCTGGGGCGTTTCGGGCAGCACGGGCAGGTTGACCGCCTGCCGTTTGCGCGTCTGGCTGATCCAGAAGTTCGCGACCACGGCCTTCAGCCAACCGGCCAGCGCGGTGCGGCCCTGAAAGCTGGCGATACGGGGCGGCCGGTCGCCGCGGGGCAGGATCAGTTCGGCGGCGAAGTTGTCGACCGCGTCGAAGGCATTCGCCCCGCCCACGCGCTGGGCGACGCTTCGGACGACGGGCATGTACTCGTGTTCGAACATTTCGGCCGCCTTCGCTTCACGTTGTTCCAGGGCCTGGGCCAAGGTCACTTCCTTGAGAAGATTGGCTTTGCCCGCCCCGTATCCCAGGTCGCCCGCTTCCAGCCGTCGGATCAGTTTGTCGAATCCAATCGGTTCGGCCGCCGCGAGCTTCCTCCAATGGTACTCGCAACAATTCCATACTCGCCCGACGTACGGGTCCAGCCAGCCGCCATCATCCGCCGGCCCGGGACGCGCCACTTCGGCGGCCATCCGTTCGGCCAGTGCTTCCAATCGCCGGGCCACCTGTTGCCGGCTGTCGTCGGCCTCTGTCGCCGCCGCGCCCTCTTGCCGCGCGATCCACTCGGCAAGATCGCGGGGAGGGTAGTGGCGGCGTTGATTCTCCATCGCTTAGACGCTTCAGCGACCATGTGTTGCGCGACGCCACGGAACCGGTTGCGGTAACGCGACTTAGGGGGCCGTGGCGATCCTTACTTTAGGGTGGCGGCGCGCTGGTCGCAAGCCATCGTAGCAGGCACACTCCGTGTGCCGTAGCTTTGGGCGTGTTCGCCCCGACGACGCCGACACGCGCCGATTGGCGGGCGGGCCCGTTCGGAGCGTTCCCCATATCCAGCCGTGCCCGCGATTCGGGGCGCTGGGGCTCCAAGTTACGGCACACGGAGTGTGCCTACTACTATAAATTTTATCGCAAGCAGGGGGCTTCGCCCCCTGCACCCCCTTTACAGAGTTCAGAGTTCAGAGTGTCAGAGTCCAAGACGACTGGGCCGCAGGAACTAACGCGCGCGAACCACCCGAAAACCGATGTAGTAGAGACGGTCCGCGGGCCCGTCGAAGTTGCGGTAGGCGGAACGACAGCGGACAGGGGCGTAGTACCAGCCACCGCCCCGAATCACGCGGAAGGAGCCGGCGGCGGGGCCCTGCGGATCGTCCGTCGGTGCATTCTCGTAATAATTCGCCCCGTACCAGTCGGCGCACCACTCGGCCGCGTTGCCGTGCATGTCGTAAATGCCGAAGGCGTTGGGCCGAAACCGCCCCACCGTGGTCATGAACGGGTGCCCGTCGCTCTTTTGCAGGAGAAACTTCTCATCCGTCGCCGTCACCCCGTTCGTCTTGAAGAAGTCGCTAAACGCCAGATCCGCCACGTTGCCCACACTGGGCAGTCGGGCCGGAGCGTCGCCGCAAGAAAAGCGGGGCGTCGTGCCCGCCCGGCAGGCGTACTCCCATTCCGCCTCGCTGGGCAAGCGGTATGCGCAGCCTTCCTGCTCCCCCAGCCATTTGCAGAAGGCCATCGCGTCGTTCCAACTCACGTTCACCACCGGCGTCGTATCGGCCTGGGTCACGCCCCACGAGCGCCAGTTGAAATCGGCCCGCTGTTTGAACCAATCCTTCTTGCCCGCCCAACCCCAGCCCCCTTTGCCGTCCTTTTCCGCGTCGGTCTTGTAATCCGTCGCCTCGACGAACCGCGAGAAGTCGATCTTGCGCACCTCGTGAATGCCCAATTCGAAGGCGCGCGTAATCCGCACCTGGTGCCGCGGGCGTTCGGCCTCGATCCACTCCGGCATGAGCCAGTCGGGAAGGCCGCCGAAGGCCTGCTCGATGTCGGCAACGGACTCGTCGCTTCCCATCAGGAACTCGCCGGCGGGGACGAGCTTGAACTTCATGCGCAGCGAGTTGGGTTTGGGCGCGGCGTCGGGGCGCGCGATCGGTTGCGGCGTACTGGCCGAGGCCAGGGCGAACAAATCGTAGTTCAGGCCGCTGGCCTTGAGGTTGCCGTGCAGGAACGGCTGCTGCGAGCCGATGAATTTGCGCGCGACGTAGAGCTCGGTCTTGTCGGCGGTATAGTCGGTGAGCTCGCGCAAGCTGACGTGACGGTTGCGGTCGGCGTCGGCCGCGCCTCGCAGCCCTTCGAGCAAGAAGTGCATGAACACGCCGTGCTTCAGATCGCCGTCCTCCTTGGCCACTTCCCCTTCGGAACAACTATTCAACAGCAGCAAACCGGGAGGCGGCTCGATTTTCGCCAGGGCCGTCGCAAGCTCTTTCGGATCGTCGCCCGGCCCGCGGTCCTCGTCCGGGCGCGCATTACGGCGGCAGGCGTCGACCAACACCAGCTTCAGCGTGGCCGGCGACCGTTCGAGCTTCTTGCAGACGGCGCTGAGCGAGATCAGCGTGGCGGGGTCGTCGAGGTTCCCCTCGGTCGGGCAAAGGTAGGTCGTGTTCTTCACCAGCACGCCGTGGCCGCTGAAGCCGACGATCAGCACGTCGCCTTGCTTGACGAGTGTATTCACAAGCAGATCGAGTTGTTTCTCGATATTGGCCTTGAAGGGGTGGAACTGGCTTTCCTTGGCTGCGTCGTCGAGCAGGAACACACGCTCGCGCTCGAAGCCGTTGTCGACCAATTGCGCGGCCAAGGCGCGCTGGTCGGCGCCGCAGAAGCTCAGATCCTTGGCGGTCTGGTAGTCGTCGATTCCGATCAAGAGCGCCCAGCGGTGGCTGGGCTTGTCGGCCGCCGCGGCGCCGGCGGAGGCGAGAACGCCGACGAGGACCAGCGGGCCTTGGATTGTGAAAAGGGCATGGAACGCCTTGTTGCGCGTGGCATGGATCATCGGTTGGGATTCCTTGTCGGGCCTGGAAGCAGCACTTATTTTGCGATTGTTGCCCGGTGCCGGTCAAGTATTTCGGCCGGTTTTTCGCGTAACGTAGCAGGCACACTCCGTAAAGTAGCAGGCACACTCCGTGTGCCGTAGCTTTGGGCGTGTTCGTCCCGACAACGCCAACACGCGCCGATCGGCGGGCCGGCCCGTTCGGAGCGTTCCCCATATCCAACCGTGCCCGCGCTTCGGGGCGCTGAGGCTCCAAGTTACGGCACACGGAGTGTGCCTACTACTATACGCGCTGGGGCTCCAAGTTACGGCACACGGAGTGTGCCTACTACTATACGCGCTGAGGCTCCAAGCTACGGCACACGGAGTGTGCCTGCTACTTTTTATCGCGAGCAGGGGGCTTCGCCCCCTGCACCCCCTTGACAGAGAACAGAGATCAGAGTGTCAGAGTCCAAGACGACTGGGCCGCAGGAACTAACGCGCGCGAACCACCCGAAAACCGATGTAGTAGTTACGGAGCGCGGGCCCGACGAAGTAGCGGAGGGCGGAACGACAGCCGACAGGGTCGCTGCTCCAGCCACCGCCGCGAACCACGCGGAAGGAGCCGGCGGCGGGGCCCTGCGGATCGTCGGGCGGCGATTTGCCGTAATAATCAGCGTCGTACCAGTCGGAGCACCATTCCCAGGCGTTGCCCGTCATGTCGTACAAGCCGAACTTGTTGACCCGGAACCGGCCCGCCGGGGCCGTGAAGGCGTAGCCGTCTTTGCCTTTCACGACAAACATCCAATTGAACTTCTCCTTGGCCGTGCCGTCGGCCACGTTGCCGATCTTGGCCAACCCTTCCGGATCGTCGCCGTTGTAAAACCGCGTGGTCGTGCCAGCGCGGCAGGCGTACTCCCACTCGGCCTCGGTCGGCAGCCGGAACTCCTTGCCTTCTTGCTTGCTCAGCCATTTGCAAAACGCCGTCGCGTCGCTCCAACTCACGTTGACCACCGGGTGGTCGCCGGCCTGATCGAAGCCGCAACTCCGCCAGGTATATTCGGGCTTCTGTTCGAACGTTTTCTCCTTTTCGCTGTATCCCCAGCCTCCCTTGCCGTCTTTCTCGGCGTCGGTCTTGTAATCTTCCGCCTCGACGAACTTGGCGAAGTGGGCCTTGGTCACTTCGTACACGTCCATGTAAAACGGCTTCGTAATGCGCACCGGGTGTTCGGGGTGCTCGTCGGCATTGCTGAATTTGTCGGGCAGCTTGCCGAACGCTTGTTCCAGCTCGCCCATCGACTCGTCGCTGCCCATCGTGAATTCGCCGGCGGGCACCAGCACCAGCTTCATGCCAAGCTTGTTGGTGATGGAATCGCCCGGCTTGGGTTTGGTATCGGGTGGGGTGACGGGGCGCGAGGGTGACGCCCCCGCCAGAGCGAACAAATCGTACTTCTGCCCGCTCGCCTTGAGACCGCACTTCAGGAAGGGTTGCTGCGACCCGTTGAATTTGTTCATGACGTGGAGCTCCGTCGCGTCGGCGGCGTAATCGGAAAGCTCCCGCAAGCTCACGTGACGGTTGTCGTCGGCGTCGGCGGCGCCGCGCAGCCCTTCGAGCACGAAGTGCATGAACACGCCATGCTTGAGATCGCCGTCTTCCTGGGCCTGCTCCCCTTCGGAACAACTGTGCAACAGCAGCAAGCCCGGCGGCGGTTCGAGTTGCGCCAGGGCCGTCGCAAGCTCTTTCGGGTCGTCGCCCGGCCCTCGCACTCCGTCGCGGCGCGCGTTGCGGCGGCAGGCGTCGACCAGCACC
>DATKSN010000339.1:0-6373 GCA_035531595.1 Pirellulales bacterium | reverse complement strand
ACAATGAGATATTCACGGTGGCTGGGGCAGAGCGTAAGCGATGCCCCGGTCGCTATCCAGCCGGGGCATCGCTTGCGCTCTGCCACCAGCCACCACTTTCTCGTGGCAAAATATCTCATTTTCAGCCGCGTGAAGTATAGACCTCGGTGTGGGCGGCGCGGCGGCGCGTCTCGAACCAGGGACTGGCCAATTGCACGGCGACCGACATCGTGGCGGCGATCATCACACCCCACGGTTGCGGGAACCGCCAGAAAAACTGCAAGCCCCAGGCCCAACCCGCCGTCACGAGCACGGGCCAAAGGCTCAGCCGCGCCGGACGCGACGGGTCGGCTTGCCGCCACCAGCGGAGAACCATCAGCAGGAAAGCGAAATAGGCCATGTGACCCATGACGGTCGGCGCGCCGTGCGCGTCGGCGAAACCCTCACCGAGCATCGTTTCGCTCAAGGGCAGCATCCCTTCCATTTGACTCCAGTCGTGCGACAAGTTGACCAAGAGCCACTCCTTGCCGCCCCAGGCGACGACACCCAGTCCGAGGCCCAGCAGCATCAACACGAACCGTCGTAGCGTCGGTTCGCCGTTCCGGCCTTCCCAGAACTTCGCCGGCACGAGCACGAGCCAGGCCCCGATGGTGCTCACCAAGGTCAGCCAGGCGAACTGTTCGGGCAGCGGTGCTTGGCCGCCGCGCAAGAGGCTCATTACCACGCACATCACGGCCGCCACCGGCGCGGCCACCAACATCGAACCCAGCAATTCCATGAACCGCTCTTGGGTGGTTTTCGCAGGCAGATGAAGGGCCGTCCGCGCGAAGCGCCGGCCGCGCGGGCGTGTGGCCGAGGGCGGTTGCGAAGTTTGCGGTTTGACCGTGGGGGAAATTGGCAGTGGCGGCGGCGCCGCCTGACGGCACACCGCCACGCTTTTCGGCTGCTTACCGGCCAGCAGGGCCGAACGGATGAGGTAATAAACGACGTACACAACCATCAGGAAAGGCAGCACAGCGATGAGCCAAGGTCCGCCGCTGAGCAGCCCCCACGCGACGATAATGATCGCCACCTTGCCGCCGGTCCCGATCCGGCCGGAACTCCAGGCCTGCGAGAATTCCCGCCAACGCGCGCGAACCGCGCGGGCGATCGGCTCTTCATCGACTTCGGCCGCCTGCACGACTTCGCTCGCCGGCGATTGGGCCGGCGTAGGGGCGGGGGCGGGGCGAACCGATGCGCCTGGCGCGCCCAAACCCGTGCCGATCCCTGGCAGGGCCTGCGCAAAGCCGCTCGGGGCGCCGCCGACGCCGGCGCTCACTCCGACACGGGCCGCCTCCGGCAAGAGCGCGACCAGTTCCCCCACCGTCTTCAATCGCGCGTCGGGATCCTTAGCCAGGCAGCGGGCAATCGCGCCTTGGTAAGGTTCTTCGACATCGGCCAGGTTCGGTTCGGCGGTGAGATGCTTCATCAGCACTTCGCCGACGCTTTCGCCCTCGAAGGGCACGCGCCCCGTGAGCATCTCGAACAAGATGATGCCCAAGGCGTAGATGTCGATTTCCTTGCCGTAGCGGCCGTTGCCGATTTCGGGCGCCATGTAGTGCACCGTGCCCACGCTCTCAGTCTGCCCGCTGCGGCGACTGGCGGAGATGAATTTCGACAGCCCGTAGTCGCCGATTTTGACCAGCCCTTCGTCGGAGAAGATGTTGCCGGGCTTCAGGTCGCGGTGGACGATGCCGTGGTCGTGCAGATAGGCCACGCCGGCGGCGACGCCGCGAAACCAGGCCAGGGTATCTTCGCGCGAGAGCCCCTGGGGGTGCCGGGCGATGGCGTCGTCCAGGCACTCGCCCGCGACGTATTCCATCACCACCCAACTGTCGCCCAGTTCGTCTTGTTTGACGTCGTACAGGCCGAGCAGATTGGGGTGCTTGAGGTTCAGGCACTGCGTTACGCCACGGAGTTCAATGTCGAGGTTGCGGCGAATCAGCTTCAGGGCCACTTCCTTGCCGGCGTCGCTGGTGGCGTAATAGACCTCGCCAAATCCACTGCGGCCGATACCGCGTTTGATGGTGAAACCCTCCAAGGGCCGCGAACCGCTAGTATACGTGAATTTCATCGGCCCCTTGCGGGGCTCCGGTTCGGCCTGGGCTTGAGTGGCGCGGAGGTTCATGGATTCATCACTGCCTTCGTCTATGCTAACGGCTGCAAGTTCCATTTGTCCAGTTTCCCGTAGCTGAACTCGCAAGAGTTTTTGCGAATTCGGCTACACCTGCTCAAGGCTCAATGAAAAGTCGTGCCCCACGATTTGCGACCCATCAGCCAATCGCCCTTTGTCCATCACTTCCAGGCCGTCGATTTTGAACCGCCCAGGACGCCGGCAGTGCAATGGACTCCCTTGCCGAAACAGCACCAGTTCGCCCGACCAATCGCGGCAGACAACGTGGCTGTTGCCGCCCGGACCCAACACGCACGATTCGGCCATCAGCAGCACCGCGTCGGCGCCCGGCTGCGTGCGATGGTGGCTGACGAATTCCAGCCTGGCCGTCGCGCTCAAGGGGTGCGGCCTGCGAAACCGTAGCCGCACGTTGTGGCCCAGCTCGATCAGGTTGCCGTCGACCAGCGACGTTGCCCGCTCGATGACCCGGCCGTCGAGCCGCACCGGGCGCAGCGGGTCGATGAGGTACACTTCGCCGTCGCGGCGAATCTGGGCATGACGGCGCGAGACGTCGCCGAGAATGGGCACATCCACCTGACTGCCTGGGACGGGCTGACCCAGCGTGATCTGATTCGATTCGCAGACCAGGTAGCCGCCCACGCCATCGACCCAGAGCAGAAAGCGCGAGCCCGATCCGTTTTGCGTGGCGGAGTGAGTATTCACCGCTTGGTTCCCTCGCGCAGTTTGAAGGAGGTTAGAGGTTAGAGGAGGCACGGGCAGACGTTCAATTCAAGTCCTAACCCCTAACCTCTAACCACCCATAATTACCTCTAACCGCTAACCACTTCTAACCTTCGCCTCCCTTTTACCGTTTCGTCTCGACAGCCACGTCGGCCAGCAAGGGTCGCTCAGTCTGGAAATACTCGCTGACCTGCTCGACGATGTTCTCCGGGGCCGGCTGGTCCAATGGAATTTCGTCGCGGAAGGTGCCTTCGGCGTTGACCATCTTTTCGGCCACTTCGAGCCGGGTCCGCAGGTCCGTCACGAGTTCCTTGGCCCGGCTGAGCTGGCTATCGTCGAACTTGTAGTCGCTTGTGGTCTGAGCGGCCTCGACCATTTTCAGGCGTGCTTCCAGGTGCTCGACGTCGACTTCCAACTGCCGCTTGGTCGCCAACATGCCTTCGAGCTTTTGCCGCGCGGCTTCCAGACTCCGCTGGCGGGCGGCCTGCATCTCCTTGAGGCTGGCCAGCGTCGCGTCGTGCGTCTTGAACCGCTCGAAGCGGTTGGCCAGGTCGATCTTGACCTGCCCGGCCGAATAGCTGCGACCGGCGTACTGGAACACCTGCTTGTCGGTCGACAGGTCGGTCTTGAGCCGCATGACTTCGTCGCGGTCCTTGCCCAGGCGCGATTCCGATTCGCCGATCTGCTTCGCCAGGCGGTCGACCTCGACCTCTTCCTTGGCGATCATGTGCATGTTCTTGCGAATGTCGGGGACCAGATCCTTGACCATTCGCCGGGCACGCTCGATTTCAAACGAAATCGGCACGCTGTTCTTGACGGAATCCTTGCACCAGCCGACCGTGGTGCCCACGTAGCTGGCCGCCTCGCGGCCGAACAACACCAAGCACACCAGCGCGGCGCCCGCGCCACCCAAAATCGCCTTTTTGATCATGTTGGAACCCTCCGTTGCACGACCCTCTGCTGGGGGGCCGAAGTTGATGACGCCTGGCGGACCCAGTACGGGCCGCCAAAACCAGGCGTTCCTACGTTCTTCGCCGCCTGGAGACGAATCTTGGGGTTTGGGTTCAAGTTTTTTGGGAATGGGTCGGTTGCCGTGGTCCGTGGCCCCACCGCGGCTTGCCCTGCCGCGTATAATATACTAGGGCATGAAAGGGAGGGTACAATGATGGCTACGGGATACCGGGTCTGGATTGTCGACCCCAACGCCACGGAAGCGGACGAATGGGGAGTCACGATCACCAAGCATCGCGTCCAGTTTCCGCCCGGCGTGGAACCGTCGGATGAATTGCTGCAAGACAGTCGCGACGCCCGCCACATCGCCGAGCATCTGCGGCGGGAACTCGGCTTCAAAGGCGAACTGCGCGAGAAGATCGGAGCGCCGATACGAATTGCCCGCTAGCCCGGATTATTCATGGTCCCGTAGCTGGCTTCGCAAGAAGTCAGGCCGTAGACGCGAGTTACGCCAGAATTCTTGCGAATTCTGCTACAGTACAGTGCGCGAGTTCCTCCCGGGACCATGAATAATCCGGGCTAGGATCACGCTCAACGCCAAAACACCCGGAACAAGCACAAGAACGCGCCGGAAAGGACCATCGTCGCGGGCAGCGTCAGCACCCAGGCCAAGGCGATCTTTTTCACCGAATCGAGTTGCACGCCCGAGCGGTTGGCGGCCATCGTGCCGGCCACCGCCGACGATAGGACGTGCGTGGTGCTCACCGGAAAACCGAATCGGTCGGCCAGGCCGATCGTACCCATCGCCACCAGTTCGGCGCAGGCGCCTTGGCCATAGGTCAGGTGCGCTTTGCCGATCTTCTCGCCCACGGTGACCACAATCCGCTTCCAGCCGACGGTCGTGCCCACGCCCAGCGAGCAGGCCACCGCGAGCAAAACCCACGGTGGCGCGTACTCGATCGGTTCGAGCAGTTTGGCGCGCAGATCGCGCAAGCGGCTCCGCTCGCGGGGGTCCAGCGCGTCGCCTAGTTCCGCGATACGGCGTTTCAGCGAGGAGCCGAGGCCCAAGAGCGCCGTCCGCAACTGCCATCGCTCGTCGGGGGTGAATTTCGCGTAGGAGGTCGCGCCCGCCAGCCGCCGGGTGATTTCCGCCAGGTGCCGCTGGGCGTCGTTGGCATGGGCAGCGGGGGCGGCGGCCAGTAGCGTGCCTAGCTCCTCGGCGGCCTGCCGCGTCTGGGCGATCCGCGCGGCGTCGCTCCGGAGGTTGAGGGCGTAATGCGCGGGCACAAGACCGATCAGGATGAGCATCACCATCCCGACCCCCTTTTGCCCGTCGTTCGAGCCGTGTGCGAAGCTCACTCCCGTGCAGGTGACAATCAAGATCGCCCTGATCCACCCAGGCGGCGGCTCGTCGCCCTCGGGCGGACGGTAGAGCTGTTGCGAGGGGATCAGTCGTTTCGCCACCAGCAGCAACACCGCCGCCAGGCCGAACCCGACGGCGGGAGAAAACAAGAGAGAAAGGCCCACTTCGCCCGCCATGGTCCAATTCACACCCACGCCGAAACCCTTGCCGGCCAGAATGCTGTTGGCCAGCCCAACCCCCAAGATCGAGCCAATCAGGGCGTGCGAACTCGACGCGGGGAGTGCCAGATACCAGGTGCCGAAGTTCCAGATGGTCGCCGCCGCGAGCAGGGCGAAGACCATCCCGATGCCGGCATGGGTGTTGATATGGACCAGCAAATCGACGGGCAACAAGTGGACGATGGTAAACGCGACGGCAATGCCCCCCAAATAAACGCCGAGGAAGTTGCAGAAGCCCGACCAGACGACCGCCAGCCACGGTTTCAGCGAATGGGTGTAGATCACGGTGGCCACCGCATTGGCCGTGTCGTGGAAACCGTTCACAAACTCGAACCCAAAGACCACGCTCAAGGCCAGCACGAGCAGCAACCAGTCGAAAACGCCCAAGGTTTCGATGATCGGGTTCGGCATCGGAGCACTTTGCTTGCGCCGCGGGTTGGTGTTTCCTTGTTCCCACACTCCGCGTGGGAACGAGTGGCAACGGAGGCCGTTGCCGCAAAATAGCAAGTTCACCCCCTAAAAGCACGCCCCTAGCCCGGATTATTCATGGTCCCCACACTAACCCGCAGCGCAAGCAAGGCCCAGCGTTGAACTTTCCTTGCTACCGGGATCATTTTCAAACCACCCCAAAACCGTACCTGTACCGACCAGGAAATCCGTCTCGGCGGATTGCCCGGCTTTAGACGGCTTAAGACTTTCTCCCACGTCTCGCGCAGTCGCACCCTTCTAGCTGCATTCGTTGCTAGCAAGCCCGGAAACGCCGGGCTTTCCTGGCTTTCCAAGTCGCCGGGAGTGACAGCATTCGGCAAGCTTACGATCAAGGCCGTCTGCGAATCCGCACGTAAAATCGTCTCCTCCGTATCATTCGGGGTCAAATAACCCAAATTGCAACGCAGGCCCGACCCCGACTTGCGCTACCTGATCCAAACGCAATGCGTGGTCGCCGAGGGAGAGCGTGATCAGCCTCCG
>DATKSN010000338.1:0-6237 GCA_035531595.1 Pirellulales bacterium | reverse complement strand
TCCTAAGTCCAGCGCGTCTGCCAATTCCGCCACTCTCGCTACTGCTTACGCACCAACAGTTTGCGCCCCATTTCCCCCTTCGTCGTTTCAAGGAAAACTGGGGCTGCCGATCCATCGGTGGTATCGCCTGACCCCGAGTTTCTCTCCTCAACTCGCCCATGACATCGCGGACCACTTTGGGCTCACGGCGAAAGACTACGTGCTCGATCCGTTCAGCGGCGTAGGGACGGTCCCGCTCTGCATGAAATACCGGGGAATCTCGGCGTGCAGCGTCGAACTGAATCCCTACCTGCGGTTTGTCGGGCATGTGAAAACACGGACGTATGGCGATCTGGACTGGCTCCGGGTCGCTTTCGATGATTTTGTGGAACGCTTCAGTCAAGAATGTCACATCCCCCGAAATGACGAGGAGGCCAAGAGGTTGGTCGAAGAAAATCTGGCCTTCATTCCGCGGATCAATTATCCGGAACGCTGGTGGTCCGCGGGCAACCTCGGCCAGGTGGCGTTTCTGCGGAGAATGGTTTCTCGGCTGAAGGCGGACTATGCGATCACGGCGACGATACGCAGGGCTTCGGGCCGAGGTGAGCCGGGGCCAAATTACCTCGAATGTTTGTTCTCCTTTCTGGTTGCCATAACCCAAGCACCTCCATGCCAACTTGTTTTCGCCCTTGGCACGATTAGGATCGGATTGGAAAATCGTGTCAAGGGCATGTTGAATTTCAGGAAAACTCCGGCGGACCAGCGCTGGGCCTTGCTTGCGCTGCGGGTTAGTGTTGGACCATGAATAATCCGGGCAATTGCAGCCGTTCTTGGCAAAGGGCTTCTACAAAGACGGTATCCTCTGCACCGTGTACCAAGCCTCGTGCTGTTGCAACTTGTCGCCGGTCACGGAATGTAGCGGGCCGAGGTTCAGGTAGTAGACGCGGCCGATCGGGTGCGTCTCGATGGGCAGCGTCAACTGCAACGAACGGCGATCGGCCGACACCACGACCTTTTCGATCGGTACGTCGGCCTCGTTCTCCTTCGGCGAGCCGTAGTTGCCCGAGTAGACGTAGTTCCAGCGCCGCGCGCGGATCGCGCCCGGTCCCAGCTCGACGTCACCGGCCAGTGGCTGCGTGAGATGGACCACGAAGCCCTTGCCGCCGGCGCGAATGTTGACGCGGTGGATCGCCATCGGAGGCGCGCCGCCAAAGCGCAGCCGCGTCAATCCGCTGGTCATCGACGAGATGTACATCCTACCGTCGGGACCGAAGTTCAGCCGTGTCGGGCCGAAGGGCTCGTCGGCCAGGAACCGGAAACAGGCCCCTTGGTACTCGCCGTCGACATGTTCCAGGGCCACGCGCATCACGCCCGGATTGTTGCCGTACCCGACGTCGCCCACGAAGAACTGGCCGGCGAACGGCCCAAATTTCCCCTCGGTCTCGTCAGCCACCAACCCCGCCGCGCTGCGGCAATACTCGTATGGCAGCCAACATGCGGCGCGGCCGTCGGGATATTCCCCCGCCGGCAAAGCGTTCTCCTTGCGCTCTGGATGACCGTAGAACCGCCCCTGTTGGATGTGGGCCACCTTACAGACTTGAATCCAATCGCCCTGGTTGTCGCAGGCGAAGATCTCACCGTCGGCGCCGCGGGCGATGCCGTTGGGCACGCGGAAGCCGCGGGCAACCTCCTCGACGCGGCCCGCCAGATCGGCCCGCAACACCGAGCCGCGAAACCGGCCAGGGTTGACGTAGCCGGGGTTGGTCCAGAAAAAGCCCGTGTTCAGTGCGACGTAGAGCCGCTTTTGGCGGTCGACCGCCAGGCCGAAGTCGTACTCGTGCCAGCCGTACGACAACCCCCAGGGACCGGCCACCGTGCGGTACTCGTCGACCGTGCCGTCTCCGTCGCGATCCACCAATTCGGTGATCTCCGGTTTCTGGGCCACGAACAGCCGACCATCGACGATGGCCAGCCCCAACGGATGGTTCAGGCCGCCGGCGTGCAGTTGCCAATCGAGGAGCTTGGGAACTGCCAGCGGTGGGAGCTTCGTCTTGTAGATTCGCCCTTCGGTCATGCTGATGGCGTAAAGCATTCCGTCCGGACCGAATGCCGTGCCGCCGGGGCGCCAGCCGTCGGGCGGAGCGGAAATCGCTTCCATTTTGTAGGCGAACGGCTCCTCGCCCGGCAGCAACGTCGCCGTGTCGATGGTCGCCGGTGGAGGCGGATTGCGCCGTACCGCCCTCACCGCGTCGTCAGCCACGCGCAGCCTGGCCGGATCGGCGAGCGATGCCAGCTCGTCGGCCGAGGGTTTGGCCAGCGAACCGGTGTACGACCAATCGTCGATTCGTAGCGTCGCCGTGTTGCCCGGTGGGGGCTCGCCCATCGTCACGCGCAACCGCCCCTCACCCATCCGAGGTTTCTTGTCGACACGCTCCCAACACGCGTCGCGACCGGCGTCCACGCGAATCACCCGCAATTGACCGCCGGATCGATACATCACCATCGGCACGTCGTTGGGAGTCGCTGGTCGGGCGACGGTCGCGTCCGTAGCCGACGTGAACGCATACTCTTCCAACGCCGGCGACAACATGGCAAGTCGCGTCTGGTCGGAGAAGCCGTCCAGAGTGAACTCTCGCACCAGCCCGCGCCAGGCCGGCCGTTCGTCAAACCGTACCCGCTCAGCCACCGCAACTTGACGATCGCCGAACAGCAGCCGGTAACGCATGGTAACGGCCGAGGGGTCGATGGTGTAGCCGTCGAACCGCGAGCCGTCGTTGGGGTCGCTTTCCAGGGGGAGCGGCGCCGATTGCCATTCAGCCCGCGGAGCACATTTGAATTCGAGCAGGTGCGGCGCGCCGTCCCACGGTTCGACGTCGGGCACGCTCGGCCGCCAGTCGAGACCGAAGTACGCTTCCTGCCGGCTGGTGACGAAGCCGCCGCGCCAGATCGCGACGGGGCTGAGCTGGTCGGCGTCGTAGAGCACGGTCCCCGAGGCAAAACCCACCGCGATGCCGCGCGGATAGCGTTTTTCACCCACATGCACCAGCCCGCGCTGCACCAGCGGCTGCGCGAGCTTCGGCAGCAAGTCGGCGGCTTGCTCCTCGATGGCCGGCGGCGCCGAGGCAGCGAGGCTCAAGTAGCTCCAGAGCGCATCAAGCGGCAGTTCGCGGGGCACCTCGGCCAGACCGGGCAACGTCGCCGAGCCGTCCTGCTTGAAGATTTGCGGCATTTTCGTGTTGGGAAAGAACCGGGCGGGGTTGCGGACCAGCCGCTGGAAATAATCGTGCCGAATGTGCTCGGTCACCAGCCCCAGATCCGGGCCGCGCGTCGTCGGATCGACCGGCCCTGTCGGCTCCGAGCCGTTGAAACGATGGCAGTTGGTACAGGCCATCGCCTTGCGGCTGACGAGAAAGCGGCCTAATTCCAAGTGGCCCGGCGGGACCGTCGGCGCGTTGAACGCCGCGTCGGCGCGGCCCGACTTTGGACCATCCACCCCGTCGCGCGCGCACAAGCCGGCGGCCAGCCGACCGCCGCGGCCGCCAAAGCCGGGCATCCTGGCTCCGCTCCAGGGGCGCAGGCGGTGCCGCCTGGTGCCCTGTCGCAGGTACTCGTCAAGCCGTTCGGGCCGCAGCCGCGCGGCGACGCCCACCAGGTGCGGCGGCAAAATCCAACGCGCCGCCTCCTCGCCGCCCAGCAATGCCGTCAGCGCCTCGCCCCCACCGGCTTCGAGCTGGTGACAAGCCGCGCAGTTCAACAGCCGCATTTCGATCCGCACACACTCCGCCAACGACGCGCCCGATCCACCCCCCAGCGAGCTGACATAGGCGACCAGCGCCGCGCGTTCGTCGGCAGATAGCTCAAACTGTGGCGCGCCGCCCGCTGGCCTACCCCGAACAAGGCAACCGCCGCGCAGGCGCTCGGCGCCGAACCCGGCGAGCGACGATCCGGCCGGCAGTGGCATGGACATCACAAACTTCGGCGTTCCAATCGCCCGGCGTTCGATGACAAGCTGGTTTTGCGGCCCGGCGTCATGGCAATTCAAGCAGCCGCGCAAAGCCATCTGCCGCAGCGCGACGGCCTGCAACCGCAGGCCGGTATGGGAGCGGGGCAGGCGATCCGCGTCCTCCCCCAGCGCGGCCCACTGCCGCTGAAGTTCACCGTCGGCAAAGAGCGCAACTTCGGTCTCAGCCAGCGACAGGTCGAACTCCATGTCGGTTGCGAACGGCAGCCGGTCGCTTTCGTCCGACGCAATTCGCCAATGCTCGCCTTCGAGCGAGACCTCGATCAGGTAGCTCGTCGCCAGTCGGTCTTTGGCCGCTTGTTCGCGGTCGCGGGCCCAAACCGCGCGGCGGATCGTCACCACTTCCGGCAGCTCGATTTGCGCCCAGCCTTTCCGCGGCTCGTTGCTGATCCAACTGTGGCCGTTGCCAAGCCGGCCGTCATTGAGGTGCTTGATCTTGTGGATTTCGTGGCCGGGCAACTCCGAGGAGGCGGTGGCCTTGCCGGCCAGGGCCAGGTTCTGTTTTGGATCGTCGCCGTAGATCTCCAATTCGTCGATGCCCGGTTCGCCGCCCGTCGTGGCGCGGATCGTGAACCGCACGAATTTGGCGGGGACCGGCTCGAATTCGTCTTCGTTGAAATGAAAGGCGACGGCTGGCCGTGGTTTGACCAGCTTCAGCGGATCTTTCGGCGGCGGCAAGGCGACGAACGCCGGCGGTTCGCGCTGACCCACGCGGGAAAACAAGTACGCGGCCAGATCGTTTGCTTCCTGGGCTGACAGAGGGAATTCTGGCATGCGGCCGTGGGCGCGCGTCGCCAGCGGGTGTTCGAGGAATGCGGTCAGGCCCGACGCGGTCCACTTCCCGGCCAGGTCGGTCAGGGCGGGCACACGCAAATCGGTCCAGTTCGCGTCGCGCAGCGCTTGCGGTGGTTCGTGACAGGCGGCGCAGCCCGACTCGGCGAACAATCGCTGTCCCGAATCGATCGAGCCGCCGGGCCGAGCTTTTGCTTCGTCGGCCGTTTGGCCGCTCGTCAAGTAGGCCGCGATCGTCCGCAGCGCCGCCTGGTCCTCAGGTGTGTCGGCGAATTGCGCCGGCATCCGTGTGCCCGGCCGTAGCGCCTGCGGGTTCTTGAGCCAGGCTTCGACCCAACCGCGGTGCAAGCGCCGTGAGAGCTTGTCGAGCCGCGGTCCCGGCAGTAGCTCTTGCGGCTGCACGTCGGCCGCGAGTGAATCAAGCCAGGGGCGTGGGCCATCATGGCAGCGGAAGCAGCCGAACATGTCAGCCAGCACGGAGCCCCGAGCGGCGAGCGCCTCGGCGGCCAACGCGTCGGCCGGGACGGCGGCCGGATCGTGAGCAAAAAAACGCGGACCGATCGGCTCGCGGCCGAAACTGGCGCACTGCCAATCGAGCCGCAACTGCGGCATGCCGTCGTGAAGGATGGCGCGAAGCTCGAACGGCGCCGCGCCGTACGGCAACTCCACCGGCTCACCCCAAGTCACCGGTTTTCCGGCGACGACGAGTTTCACGTCGGCCGGCTTCGTCGCGGTCAGCAAGAACGTGTAGCTCGAATCGAACGGTATCAGCAACCGGCCGCTCCAGGCGGTTTCAAAGGAACCGACGATGCGCGGATGCGGGGCATGTGCGGCCGGGCCGTACCAGCGCGGCACGGGTTCGATCCGCTCAAGCAGCATCTGGCCCTCGAGACTGCGGTAGACGGCCAGCAGTCCGGCGGGATGCGCGGGAGCTTCCTCGTCGTCGAACGCCGGCATCGAGCCGGGGCACAAGAAGAGCAACGTCAGCACGAGAAAAAAACGGCGGAAGCGAGTCATGCGAGCGAGATCCTGATACAGGCAGGCGGGAGCGAAAAAATCAAGCCGTGAGGGCACGCCACTACATTGTGATCGAAGCTGCACATTCGTGCGAGGGGCATGATCTTCACGGTTTCCGCGACGAACGACGGGATGATGCGAAGTGCGCGCATCGAGGAGGTCGGTCTTCACGACGTGTTCGACTGGTACGGTCAGGCCCGTGCCAACGCCCGCTCTACCAGCGGCGCCAGCAACGACTCGAACTCCTCCTGGCCCACCAGAATCTCCAGTTCGATGGCCAACGCCCAAAGCGGACGGCCGCCAAGCCGCGCCACGCGGAGCTTGACCAGATCCTTGGCCGTGCAGAGGGTCGCCGCCACATCAAGCCGCTGGGCCCAGGCCGCCAGGGCCTCGACGTCGCCGCGATGGTAGGCGTGATGGTCCTCGAA
>DATKSN010000337.1:0-6963 GCA_035531595.1 Pirellulales bacterium | reverse complement strand
CCTCAGCGGCCTGTGGGACACGGTTTACGCAGCTATCCTCAAGCAGCGTGGTGCCCCCCACATCTGGACTCCCGCATCCTCACCCTCAGATACACCCCCAAAACCCCGGAAAAAGTGCGCATGAGCGAGACTGCACCCCCTGGGCTTTGCCGCAAAACTGCCCCATATTGCCAAATGCGTCCATCGCGCCGCGTCGATCCTCTGGGCCGTACAGCCCGCGAAAGAACTCGCCGAGCAGATACGCATGCAAGTGGCGTCGGACGACCCGCTCCCGGTCAAGAAACACTAGCGGTTTGCGCAGTGGTTGACTTAGGTAGTCGCCGAAACGTCGGAATACCTCCCGATCGAACGGCCGAGGGCGGGCAAACGTAATCACTGCGGCAGATCCGTCGGCACGCCGCCCAGCGCGTCCGGCGCGTTGGAGGTAATTCGCCTTGCCCGGCGGCACATTGCTGAGAAGCGCGGCGGTTAAGCCGCCGATGTCGATTCCAAGTTCGAGCGTCGTCGTAGCACTGAGTATATTTCGAATTCCCGCTTTGAAAAGATCCTGGAGGCGCCGGTTCTCACGCGGACTCAGTTGCGCACTATGCTCCTCGGCCCAGAGCCCCAACTGAAACACCCGCGATTCCCGGTACTCCTTCCTGAGCCGTCCCAGCCGAGGGTCGGTGTCGAGCAGCTCGTCGTTGGTAGGTTCAATAGTCCCCTCGCAACCTATCTCCGGGGCACAACCCGCGACGCTACGTGGCCAGACGTGCCCCGTCTTTTCACATCGAAACAAGGTCGGAGGTCGGCGAAGTCCCAACTGCGGAAAGACGAGGCGAATTGCCGCTTTTGGAGCGCCGTCAGTCGTTTGCCGGTCCTGACGTTGCAGCCACGGCAATTCATCGTCACGCACCGTCTCGCCCTGTTTGGTCGCGCGTGCCAACAGCGCATCAAAAGCCGCCTCCAAAACCTGTGGTGACAGCTCTTCAGCGTTCGGGAGATCGCTGTAAACCGAGCGTAGCACACCGGTGGCGAATTTTCGACGACGTTGCTCCGTCGTGGCCCCGACAAAACGCAACAGCCCCGAGCCGACGTCATTCCTCGAGGCCCATCGACCGAGTGGAACCCCTCCCGACTGATAACCCCAATCAAGCTCATCATTGCCAAGCGTGACGATGCCCTCCAAACGGAGTGTATCGCAAAGTGCACCGGAAAGAAGGTATTGCGCCGCCGCAGATATTCCCTGTCCAACCAACCAAGTAGGCAGATGACAATGCATCCCCTTCTCTGTGAATCCGAACTGAAGGTAAGTGGTCAGATACCAGCTCTGCGTGTCAGTACGATCGAAGACGTGTCGTAGTTTGAGACGCTTAGCGGCATCCTTTATCAATTCCTTCAGAGTTGATGTGGGTTGCCCGCCGGCAAACAGCCGTCGGCGAACCTCCGGCGCAAACTTGTCGCAAACCGACGACCAAACGTGGCCCTCTTGTGCCTCGCGCCGAGCGGTTTCCGCGATAAAATGCAGGAGTAAGGCGCCAGCCTTCCACCGACTAATCGTAATCACCGGCCAGGTCAACCGATCCTTCATCCAGCATGTGAGTTTATGGTACGTCGGTTCGTCGAGGCGCGCTTCACACAATGAAAAGGGGCCGCTGCCGGATAGCCGTGACCTGATGTCCGCGACGGCCTTATCGACATCCTCGATTTGACGTAAAGTTGCGGCTTTGTCTGTGATCATAACAACCGTCATTTCTGAGTCTGCTGCGATACAAGCGTCGGAAGAACATCCGGCGTTCCCAATAGCCGTGTGGATCGATGCATACTGCAAATCATTGTCACCGGACGACGGTATGCGTGCAAGTGGTTCCAAAAGAATGATCGCTGTGAGCGGATCGGGAGGCCACGGATTTGGGCCGCAGGTGCCGTGTGGGCAGACTTTGCCGTCGGAGGCCAAGCAAACCGTGGCTTATCCGACCGAAACGGCCGCAACGCGCGGTTGATCGTCCAAGCGCGAGCAGTGCCGCGCGGCAAACGCCGGCCTAGTCGCCGGTCGCTTGGCGCGGGTTTGATCGAGGCCGCGTCCATGGCGACGGCGCTCTTGGGTTCGAGCACGCGGCTCAGGTTCATCACTTGGTTAGGCGACAACAGCGACGGAGTACCGAGGCCGAGCGCGCCTTTCCAGTCGTTCAAGGTGTGGAGTCGAACGCCGCGCACCTCCTTGCCGACCAGCCGTTTGAGCTTCGACGGTTCCTGAGTGAGAAGGATCGCCCCATCCACCCGCGGAAGTTCCGAGAAGATCTTTCGCAGCGTGGTTCCGATCTTGCGCGCCTTATTGGTCACGCGGTCGGCCTCGCGCGCCACCTCGTCGTGTTCGTGGGCGTCGAACCAGTGCGGCGACCAGTGCTTCACTTCGATGACACGAACCCCCGCCGGGCCGATGGCGACGATATCGATTTCATCCGACTGGAGTTGATGGGTGACGGAGAACGCCAGGTTCGTGAGCAGCACCCAGTCGGCGTTGCCAGGTTCAGACTGTAGGCCGCTCTTCAAGCGCTCGATTGCCTTGAGTTCGCTTTCATTGGCCGCTGGGCCGCAGGGGAAGATGGTGACCCGCATGGCGAGGCCTCAAATGCCGACCGTTTCAAACCATTCGTTGCTTGTTTATAACTTCATACGGCTGACTTCGCAAGCTCCCTGGCGGACCAGTCCCCCAGACCCCCGCCGGCCTTACTACGCTTCCGACTGAGGGGTGGATGGGTGGATGGAATCGAATGGGAACGGCAACGGCGCGGCTTGCTTTCTTAGGCCCCGCTGGGGAGAATAGCAATGAGAATCCGGTAACCATGCCTAAGGAAGCGGAGGACACACCCATGACTTTTCGCCCATTGGAAGCCGGCGACCAACTGTCCCGCCCCGAATTCGAACGCCGCTTCGAGACCATGCACGGCTTGAAAAAGGCGGAGCTGATCGAAGGAGAAGTTTACATGCCTTCCCCCGTGCGTTGGAACCAGCACGCCGGGCCACACGCCGATTTCATCGGCTGGCTGGTCCATTACCGGGCGCACACGCCCGGCATTCGCGTGGGTGACAATGGCAGCATCCGATTGGATATGGAAAACGAGCCCCAGCCCGACGCGGCGATGATCATCGAACCGGCCTTTGGCGGACAGGTAACGCTCGACGCCGACGACTACGTGGTCGGCGGCCCGGAATTGACCGGAGAAATCGCCGCCAGTAGCGTCAGCATCGATCTGCACAAGAAGTTCCGGGCCTATCGACGCAACCAGGTCCGGGAATATGTCGTTTGGCGCGTGCTCGATCGAGCCATCGACTGGTTCGTTCAACGTGAAGGCGAGTTTGAACGCCTGCCGCTTAGCCCGGCAGGGCAGTATCAAAGTGAAGTATTTCCAGGGCTTTGGCTGGATCCGTCGGCCATGGCGCTTGGAGACCTGGCCAAGGTATTGCAGGTGGTCGATCAAGGGTTTGCCGCCCCCGCCCACGCGGCGTTTGTCGCGCACCTGCGCAACCGTGGCGCGGGCCGGCCCAACTCGTCTTGACCCCCGTTCCGGTTGCTGGAAAAGGTATCGTTTGGCCGCGCACGGAACGCCACGGAGGGCGTTCCCTACACCGGCAGCATGTTCGCCGGGATCGCGCCGCGGTTGTCGGCGCGGATCGCTCGACGTGCCCTGTCCGGCCCCTGCCACGACGTCATAGGCTCGACGAATTGCCGCAAGTCATGCTAGCATCGCCCTTTGCGTGGCGGCCAAACGGCCCTTGCCCTATTGGCCGCCGGGCTTATGTTTGAGATAGGCAAACGGAGGTGCGCCATGTCCATTGCGGTTGCGACGGTTCCCTGGAGCGGACGACACTTGATTGCCGGCGAGTGGCGCGGCGGTGGCGCCGAACGGTTCACAAGCGTCAACCCCGCGCGTTTCGATGAAGTCGTCGGCGTTTACCCGCGCGCCTCGGCGGTCGACGTCGAACAGGCCGTCGCGGCGGCCCGCGCGGCCTTCGCCCCGTGGCGGCGCACCAGCCGCGTGAAACGCGGCGAGCGGTTCGGCAAACTCGCCGCGCTGATCCAGCGCGACACCGACGCCCTGGCCCGCGTGCTGGCCCGCGAAAGCGGCAAAATCCTCGACGAGGCGCGTGCCGAGGTCGTCGAAGGGCTGCACATGGTCGAATACGTGTACGGCACCGCGCGGCAACCAACCGGCCAAGTCATCGAGTCGGAGATCGAGGCCAAGGATCTCTTCGTGCGCCGCAAGCCGCGCGGCGTGGTCGCGGTGATCACCCCCTGGAATTTCCCCTTCGCCGTACCGCTCTGGATGCTCGGGCCCAGTCTGCTGGAAGGGAACACGACGGTCTTCAAACCGTCGGAGGAAACACCCCAGATCGGCCAGCGATTGGCGGAGTTGTTCGTCGAGGCGGGCTTCCCCTCCGGCACGATCAATCTGATCCACGGCCTCGGCGAAGAGGCGGGCGAGGCCCTCGCCCGGCATGGCGACGTCGACGTCGTCTGCTTCACCGGCAGTTATTCCGTCGGCTCGCACATCCGCAAATTGGCCGCCGAAAGCGATCACAAGACGTGCGCCTGCGAAATGGGGTCGAAAAGCGCCGTGATCGTCTGCGAGGACGCCGCGCTCGACCTGGCCATCAACGCCGCAGTCCTCAGCGGCTTCAAGACCAGCGGTCAGCGTTGTGTCTCGGCCGGCCGGGTGCTGGTGCATCGAAAACTGATCGACCGCTTCGCGACCGGGTTCGTCGAGCGTGCCCGCCAGCTCCGATTCGCCGATCCCTTCGTGCAGGGCGCCTTCGCGGGACCGCTGGTAAACCAGGCGGCCGTCGACAAGGTCTCCGCGTATAACGACTTGGCGCGGCGCGAGGGGGCCGAAATCTTGCTCGACGGCGGACGGATGACCGGCGGCGAGCACGCCGGTGGCTATTTCATGTCGCCCTTCGTCTACCGGCAGGAGTACGCTCCCGGCAAACGCACGATCCACGAGGAAGTCTTCGGGCCGCATGTGGCCCTGGTTCCCTTCGACGACGACGAGCAGGCGATCCACATCTACAACGAGACGCCCTACGGGCTGTCGATGGCCGTGATCACCGAGGACTATCGCCGTTGGCGGCTGTTCCGCGACGAGTGCGACTACGGCATGGGGTATGTCAACCTCCCCTGCATCGGCGCCGAAGTCCACCTGCCATTCGGCGGCGTCAAGCGGAGCGGCAACGGCCAACCCTCGGCCGCCGGGCTGGTCGACGCCGTGACGCACAAAACGGCCTTTACCGTAAACCACCAGCGGGGTATCACGATGGCGCAGGGAATGAGCGCGGAAGTGGGAGGCGAGCGGGGGGCGTAAGCCCCCTGTTGATTGTGACCTCGTTCCCACGCTTGAAACCGGCCGCTCCGCGGCCATCTGGCCAACCGGCATGACGATGAGCCATAACCGCCGCCGCGCACAGGTTACCAATGACCACTGACCAACTGCAAGCCCCCTTGTTACGAACGAAGCTGCCGGGTCCGAAGGCGGCGGCCTGGATCGCGCGCGACGACCAGGTGATCAGCCCTTCCTACACGCGCGGCTACCCGCTGGTGGCCGCGCGCGGCTGGGGCTGCACGCTCGAGGACGTCGACGGGAACCTGTTCCTCGATTTCACCGCCGGCATCGCCGTGAACGCGACCGGCCACGCCCATCCCGAGGTGGTCGCGGCGATCGCCGATCAGGCGGCGAAGCTGATCCACATGTCGGGCACCGATTTCTATTACGCCCCGGAAATCGAGTTGGCCGAACGGCTGGCCCGGCTGGCGCCGGGGCCGGCGCCGAAACGAGTGTTTTTCACCAACAGTGGCGCCGAGACGATCGAGGCCGCCTTGAAGCTCGCGCGGCACCACACGGGGCGCCAACGAGTGATCTCATTCTACGGCGCGTTCCACGGCCGGACCTACGGCGCCATGTCGCTGGGCGGCTCGAAGGCGCTGCACCAGCAAGGCTTCGGCCCCTTGCTTTCGGGCGTCCACCGTGTCCACTTCGATTGCGCGCGCGCCGAGCTGGAGGAGCAATTCGCCACTTCCTGTCCGCCCGACGAAGTGGCCGCGATCTTCGTCGAGCCGATTCAGGGCGAGGGGGGCTATCGCGTCCCGTCGCCCGGCTTTTTGCCGATGCTCCGCGGCGTGTGCGACGAGCACGGCATTTTGCTGGTGGCCGACGAGGTGCAGTCGGGCATGGGGCGGACGGGACGGATGTTCGCCATCGAGCATTTCGGCGCCGTACCCGACATGATTTGCCTCGCCAAGGGGATCGCCAGCGGTTTGCCTTTGGGGGCCTTGATCGCGCGGGCCGACGTGATGGATTGGCCGCCCGGCAGCCACGCGTCGACGTTTGGCGGCAACCCGGTCAGTTGCCGGGCCTCGCTGGCCACGTTCGACTTGATCGAGCGCGAGTACATGGCCAACGCCGTCGAGCGCGGCGCCGAACTGAAGGCCAGGCTGGAGCGATTGACGCGGACGATTCCCACCTTGGCCGCCGCGCGGGGGCTGGGCTTGATGTTGGCCGTCGACGTGGTCGGCCCCAAGGGACTGGACGCCCAGCGGCGCAACGCGATTGTCGACGCCGCCTTCGAGCGCGGGCTGTTGCTGTTGGGCTGCGGTAAGGAGGCGGTTCGCTTCTGCCCCGCGCTGTGCGTCACCAGCGAGCAGGTGGCCACGGGGCTTGATTTGTTCGCGGCGGCGTGCCGCGACGTCTAGCACGGATGATTGATAGTCCCGCGGAAGGGAGCGACGTCCGCCGTCACACGAACCCGCGGCGCAAGCTCACCGGGTCCGCGGGGCGGCCCACGAATCGGAAGGGATCATTTTCCCGAAAAAAGCACGCTCGTTGCGCAGCAACGAACGTGCAAAAAACAAAACGGCGGCGAAGCGAAAAAAAAACGACTTCCGAATACCCCATGACGTCTGAGCGAGCCGCGAAAGCGGCATCCAAT
>DATKSN010000336.1:0-6293 GCA_035531595.1 Pirellulales bacterium | reverse complement strand
CCTCAGCGGCCTGTGGGACACGGTTTACGCAGCTATCCTCAAGCAGCGTGGTGCCCCCCACATCTGGACTCCCGCATCCTCACCCTCAGATACACCCCCAAAACCCCGGAAAAAGTGCGCATGAGCGAGACTGCACCCCCTTGATCTCGTGCTCTTTGAAAACGTCGTTGAGAATATCGTAACCAAAAATCTCCTTGAGCATTTCCGTTACGAGCGTAGATGTGTCTGCCTCATGCACGTCTTTTGCTTTTTTTTCTTGAATGATTGGCTGGTACTTTTTGACGCCGACGACGATTCGATCTCTGACTTTTTTGGGAATTGAAGGCATCGTATCACTCCGCGTTTTAGATTTTAGATTGCCCACCGAAAAGAAAAAAGGAGCGCCGATCCAAGGCCGGCCGCGGCTAGCCAACGCCCCTCTTTATCCTTTGCGGACAAGATCGGTTGGGGCCAACTTTCGCAGACGGGCCAACTGGCGTAACTCGCCGGGGTCCATCGGTCCAACTTCGGCGCCCCTGAGCTGCGCAAACCACTCGTGTGTCATCGGCGTACCCTTGGACGGTACAACCGGGCGGCGGTCCGCTTGTCGAGAAGTTGTTGAAACCGCGAGAAAGGGGAATCACACGCCGGGTCGATGTAGGCCATTCGGTCTCAACGCCGCCATTCTGTCATAGGCTGGGCGAGGTGTCAAACGGCCGTCGCCGTATTAGGCGGCGCCCCCGGCAGCCGCCTAATCCGGCGGCGTCGGCCGAAGCCGCGCGATTCAGCATCGCGTGTCCGCCCGCCATTGAATACTACCGGTTCGCTCACGGTTCGGGGACCTTGGCGAACGCTTCGGCCGCGGCGACCAATCCGCTCCGTGCGCCGGCCGCCAACTTCGGCCAGGCGGCCACGATCGCTTTCAGGCCGGGGTCGGGTCGCGGGTTGCCCAGCCGGCGGACCAGTTCAGCTTGTTCCGCTTCGGGCAGCAGCCGGCGGATGGTTGCGATGATCCCTTCCAGGTGGTCGCCGGCGCCGATCGGGGCCACGTCGGCGGGTGGTTCCGGGGCCGTTTCGCCGGCGGAAAACGGCACACAAAGCGCCACGCGGTTTTCGGCCGTGTCGCAAGTCGTTGGCAACACGTCGGTTGCGTCCGGCGGGCAACGGTTTCCTAAACCGTGGGTCGCAGGTTCGAATCCTGCCGGGCGTACTGGTGCGTGTCATGCGTCGGCCTCGATCTTTTTCGGCTGGTCGAGCCGGCCCGACGGTTTCGACAACACCACGACGGCCACCGCCAGCAACACCCAGTAACCGCAGAATAGGGTGGCCATCTGCCAGGGCAAGCCGCCCGCGGCATCGCTTTTGAGCCATTCGAGATTGGCGGGAAGATCGGCTTTTCCCTTGCCCAGCATGATGTAACCGAGCATGGGCAGAGTTGCGAACACGAGGCCGCCGGCCAGCAGCAGACAAAAAATGAGGTTTCCCACACCCTCGAGGATCGGATGGAACGCGACTTTCACCCGCGAAAGCTTATCACTCCACGTTTTCACGCCCGCGAAGACCGCGATGAACGAGATCCATTGAATCGCGGTGGCCACCGCCGCGACGGTAAAAAAGTCGTCGGTCGATTTGGGTTCCACCGCCGATGTCAGCACGGATTCCGCGATTCCGCGCACCAGCGCGGACAAAAAAAACGCCTGCCACCAGTTGAACCAGGTGAGGGCATTGCCCCACATCCCTTCCTTCCAGCAAGTGCCCAGAATCCAAAGCGTGCAAAAACCCCAACCGACGAGGTGCAGGATCCACAAAACCGTCCAACCGTTCATGGCTTGAAACCTTGTTCGTAGCGTGGGCTTCAGCCCGTGTTCTTGGTCGTAGCGTGGGCTTCAGCCCGCGTTCGTTGTGGGCGGTGCCCACCCTATCGCCTATCTTAATTGACAATGCGGATCGCGGCCAGTAGGGTTGCGGATAAGAATCAAGTCCTCCCGGATCGATCACCGTCGAATAGACAATAGACAACTGCCCATGTCCGCATCGCATCGCGCCTTCCAGCCTTCCACCACCGACGACGAGTTACCAGGCTATCGCCCGCTCAGCAACATGGCCGTGGCCGGTTTCCTCTTCGGGCTGGCCTCGATCCTGATTCTGAGCGATCTCAAATTCGCCTTCATCCCCATCCTTGGGCTGGCGTTCAGCGCCCTGGCACTCCGCCGCATCGCCGCCTTGGCGAACGCGGTGGCCGGACGCCGTTTGGCGTTGGCCGGTTTGACCTTGTCGCTCTTGTTTGGGCTGGCCGCCCCCACGCGGGTGGCCATGCTCCGCTGGCAAATGCGGAGCGAATCGCGGCGGTTCGCACAGCAGTGGTTCGACGCATTGAAGCGGCGGCAGCCCGACTTGGCGTACCAAATGGAAATGGCGGGCGCCTTCCGTTCCACGCCTGAAGCGACGGGGGAGCGTTCCTTGAATCCCATGGCGCGGCAAATGTTCGTGAAATTCTTGGACCGACCCGTCGTCCAAGCCTTGCTCACTTTGGGCGAGCGGGCCAACGTCCGCTACTATCAGCAACTGTCGTTGGTCGATACGGCCGGTCAGTACGGCATCAAGGACGTCTACGCCGTAACCGTCGACGACGGCGGTGAGCGAACGACGTTCTTCATCGATCTGGGAATGGAGCGAACCGAGAATCTCGCCGACCTTACTTGGGGCTGGCACATCCGTTCCAGCGAGTTCCGCACGAAACCGCCGCCGGCGTTGCCCACCGCGCCGTAGCCGAGCTCGCCAGGGTTATCCCTGGCCGCGCGCGGTATAGCCGGCCGAGGCGAATCCGGCCGCGCCCCTACGGCACAATCGACAAAGTTGCCACACTCGGCCATGCGCCGCGCCCGCCCTGGCGCCGTCGCGCTTCATTCGTCAACCCATCCTTCGCCTGCAAGCGTATCGTCGTTTTTTTCCCGTCGCATCCCGACACCGCGGGGAAAAGAACCTAGACTTTCGTGAGCTTCCCCTCACTCTCCGGCGCTTCAAGTGAGCGCCGGGTAACACACATCGGCCGGCCGATCTTGGCCGCTTGCAAAACTCGTTGCCATGACGCCGGCCGGCGGCCGGCGTCGGAAGGGGATAAACCATCATGGCCCGTAGCTGGCTCGCCAGGAATCCGCGCGGCGCGCGCGGCCGCGAATTCGCGCTCGAATGTTTGGACGAATTGCTGTTCTTGAACGCGGCGCCCGTGGACGTCAACGCTTCCGATTGGCGGCAACAGACCTATTCGCTGGGGCCGTTGAATTTGGCCGCCGACCAGGCCGCGCTGACCGGCCCGCGGGTCCAGGACACGCGCAGCTTGCAATTGATCCAAGGCCAGCAGGTGCAAACCCAATTCGGTTATACCGGCAGCGGTTATTCGGTGGCCATTCTCGATACCGGCCTCGACTACAACAATCCGGCCTTCGCCGGCCGCTACCTGGGTGGTTACGATTTCGTCGACAACACGTCGAACCCCATGGACTACATGGGACACGGCACGCTCGTCGCCGGCATCATCGGCAGCGCCGCCCCTGGCCACCTGGGCGTCGCGCCGGGGGTCGGCCTGATCGCCCTGAAGGTTCTCGACAACACCGGCTCGGGCACGTTCGGCAACGTCGATCGGGCCTTGCAGTGGGTCATCGCCCACGAACAGCAGTACCACATCGCCGCCGTCAACATGTCGCTCGGTTCGGGTAACTACAACTCCGAGCCGTTTACCTTTCTCGACGCCGATTTGCAGGCGCTCAAGAACGAGGGGGTGTTCATCGCCGCGGCGGCGGGCAACAGCTACTATTCCTATGGCAGCCAACCTGGGCTGGCCTTTCCGGCCATCAGCAACCTGGCTGTTTCGGTCGGCGCCGTATGGGACGGCAACTACGGTTCGGTCAGTTGGGCCAACGGCGCCAAGGACTACTCGACCGCGCCGGACCAGATCACCAGCTTCACGCAGCGCGGCGCGCAGCTCGACATCCTCGCGCCCGGCGCGTTCATCACTTCGACTTATCTGAACGACAGCTATGCGTCGATGGCGGGCACCTCGATGGCCGCGCCGGTCGTGGCCGGGGCCGCCGTGCTGATCCATCAGGCGCTCGACGCCCACGGCCTGGGCGGCGAGGCCAACCAGGACCACATCCTGGCGCTGATGCAGCGGACGGGCGTGACCATCGTCGATGTCGGCCATGGTCAGGACAACGTGACTCACACGGGCTTGAGTTTCAAACGGCTCGACCTGCTCGCCGCCGTCGAGTCGATCAACGGGTCCGCCCCAGCCGCGCCGGTCGCCCCAGCCACGCCCGTCGCCACGCCGACCCCATCGGCCAAGCCGCCGGACACACCGCAAGATCCGAACGCCGCCTTCGTCGCGGCCTTGTACCAGGAAGTGCTGGGCCGGCCGGTCGACGCGGCCGGGTCGAGCATGTGGACGGGCGCGTTGGCATCGGGCATGTCGCGGTCGCAGTTGGCCACGATTTTGTGGAATTCGGTCGAGCATCGCGGCGACCAGGTCACGGCCGACTACCAGACCTACCTGCATCGAACGCCGAGCGCCCCTGAACGCGATCATTGGGTGCGGGTCATCGAATCGGGCGTCAGCGAGACAACCGTCGTCGGCGCGTTCCTGACTTCGGGCGAGTATCAGTCGGCCCACGCCGACAACGCGTCGTTCGTCAAAGGGCTGTTTCACGATGTGCTCGGCCGCGCGGCCGACGAGAGCACGTTGGCCACCTGGACTTCGCTCTTACAATCGGGAACCAGCCGCGGCGACTTGGTCGACGCGATCCTGAATTCCACCGAGCGTGATGCGCTGGTCGTGGGCCAAAACTACCAGCAGTTCCTGGGCCGGATGGGCGGCGGCGGCGCATCGGCCTGGGGGGCGGCGGTCGCCCGAGGTTCGCTGTCGCTCGACCATGTGGCCGAAATCATCCTGGGGTCCGATGAGTTCTTCAACCGCGCCAATGGACCGGGCGCCTCGTGGGGACAATCGCTCGAACGGTCGAACGCGGACCCTGTTCCACCGGGCCAAAGCGGCGACGTCGCGGTGTTCGGGCAGATTTTTCCGGGGGCCTCGCCATTGGGTCCGCACTCCGAAGCGTTTCACGACTGGTGGCTCGCCGACGACCCAGCGGCCGCCGCCCTGGACCGCAGCGACGACGGCGCGCCGCTGGCTGTCGCGCCTGGCGCCGAATCGCTGCCCGCGCCGCTGGACGATGTTGCCCTGCGGGGGTAGCGTAGGATAGACTTTCCAGGCTTTTCCAGGCTGACAGCGGAGGGTATCCATGACCCAACGTGCCTTTGCCATCGCCGCCCACCCCGACGACATTGAGTTCGTGATGGCGGGCACGTTGATCCGCTTGCGAGAGGCGGGCTATGAGCCGCACTACATGAACATCGCCAACGGCTGCTGCGGCTCGACCGAACATGACGCGGCGACGACCGCTCGGATTCGGCGGCGGGAGGCCAGGCGCGCCGCGGAGTCCATCGGCGCGGTGTTCCACGAGAGCCTCACGAACGATTTGGAGATTCTCTACGACCTACCCACGTTGCGGCGGTTGGGTTCGATTGTCCGCGAGGTGGCGCCGGACATCGTGCTGACGCATTCGCCGCTCGATTACATGGAGGACCACACCAACGCCTGCCGGCTGGCGGTGACGGCGGCGTTTTCACGGGGCATGCCCAATTTTCCCGTCGATCCTCCGGCGCCGATCACGTCGCGGCCGGTGACGATTTATCACGCCCAACCCCACGGCAACCAAACGCCGCTGGGCGAAGCCGTCGTGCCGGACTGGTTTGTCGACGTAACGGATCTGCTGGAGCAAAAGGCCGCCATGCTGGCGTGCCATGTGAGCCAGAAGCGTTGGCTCGATGAGAGCCAGGCCCTGGATTCCCATGTGCGGGCGATGCGCGACCTGATGCGGGAGGTGGGCCGGATGTCGGATCGGTATCAATACGCCGAAGGATGGCGGCGACATTTGCACCTGGGGTTTTGCGAGGCCGAGGCCGACCCCCTCTTGGCGGCCCTGGGCGCCAACGCTTTTCATCGGCGATAAGTACGTTACGGCCGAGCGCTAGCCCGGATTATTCATGGTCAGGCGGAAACGCGCGCAGACTGCTGTCATACTAACCCGCAGCGCAAGCAAGGCAGGTCCAACGCTAGTCCTTAAACAAGCGTACCCGGAATCGCTCGTGGCATAGTGAGGTGAAAAAAAACTCGAAACCTTCCGCGTTTTTGGGCAAATATGAAGTAGGGGAAATCAAGTCTGCCCAAACATGCACGGAGGGTTTCGAGTGAGTCAGAG
>DATKSN010000335.1:0-47516 GCA_035531595.1 Pirellulales bacterium | reverse complement strand
CCCTCCGGCGTCCGCAACCGCGATCGGCCCGCAGCCGGGCCCATCGGCGGCCAATGCAGCGATTTCGCCGAAAAATGCGAACCGAATGGGCCGTTCTGGCGGGCGGCGGTCGCCAGTCCGCGCGCCCGGCATCGCGGGTGGGCCTGCCCACATGTCAAAATGATGCTGGATTGCCACGAGGAAGTCGTGCCTAATTTATGGGCAGAGCCGCTCAAACCGTAGGCAGCCCGTTGCCAAAGCGATGAGCGCGATGAACCACGACGCGGGAACCGCCCACCGAAAAAGCCCTATGAAAATCCATAGAAAACAGTTTTTCGCGTCAAGGATTTCATCCGATTTGCCAGCCGTTTCAGCGGGCGGCGCGGGCGGTTGGTTGTGCTCAGTTTTTAGGCAGCGCCGCGCAGGGGATGCGGGCTGCTGATCCCAAGCGAAATCCGCCGAAGGCGGGAAGCCCCGTTCGGTTCTTTGGCAATTTGGTTAACCCATTCAAAGCGGAGCGCGGCTTGACCATCGGTTTTTCCGCGATCGCTACCAGGGGCGTTGCCCCTGGCTATTACAGCGCCGCACCTTCGGTGCTCATCAGGAACGCCACGGCACCTTGAGTGTGCAGCGGTATGTTACCCCCCACAGGTGTGCGGACGCTGCCGCTGCGTGAAGTGATGCCGCCGCGATCCGATGCTCGTGCCATAAGGCTAACGGCAGCCGCTACTTGCGACGTGCAACCTAAGTACCCCCCATTGGTGTGCGGACGCTGCCCTTGGACGCAGGCCATTGGCGAATGCGTGCATGCACTGCGCAAGTCGAATAGCTGAAACAGTTTGCGAAAGACTAATAGCCACCCCCCACTGGTGTGCGGACGCTCCGGACGCTGAATTACCCTCCTTCTATCAGCACCCGGCACATCACCGCGATCCAGCAGCAGCCGCTGAGCAAGCCCCGATTCTTCATGGTCCAGGGGAAACGAGCGCAGACTGCGGTCCCACTAACCCGCGGCGCAAGCATAGTAAGCAAAAGGTAAGTGCGGCATTGTGCGGCATTGTGGCATTGGGCGTTGCTTGACTTGCGCTGTTCCGCTGCCTAGACTAATTAGTGTGAGTTTGTAGCCCCCCACCCCCCCGCCTTCGAGTTTGAATAAAGGAGTCGCGTGAGTAACGACGCAGCCATGCCCGCCGAACAACCGTCCGATCCGCTCAAGTCGGTGGCGACGGCGATGTCCAGTGCCGCCGAGGCCATGCGTGACGGCGCCAGCGATGCGGCCGCCAAAGTGCAACAGGTTCTGCCGGCAACGAGCGAATTCGTATCACGCTTCGTGTATTCGAGTTGCTACTTCATCTCCTACGGCGTGGTCTTTCCGACGCTGTTTCTGGCCCATGTGATTCCCGGCGGCGCCCCGGTTGCGTTGGGCTTGACCGACGGCGCCAGTGCCGCCTGCGACGGTGTCAAGGAGTTGCGAGCCCGGAAAGCCGCCCAATCGCGATCCGGCGACGGTCAAGAATCCGCCACGCTGGCTGAAGAAGGCCTGGAAGCTCTGGACAGTGTTTGATGGATTTCCGTGTCACCTTTCCCGCCGCCGGACGGATTCGCATCCACAGCCATGCCTTGTTTGGCGATCCGGCGAACGATGCGTGCCGTGAGTTCGCGCACCGCGTGATGCAAAGCGCGGGCGTGCTCAGCCTCAAAATTCAAGGTCATCATCGCCCCAAGGGGCGCCAGGCGCCAAGTCATGTACCCGCCGCGGAAGTGCGGTATTGTGTCAGAACGCGAACTCGTCAACAGGCCGTGCGAGAAATTCACGCGCGGCTGATGGGGACGACGGCGGGTAATTTCTACTACGACCACAGCGCCGCGAATGGCTCGGCCCATGACGGCGCCAAACCGCGCCCGATCCATCTGTTTCGCGACGACCGCGGCGTGGTGCGGTTATACCGCCATGGTCCGATCGTCACGAGTTGGCAGGTCAAGCACGAAGTGCCTGGACGAATCCGCCTGCGCCATCCGGCGCTTTTCCACCGCAAGGAGGTCTGTCAGGCGATCGAACGCGAGTTGATGAGCGTGCTGGGCATCGCCCATTACCAAACCAGCCCGCTGACCGCGACCGTGCTGGTGGTCTACGCGCCGCGCAACCTGCGGCGCGAACAGGTGATCGAGATCCTCGATTCGGCGATCGCCAACATCCGCGTTCCAGAAAAGAAGGACAAGCCGGACTTGAGCTTTCCGCTGTGTACGCTGTCGGTTCCGCTGGCCGCCACGGCCCAGTTCGCGGTGCCGGCGCTGCTGCCGGTCTCGATCGCCTTGTTGGCCTATACGGCGATCCCAAGCTTCCAAGGCGCGCGTGACGTGGTGGTCAAGGAGCGCCGGCTGGGGGTCGACGTGCTCGATTCGATCGTGGTCGCGGCCTGCCTGGGCACGGGCTCGGTGTTCGCCGCTTCGGTGCTTTGCTGGTGCCTCGGTTTCGGGCGCATCCTGTTCAAGAAGACGCAGGACGACTCGAAGAAGATGCTGATGAGCGCTTTCGGCAAGGCGCCTCGCTTCGTCTGGCTTTACCGCGACGGCGTGGAAATCGAGACGCCGCTCGACAAGCTGGAAAAGGGGGATCTGATCGTCGTCAAGACCGGCGAGGTGGTGCCGGTCGATGGGACCGTCAGCGAAGGCATGGCGGTAATCGACCAGCACGCGCTCACGGGCGAGTCGACGCCCGCGGAAAAGAGCCTGGGCGATCGGGTGTTCGCGTCGACCTTGATGGTGGCGGGCAAGATCGTGGTGGCCGTCGAGTCGTCGGGCGGGGAGACCGCCTCGGCCCGCATCAGCAAGATCCTCAACGACTCGGCGGGCTACAAGCTTTCCTCACAGCACAAGGGAGAGCGGATCGCCGACAAGGCCGTGATCCCCACGCTGGCGATCGGCGCCACGGCGCTGGCGACCATCGGATCGGCCGGCGCGGTGGCCGTGCTCAACAGCGACTTCGGCACCGGCATCCGCATGGCGGCGCCCTTGGCCATGTTGACCTCGCTGACGCTTTGCGCCCACAAGGGGATCTTGGTCAAGGACGGGCGCGCGCTGGAACTGATGAACGACATCGACACGGTGCTGTTCGACAAGACCGGCACGCTGACCCGCGAGCGTCCCGAGGTGGGCCGCGTGCTCGCTTGCCCCGGCTACGATGAGGCGACGATCCTGCGCTACGCCGCGGCGGCCGAGAACAAGTTCGCTCATCCGATCGCCAAGGCGATTCTCGACAAGTTCGAAGAGGCCGGGCTGACGATGCCCGACTCGGACGAGTCGAAGTACCAGGTCGGTTACGGCATCACGGTGGGCATCGAGGGTCGCACGGTGAGGGTCGGCAGCGCACGGTTCATGAAGCTGGAGGAAATCGAGATTCCGCCGCCCGCCGAGGAAGCGTTGGACGAGGCGCACCGCGAGGGGCACACCATGGTGTTCGTCGGCATCGACGATCACCTCGGCGGCGCCATCGAGCTGCGCGCGTCGCAGCGCCCGGAGGCGCGCGAAATCATCGAAGGCTTGCGGAAACGGGGCATCCGGCACATCGCCATCATCTCCGGCGACCACGAGGCCCCCACCCGCAAGCTGGCCGAGAGCCTGGGCGTGGACGAGTACTTCGCCGGCGTGCTGCCGGCCGACAAGGCATCCTACGTCGAGCGTTTGCAAAAAGCGGGCCGCAAGGTCTGTTTCGTGGGCGACGGCATCAACGACTCGATCGCCCTGAAGAAGGCCAACGTGTCCATTTCGCTGCGCGGCGCGTCGTCCATCGCCACCGACACGGCGCACATCGTGTTCATGGAGGAAAGCCTGGCGAAGATTTGCGAGCTGCGCGACATCGCCCGCAGCCTCGACCGCAACGTCAGCCGCAGTTGGACGCTGATCCTGGTGCCGAACGCGATTTGCATCGCGGGGGCCTTCACGATGGGATTCGGAGTGATGGCCTCGGTGATCACCAACAACGTGGCGGCCCTGGCGGCCCTGGCCAACGGCATGCTGCCGCTGCGACGGATCGCCCATGTGCGGCTCGAACAAGAGTTGAAGCAAGACTTGCGGCAAATGTACCATGCTGGAGTACCCACTGATGTCCAAGAAACCGCCGGCCACAACCCCGACCGCCCGCGCGCGGAGAAGCTCCCGAAGCAAGACGACGGCAACCCGGGCGACAGCGACGCCGAAAGCGACGCCGAGCGACGCGCCCTCGTCGGCGTCTGACGCCGGCGCGGACGGGGTGGCCGCGCCGCGGCGCAAACGTTTCGACATCTTCATCGTCGACGTGGGCTGGAACTCACCCGTCGCCGACGTGCTGCGCAAGAACCTCGAAGCGTGCGTGAACTACCAGTTGACGACCAACACCTACGTGTTGTCCAAGGAGCAGTGCGCGGCGCTGTTCCGCGAACATCCCTCGATGATCGGCACCGAACCCTCGTTGATCGTCATTGATCGCGACGCCTATGCCGCCAAGCGGCCCCAGGGGTTCGGGTTCAAGGTGAACCTGGGGATGATTCGCGACGTGGGGACGGCGAACAACCTCCTCAAATGGATTCTGGGAGTGCTGGCGGAGCAGAAGCCCGGCAGCGACGTCACCGTGCCGATTCGCACCGTGATCCACAAGGAAGGCATTCGCGGCGCGATCAGCATCGCGGCCGATTTGGCGCGCTCGCCGATGGGCGAAACCGCCGTACATTGAAATTTGCCGGAGGTCAATCCAGATGGAATCCGTTTCCGAAGTGGTCCAAACCGTGTTGATGGCGGCCGCCGTCGCCTTGCTCGGAACCCTCATCGCCCGGCGGCGGCAGCACCTCAAGCTCGTCGTCCGCGTCATCGACCGCGACGACCTGGACATGGTCCAGTTTCTCGACCAACTCGTGGGCCGCGGCGAATTGGTTCCCGCGCCGGCCACCTGACCGGCACCCGAAGGCGGTGAATCGACGTGAGTGGTACCTTAGCGCCCCACACCGCGAGATGCGAAGGCACGCGGGTCTCTTGCCGGCCCGGCGTCGTGCGGATCGAAAGCCGGCGCGCCTTTTCGATGCGCGACGAGCGCTGGCGCGAGTTTGTCACGCGAGTGCTCACGCTCGACGAGGTCGAATCGGTGGCAGTCGACCGAGTTCGCGGTATCGCGCAGGTGCATCATGCGCCGCCAGCCCTTGCGGCGCTGAATGGCTCGTCGGCGACGAGGGACGCAAGCAAGGTACTCGAGCGGCTTTCGGCCGCGTTGGATTCGGCCGCGTTGGATTCGGCCGCGTCGGATTCGGCCGCGTCGGATTCGGCAATGCCAAAGTCATCGGGGCGTCCGCTCGATCGCGCACTCGCCGAGCGGATTGCCGGTCTGGCTGAGCCAGCGCGGTTTCGGCTCTTTCGGCGCGGCGCGAGCGTGTCGACTTGGGAAATCATACATGACCGGCCCGGCCGGCTTCGGGTGCGCGACACCGCCGTGCGACAAGGTCCAGAGGCGGCGGGGCCGGCGGTCGCCGCGGGGCCGGTCGCTCGCAGGTTGCGCGAGTTGCCCGGCGTGCGCGACGTGGCGATCGGCGCTTGGACCGGCAGCGTTTTGATCTGTTTCGACCGGACGATCGTCGGTCGCGACGCCATTCTTTCGCTGCTCGATGGCCCGGCTGGAAAAGTCGGCGGGCCGTTGGCGCTCTCGTCGCCGGCGGCCCACGGCGAATCGGAGTTCGCCAACGCCAGCTTGCTGGTGGCCTTCGCCGGCGAGTTTTTGGTTCCGGCCCTGCTTCCTCTGAGCGCCGTGCTGCTGGTGGCCGGCAACCTGGCGAACTTCCGCGATGCTTGGCGGCAACTGCGCCGGCGGCAGGCCGGCGTGCCGATCTTGCACACGTCGATCGTCGCCGCGACTTTGGCAACAGGCGGTTACGTGGCTTCCAGCCTCATGAACTGGCTATTGGTGTTCTGGGAGAAGCGGCGGGCAAAAATCGCGGCCGGCGGCCACGAACTGCTCGCCGCCGCCTTGCGCCGACCGCGGCAACATGCCTGGCTCTGCCGCGAGGGGGCCGAAATCGAAACACCGGCCGCCGATCTCCGGCCCGGCGACGTGGTCGTCGCGCGCGGCGGTGACATGGTGCCGGCCGACGGCCGGATCATTTCCGGCGCCGCGGTGCTGGAAGAACCGGCCGCCCGCGGACATGGCGGTCTGGTCTGCCGCGGCGTCGGCGATGATGTGCTGGAAGGCTCGCTCGTGCTCGAAGGCGAGCTGCGCCTTGCGGTTTCGAGCGTCGGCGGCGCCACGTTTGCCGAGAACATCGACCGGGCGCTGGCATCCGCCGCGGGCGCCAAATCGGGCGCCAACCCGCCGGGGCCGCCGCGAATCGCCGAGCGTGCCGTGGCGCCCGTTCTCGTCACGGCCGGCGTGGGCTTGCTGGTCGGCGACGCCGCGGCCGCCGCGGCCATTCTCCGCCCCGACTACTCAACCGGCCCGAGGATCGGCGATTCGCTCACCCAACTGTTCCAGCTTGCGAGTTGCCTCGACGAGGGGATCGTCGTCCGCCGTGCCGACGTGCTCCAGCGGATGGCCGACGTCGACCTGCTGCTGCTGGATGATGACGCGGCGCTCGGAGCTCGCCGGCCGGAGCTCGCCGGCGTCGAGCCGACGGGCGACTTGACATCGGACGAACTATTAGCTTATGCGGAGTGCGCGTTGCGCCGTTTTCACGACCCACGGTCGGCCGCCTTGGCCGCCGCGGGCCGCGCGCGCGGCTTGCGGCGCCTTGAGCTTCGGGTCGAACACCGCGCCGCGTGGGCGGAAATCCGCGATGACGGACGTTGCCTTCGCGTCCACGGGCTGTCGTCCCGCGAGGTCGCTTACCGATTCGATCACGCTTCGCTGGAACCTGGCGCATGGGTTGGCGAGCAGGCGCCGGCGCCGTTGGGCGTGTACTGCGACGATCGGCTCGCCGGGGTGCTGACCTTTTCGCGAGGAGACGTCTTCGCGGCGAAGGATGTGGTTTTGGACTTGCGTGCCCGCTGTGGGATGCAGGTCGAGTTGCTCGCGCCGGGCCGATCCACGGACTTCGAGGCGTTGGTCGATGCGCTGGGCATCGACGGATTGCGCTGCTGCCCCGCCGACGAATCCAAAGCCGGCTACATCCACGAATGTCGCGGCGAGGGGCACCGCGTCGCGTATGTGGGCGATTGCTTGCACAACCCGCTTGCCGCCCGTGCCGCCGACGTGGCGATTTCGCTTCGTCCCGACCTGCGCCGGCACGACGATGCCGCCGGAGCGTGGCTGTTGGAGCCGAATTACGATAAGCTGCCCGTCTTGCGCGACATATCCGCATCGCAGCGGAGGCAGTTACAATGGCAGTACGGCCTGACGCTTGTTCCCAACGTGGCCTGCGTCGCCGGGGCCTTGTTGTTCGGGTTCACCAGCCTGGCGGTGGTCGTACTTTCGAATTTGGGGACGTATGCCGTCTATACGCGGAGCGTGGCCGACCTGAGCCGCGCCCGCGGCCGGCTGCTGGACCGCCAGGGCCGGTTCGGCGCCGGCGTATTGCCGAAACCGACGAAACCTGATCCTTCGATCCTATGACCGACGACAGCCGTATGACCGACGACAGCCGTATGACCGACCACAGCCGTATGACCGACGACAGCCAGCCAACCGAGACGAACGAGCATGTGAACGGGGCGGCGTCGCCCGGGGCGGCGACGCCCGCGAGCGAAGCGGCCAGGGCCGAGGCGCAGGCGGCGGACAAAACGCGCGAGCGCATCCGGCACCTGCCGCCCGAAGTGGGCGTCGTGCTGTTGACCGTTGGAGTCGCCGGCCTGATCCTTCCTGGGCCCATTGGAACGCCGCTGGTGCTTGCCGGCGGGCTCGTGTTGGCGCCGCGTGCGTTCGACGGGCTGGAGCGTTGGGTTCAGAGACGATTTCCCGCGGTCCACCAGCAAGGGCGGCGGCACCTCGACCGGTTCATCAACGACTTCGAAAGGCGTTTTGGCAGCGTCGAAAAATTACCACCACCGGCCAAAAGCGCGGAATAACCCATTACGTCGCCGCGATGATCCGTCTTGCGGGTAGGATCTCCGGCACGGTGGGGAGACGGAGCACGATCATCAAGCTGACACCGCACATCAGCCCCATCACGATCACCAGCGGCAGCGCGAATCCGGCGATGACGATGGTCGCGCCCACGAGCGTCAGCGTGATCGCCACCAGCTTGAGTTTTGTGCTTGGCCGCAGTCCGCCATGCTCTTCCCAGTCGCGAACCATCGGCCCGAAGAGCCGTGAGCGTTTGAACCGCTCGTGCAAGACGGGAGACGAGCGCGCGAGGAAATAGCTCGTGGCCAAGACGAATGGCACGGTCGGAATGCCCGGCGTCCACACCCCCACGATCGACAACGCGAAACAGCCCCCGGCCGCCGTCAGGTTGGCGGTGCGGCGGAGCGCCTCGCCAAGCGACTCGCCCTGCGAAAGCCAGTTTCGTCCCATGGCGCGCGTGGTCGGTACGGCGAGTGGGCCGTTCCACGGGCCGGCGCCGTTTCGCGTTGGCGGGAGAGCGGCCGGCGCGATGAGCTTCGCCGGAGCGGGATCGTACGCGACGATCCACTCTTCCGCACCGATGGTCAGGTTTTCTTGCCCGACCGCGGCGCGAGTTTTCCTTGCGGCGCCGCCCTGATCGCTCCACGCCGCCGCGCCGGAGCCTTTCGCCGCGGCTGCGCGATTTTCCAGCGGCCGCCCCCCGCGCTCGACGCGTCGGACACGCCCTGGAATCTGCTCCAAACCCCAACCGAGCGCTGTTTCCGTTCGCATCGTGTCGCCGGCACTGAGCGCCTTGGAAAAGTGGCTCAACGCGACGGCCGGCGCCATCGCCGTGCCATCGTACTCGATTTCGACCGTGGCTCGATGACGATCGACCTCAACCGTTCGCACGGCATCCAAACGAAAGAGCCGCTCGATCAGCCGATGAACGGCCGTGTCGTACCGCGAGGCGAACAGGCAGGCCGCCTCGACGTTCACGCGCCCCTTCGACGAGCGGATTCGCACGGGCGAGGCCGACGTCGATCGGCCGCTGGGAACTTGTTTCATGGATCGGCTCGACTGGGAATGTTTTTTCGGGCACGCGGCTGTTACACTAACCCGCGGCGCAAGCAAGGCCAGTCGTTACACTAACCCGCGGCGCAAGCAAGGCCAAGCCAGTCGTTACGCGCCTTGCTTGCGCCGCGGGTTAGTGTAGGAGCGAGCCTCGTGCAGTTTAGACTACTCCAGGGCGCGCCGGACGTCCAGCCCCCCGCATCCGCGACCTTGGGCGTTCGGGGTGGCCTCACCGCCGCACGATCGGTGTACTCGATTCGTCGCGCGCCATCGAATTCATCCGCTCAGGCGGAATGTTCGCCTCGATCGAAGGCGAGAATTGGTGTCGTCTCGCTCGAAAGTCGGCGCCTCGGGCGCCGCAATGGAGTATGTTTTCGTGAAGCCCCATGTGCCGTTGGCGAATGTGAACCATTGCCGAGAATCAACCAGCGCACGTCTTTCGCGGCGCCACATGACGTGGCCGGCCCAGAGCAGCAAGGAGAAGAAAGCATGCCCATCACACGTAGCGAATTGGTGTACCTGACGACGGGCATCGCCGTCGGCGCGTTGGCGGGCGCCAACGCGGACAAGGTAAAAAAATCGCTCACCGACTTGTTTGCTCTGGTGACGGAAGCCGGAGGCGATGCGTACCAGGCCGCGGCGCAGAAGGTGGCCGAACGCGTCGAGTCGCTCAAGGACACCCTCGCCGAGGCCAAGCAAACGCCAGACCCTGCCGGCCCCCCCGCGGCGTAGCAAGCTATGTAGGGTGGGCACCGCCCACCAGTCAGGCTGGAAAGCTGGGTACGGTGGGCGCCGCCCACCAGTCAGGCTGGAAAGCCTGACCTACGGCTGGAAAGCCCAACCTGCGGTTGGTGTGCTTTCCGAAAGCGATGGCGGCGACAAGATCACTCGATTTCGAGAATGACCTCGACTTCGACCGCGATATTGCCCGGCAGCGACCCCATCCCCACGGCGCTGCGAGCGCCCACGCCCTGATCCTGGCCGAATACCTCGGCAAACAGCTCGCTGAAGCCATTGATGACCTGCGGATGCTGCTGGAAGTCGGTGCTGCAATTGACCATGCCGAGCGTCTTGACGACTCGCCGGACGCGATTCAGGCTGCCCAGGTTGGCCTTCAACGAGGCCAGGATCGCCAATCCGGTCTGCTTGGCCGCCGCGTACCCGCCGGCCAGGTCGAGATCCGCCCCGACCTTTCCGACGATCATCGAGCCGTCGGGCTTGAGCGGACCGTGGCCGGAGACGTAGGCCATATTTCCCACGATCACGACCGGCTTGTAAACGCCGGCCGGTTTGGGAGGGGGAGGAAGTTCCAAACCAAGTTCGTTCAGGCGCGCTTCGGCGTTCATGGGGGTGGCTCCATCGTGTGACACGCCCGGATTCTAACCGCTCCAGCGGTTCAAGTCCACCATCCGCCGTCATGCCCATTACCCCCCACTGGTGTTCCAGGCCGAGCGCGTCAGCACCGCGACGACTTCAGCGCGATCCAGCACCAGCCGCTGGATTGTAACGTGGATTGCAGAGGTGGATTGAAGAGGCGGTGGCGGGGATCGGCCCGATAGCCCAGATCGCCAAGAAATGCTAAACTTATCGCTGCGCCACGAATTTCGCATCCACGCGCCGCCGCGGGAATTGGCTTTTCCGCCACACGCCCCGATCATGACCACCACGCCCGCCAAGCCACTGACCGATTCGCCCTGGTTCTGGGTCTTGCTGTTCGGTTCGATGGCCTTGGCGCTGCTCGCCACGATCGAACCCAAGTTCACCAAGCGCTACGAGCGGCTGGAGCGAATGCATCAGGCCCGAAACGAAGTCGCCCTGCGGTCGGCGGCTGCCGGTGTGGAAGAAGTGGCCGAGGCCGGCGACGGTTTCGCCGAATCCGTCGCCCTCCACAGTGGTGGAGGCACGCTTCGCCCGCTCATGTTCTTTCTGGCTGGGCTGATGTTCATGGCCACGCTGGCCATGGCGCATTGGCGCCGACCAGCGGAGAAGAGCCGATGAGTTGGTTGACCGAAGATCCGAAGGCGCTGATTGCGGCGGGCGTGCTGATCGAATTTCTGCTCGCGGTGGCATTGGTCAAATCGGGCCGCACCGTGCTGATCGCGGTGATGGCGGGCGTGCTCGCCGTCGTGCTGGGCGGCGTGGTCTTTGAACGCCTGGTCGTCACGCCGCGCGAGGAAGTCGAAGCGACGCTCGACGCCGCGGCCCGCGACGTCGAGCACAACGACGTCGAGGGCGTGCTGTCGCACGTCGACCCGGCGGCCGGCACGTTCCGCGGCGCCGTTCAAAGCTGGTTGCCGCGGATTCAGGTGCGTGAGGCGGCCATCCGCGACCTGCGCATCAAGGTCAATCGCGATACCAGCCCGCCCACGGCGCGGGCCGAGTTCATCGGCCGAATCAACGGCGATTTCCACGAAACCGGCTTCGATCACTCGACGGTGATTCGGCATTTCACCGTCGAATTCCGCAAGCAAGGCGACCGTTGGCTGATGACGGACTATCAGGACCGAGAACCCTTTGGCGGCGGCCGCCGGGAATAGGGGACAGGTAACAGGGATAAGGGACAGCCAGAGAACTTCCGACTGTAACCTGTCCCCTGTCCCCTGTTCCCTCTCGCCTCACCCCGGCTGTTCCACCATCAATTCACCCTTCATGGGGTCGTACTTGTAGGTGTGCCCATCGGGCAGCTTGGGAAGCTTGAGCTGGTTAGCCTCGATGATCTCCTTCATGAATTCCTCTTGCGAGCGGGGTTTGTAGCCATTGCTCCCCTCATAGAGGTCGATCGCATGTTTGACCTGGCCGAAAATGAGTTGCTCTTGAACGCGAAAGTAAACGCTGATCGGAGTCGTGATGATCCCCGGTTTGTAGTTTCCCTTGCCCGTTACGCCCGGCGCGGCCGGCACCGTTACCGTGCCCGGCGCGGCCGGCGCGGCCGACGCCGTACCCGGCACGCCGGGAATCTCCGCTGGGTTGGCGGCCGGCACGGCGGGGATTTGTTGCGCGGAAGGTTGCCCAGCCATGCCCGTGGGAACTTGGCCGTCCGCCGGCGGCTGGGGCGCCGCAGGGGCGGAATTCAGCGCGTTGGCGTCGGTCAAACCGGCGCCGCCGATCGCGCCGCCGGCGTTGCGGCGCTTGGGCGCCGTGTCGCCGCATCCCCAGCCGGCCAATACCGCGAGCAACGACAACACGACGTAAGTTCTGGTTCTCATGAATCGAATCTCCTTGGGAGGTATTTCGTTGTATTTTAGCAACGCCCCGTTTCAAGGCTAGGATTGCCGCATCGGGTTCTGTAGGGAACGCCCGGCCACCACTCACAGATCGAACTCCCAGTGTTTCATTTCCGCCAAGACGGGCCGCTTGGTCATGTCGAAGTCCAAGGGGGTCAGAGTCACGAAACCGCGGGCCAAGGCGGTCAGGTCGGTTTCGTGCTCGCCGGCCGGCGGCGGCGGCTCGTTGGTGGCCCAGTAGTAACACCGGCCGCGCGGGTCGAGCCGTTTCTCGAACTTCTCACCATACCGCGCCACGCCCATCGGCACCACCTTGAGCGTGGGTTGAGGTGATTCCCAAGCCCGCGTGGGGATGTTGAGATTGTACAATTGCGCCGCCGGGCCTTTTCGCACGAGAACCTGCTCGATCACGCGGCGGGCCAGCTTCGCCGCCTGCTCGAACTTCGCGTGCTCGTCGTACTCGAGCGACACGGCCATGCTGTTGATCTCGAAAAACGCGCCCTCGATCGCGGCCGCCACGGTGCCCGAGTAGAGCACGTTAATGCCGGCGTTCAGGCCTCCATTGATCCCGCTCACCACCAGGTCGGGCCTGCGCGGGCAAAACTCGAACACGCCGATTTTCACACAATCGGCCGGGCTTCCCTCGACCGCCCAACCGCGCCGGCGGCCTCCGTCGAACGATTCCTTGACCACCAGCGGGTTCAAGAACGTGATCGAGTGCCCCACGCCGCTCTGCTCCGTGGCCGGCGCCACCACGCAGACGTCGCCCAGCCCGCGCAATTCATGTTCCAACGCCGCCAAGCCCGGCGCGTAGATGCCGTCGTCGTTGGTGAGTAGAATCTGCACGGTTCAAACGGTACTGGTTTTGGCGAAATATGTTGATTCAACCATCCGTCGGCGTGGGTGCGACTCGGCTCAAGGACCGGGCTCCGGCTGGGCCTCGTCGACGATTGCCTGGAAGACGGCCAGGATCTTGTCGATGCGATCGATGTAGTAGCGCGTTTGATCGATGGAAAGGGCCGCGGGTTCCAAACGCAGGAATTGCCATGCCTCGCCCGTGGTCACGCACCCAAAGACGTGCCGAAGCGGCTTGCCGGCCTGCTCGTTGAACAACCGCGCCGCGATCATTTGGGCGGCGCATTGTCCCAAGCCGGCCTCGATGTCGTTCTTCTTGGCCTCGACGATCGTGATCAAAGGCGCGCGCAACAGCGGGACGGGGGGCGCCGCCGCGAGAATGAAATCGCATTCTCCGGCGAGACCTCGATCGGGGGCGACGTCCAGTCGCTGGCCGGAGTAGATCGTAAACCGGTCGTGGCAAAGCTGGCGCGCGGCGAGCAGGATTGGGACGACGATGAACTCGCTACGGGCCTTCTCGCTGATCAGGGCGAACCCTTTACCGCGAGCCAACGATGCGGGCAGCCAGTCCGGCACGGGCGCGGCCCCCAGACACGGGAAAAGATCGGCTTCCTGGGCCATCACGCCGAATTCACGCTCGGCTGCTTCCAGTGTAAAATCGCTGTACGACATGGCACCCCCACCAACGTCCTGGACTCAGCCCGTAGGTCAATATATACTCTTACTTTACCGGCGTTGCAATCCGGCATGCACGAGAACTGACTCCCGCCGCGCGCTTCGCGGCCCAAACTCGAACACGAGAATTGAATGGCAAACGACGAATCGGCCGCGATGGTTTGAACGACAGTCCCGAAGGGAGGACATAGCTTAGCCTGGGGCGTAAGCCCTCGTCGTTCTACACATCTTCCGAGAGGCCACGGGCTTGCCCCGTGGAGTTTCACGCTCGTATCTACACACGCAGGCTGCCCGGATCACCTGCCTTTCCCCGTGTCGCCCCGCAGGCCGCCTCCGGCGGCCTGCGGGGCGACACGGACGGTGGGATGCGGCCGCATTCGATTTAGAAACCAACGTGAAACTCCAGGGGGCAAGCCCCTGGCATCTTACGAAGAGACCGGGTAACCTACGCCGAATCGTCGAAAGGCCGAACACCGCCGTCATGCTCTGGGAAGTTGACATTTATCCTGCCGCCGGCCAGCCCGACCTTGCCGCCGCGCGAGTGACGGCCGACGCGGCCGAGCTGGGTTTGGCGACCGGTTTGCACGTCACGGCCGGACGCGGCTACCTGATCCAGGGACCGCTCGACGAGCCGCAGGTCGAACGCCTTGCCCGCGAACTGCTCTCCGATCGCCTCGTCGAACGGTTCGTACTCGGCAGGCCGGGCGACGCGGCCCTGGCCAAGCCGCCAATCACCGCCGCCAGATTGGTCCATGTGCTCCCCAAGCCGGGCGTGATGGATCCGGTGGCCCAAAGTTTACTCGCGGCCATCGACGACTTCGAACTCAAGGCCGACGCGGTTCGCACGCTCCGCAAATACTGGATCGCCAACCTGGCCGACGACAAGCTCAAGGCGCTGGCCGCCAGGCTGTTGGCCAACGACGCGATCGAGCAAATCGTCATCGGTCCCCTGACGATCGACGAGTTGGAAGTCGGCTCGGCGTACGAGTTCAAGCTCGTCACCGTGCCGCTACGTGAGCTCGATGACGCGGACCTGGAGCGGCTGAGCCGCGAAGGGCAGCTTTTTTTGAAGCTCGCCGAGATGCGGACGATCCGCGACCATTTCCGCTCGCTCGGCCGCGACCCGACCGACGCGGAACTGGAAACGATCGCCCAGACCTGGAGCGAACATTGCAGCCACAAGACACTCGCCGGCCGCATCCAGTATTCCGGCCCGCACGGCGAATCGCGGTTTTTCGAGAACATGCTCAAGGAGACCATCTTCGCCGCCACACAGGAGATTCGCCGCGAGTTGGGCCAGGACGATTGGTGCGTGAGCGTGTTCAAGGACAACGCGGGCGTGGTCCGCTTCGACGACGACTACCATCTGGTCTTCAAGGTCGAAACGCACAACCACCCCTCGGCCCTGGAACCTTACGGCGGGGCCAACACGGGGATCGGCGGCGTGATTCGCGACCCCTTGGGCACCGGCCTGGGCGCGCGGCCGGTCTGCAATACCGACGTCTTCTGTTTCGCCCCGCCCGATACGCCGGCCGACTCCTTGCCGCCGGGCGTGCTGCATCCCAAGCGAGTGTTCCAAGGCGTGGTGGCCGGCGTCCGCGACTACGGCAACCGGATGGGCATTCCCACGGTCAACGGCGCGATCTACTTCGACCCGCGCTACCTGGGCAATCCTCTCGTCTTTTGCGGCACCGCCGGACTTTTGCCCTGCGACAAGCTGCATAAGGCGCCGCGGCCGGGCGACCATATCGTCGCCGTGGGCGGACGCACCGGACGCGACGGCATCCACGGGGCCACGTTCAGCTCGGCCGAACTCAGCAGCGAAAGCGAAACGCTCTCGGGTGGGGCGGTGCAAATCGGCAACGCCATCACCGAGAAAATGCTGCTGGATGTGGTTCTGGAAGCACGCGATCGCCGTTTGTACCATGCGATCACCGATTGCGGCGCCGGCGGCTTTTCCAGCGCCGTCGGTGAGATGGGCGAGGAAATCGGCGCCGAAGTCTGGCTGGACCGCATCCCGCTCAAGTACGAAGGGCTGTCGTACACGGAGATGTGGATCTCCGAAGCGCAGGAGCGGATGGTGTTGGCCGTGCCGCCGGAGACGTGGCACGAGTTTCACTCGCTTTGCGCCTCGGAAGGGGTCGAGGCGACGGTCATCGGCCGCTTCGTTCCGAACCGCAAACTGGTGCTCACGTTCCACGCGATGCAGGTGGCCGAGCTGACGATGGAGTTCCTGCACGGCGGCCGTCCGCCGGTCGTGCGCGAAGCGACGTACACTCCGCCGCCGCCGCCGCCTCTGCCGGTCGACGACGGCTGGGACGATCACACCGAGACCTTGCTCCGCATCCTGGGTTCGTTGAACGTGGCGAGCAAGGAGTGGGTGATACGGCAGTACGATCACGAGGTGCAAGGAGGCAGCGTGATCAAACCGCTGGTTGGCGTGGCCAATGACGGCCCCAGCGACGCGGCGGTCTTGCGGCCGGTGTTGGGCTCGCGGCGGGGGATCGCGCTGGCCTGCGGCATGAACCCGCGTTACGGCGACTTCGACACCTACCACATGGCGGCCAGCGCCATCGACGAGGCGGTGCGCAACTGCGTGGCCGTCGGGGCCGACCCGCGACGGATCGCGATTCTCGACAACTTTTGCTGGGGCGACACCGACCGGCCCGAGGTGCTCGGCTCGCTGGTCCGCGCGGCCTTGGCCTGCCACGACGTGGCAATTGCTTTGGGCACGCCTTTCATCAGCGGCAAAGACAGCCTGAACAACGAATTCCGCTATGCCGACGCCGAAGGGGGGCGGCGGACGATCGCGATTCCACCGTCGCTCTTGATCAGCGCCATCGGTCAGTTGGCCGATGTGGGGCGCGCCGTCACGATGGACCTCAAAGAACCGGGCAATTTCTTGTACGTCGTGGGCGCGACCCACGACGAACTGGGCGGCTCGCATTTTTCGCTCGTTGCGAAACTCAACGGTGGGGCCGTGCCGCGGGTTGCCCCCGTCACCGCTCGCCGCACATTCGCCGCGATGCACACAGCCATCGGCGCGGGCCTGGTCAGGGCCTGCCACGACATGAGCGAAGGGGGCCTGGCGGCGGCCGCCGCCGAGATGGCGTTTGCCGGCGGGCTAGGCGCCCAGATCGATCTTCGCCGCGTTCCAACGATCGAGACGACGTCCGGCAAAGGGGGCGCCGACGTCACGCTTTCGGATGTGGTTTTGTTGTTCAGCGAGTCGAATAGCCGGTTCGTCTGCGAGGTTCGTCCCGCGGCGGCCCACGACTTCGAAGCCTGCTTCGACGGCTTGCCGCTCGGCCGCGTGGGGACCGTCGTCGACGATGGCCGCTTGGAGATCGTGCGCCGGCCGTCGGCCGACAGGCCGTCGGTCAACGGGCCGTCGGTCAACGGGCCGTCGGTCAACGGGGGCCGAGGCGGCTCGGTTCCGTCGCCGGCCATCTCGGCCGATTTGAAGGTGTTGAAGGAAGCCTGGCAAAGTCCCTTGAGGTGGTGACTTCAGATACCGTCACGGCGAAGTCGGCGGCCGATCCGGCGGCGGCCATCGCCACGAAGTTGGCCGTCGAGCCGAGTTGACCTTGACGTTGTCGCCGGCCGCGCGGCACAATTCGCGCCCTGTCAACATTTGCCGCTCGGCGTTTTTTCAGGGAGGGTCGCTATGGTCAGGCATCGTCGGACATTTGCAAGCGGCGTGCCGCGGGTCTTGCTGGCCGTGGCGGCCGTGGCGCTGGCGGTGGAGGCCATCGCCGAGGAGCCGGCGGGAACCTCGCGGCCGGGCCGAGTACGTGTGGCCGCGGTCGATGCCCAGCGGCTCCGTTACGAGGGCAAAAGTTTCGCACAGTGGCAAGAACAGTTCCTCACCGAGCTCGAGCCGACCAGCCGGCTGGCGGCGCTGCGGGCATTGGCGAAGTTCGGCCGGCACGGTTATGCCGAGGAGTCCGCGGCAACCATCGCCACGGCGCTGGACGACGACCACTCCGAGTTGGTCGACTCGGCATTGGCCGAACTGGGGGGACTCGGCGAGGCGGCCGTGCCCTACCTGGTCGAGGCATTGGAACGCAGCCGTCGCGAGCCGAAACAGGTCGCCGTCCGTCGGGGGTGTCTCGCGGCACTCGGTCGGATTGGACCCAAGGCCGAGTCAGGCGCGCCCGCCATCTTCGAGACGCTGGTTGATCTCGCCGCGCCGGCGGGCGAATCAAGTCCACCCAGTAAGGACGTGGAGTTGGCGCGCGATGCTCTGCTTCATCTCGGCAAGGCCGCCGTGCCGACGCTGATCGCCGCGTTGAGCGGCGGCGCGCCTCCGTCCGTCGAAGCAAGCCTGATGCTGCTGCAAGCGCTTGGGCCCGTGGCGGCCGAGGCGGTGCCGGCCCTGATTGGGATCCTCGCCCGCGATGAAGCCGCGCCGCGGCGGGGCGCGGCCAACGCGCTGTCGGCAATGCGCGAGAAGGCGGCGCCGGCCACTGAGCCGCTTTTGGGCATGCTGCACGACCCCAACGTCGAGGTCCGCGCCGACGCGGCCGCGGCGCTGTGGCGTATCGCGCCGGGCAGCGAATCGGTGTTGGCGGCGCTGGGCGAAGCGGTGCGGGAGAAGTCGGGCCTGGTCGCGCGGCGGCTGGCGCTGGCCTTCGAGGCGCCGCCGGCCGAGGCGGCCGAACGCTCGGCTGGTTCGTACGGCGACGCGATGTCCCGCTCGCACGGCGCGGAGACCAGCTTGGACCGGAGCGTTCGCGAGCATCCGCACGCGGCGGTGGCGCTGCTCCTCGAGGTGCTCCGCTCGCCCGGCTTCGATTGCTCGCGGCGCGAAGGGCGGGAGCTCGCGACCTCGGTCATGGGAATTGTCCAGCGTCTGGGGCCACGGGCCGAGGCGGCTGTGCCTGCCTTGATCGAACTGGCGCGACACAAGCTGGCGCACATCCGCTGCGGCGCGATCGACGCGCTGGGCGCGGTTGGCGCCGCCGCCCGCGATGCGGTGCCGGTCTTGACCGAGTTGGTAGGCGACTCGCAGCGGCCCTACACCCAGCGTCGCACCGCGCTGCGCATCCAACCGGTCGACCCTTCGGACACGGTCGGCCGGCACGCCGCCGCGGCACTCGCGCGGATCCAGGGCGACGACGCTCAGGATCGCTAGTTAGGTCGGGTTCAGTGTCTGCATCAGTGATCGCAGGGCCCGGTTGACGGCCTCATCGGTTGGGAATGCCGCCCGTACGTCAGACGCCAGCAACGCCAGATTTGTCCCGTCGCGGTAGCGTTCCAGGTACTTACCACGGACGCCGCCTTTGAGCTGCGAAAGGTCATATTCCGGCCGGAGCTCGTCTTGAGGCGCAAGGTCATCCTGCTTCATACTTTTCCTCTCTTTGCGTGTCGCGCGCCGAGCAGTGATGATCCGGGTGCGGTCTCCCCGGTCAGTGTGGGAGACCACAAGCACATGGCCGGCACTCGAGTGGCCAAATGTCAGGAACCGATCCTCCTCTCCAGAGTGATCCGGATCGAAGTAGGTGACGGCCAGCGGGTCGCCGAAGACGGTCGCCGCCTCGTGAAACGAGACGCTATGCTTGGCGAGATTACCGGCGGCCTTGTCGGGATCCCACTCGAACTCCATCCGGTCTATCGTAAACTGCGGTGCCGGGCCGGGCAAGGCGTGGCCATACATCGCTAGTCGCGAGTGCCGATTGGAACCAGTTTTCCGTCTCAGCGAGAAGGGTGAGCAGGCGATCAAAGCGCGCGTCCATCATGCCTCAGCCGAGTAGAACCGTATGGCGCGTCCCCTCCTCTGTCAGCAGAGTCAGCGCGATGCTCCCCTCGTGTTCCCGCAGGGCCGTTGGATCAGGACTAGTTCGACCTCCGCCATGTCGTCAACGTCGAGAACTTCCTGCCGGAAGAGCCGATTACAGTATTCCGAAAGGGAAAACGGGCACGCCAAGCCTCCTTGAAAAAATCCAGACCAGGTGTATCGGGGAGGTGGTGGGATCGTTCACGTCTTCGAGGCCAAGGGTGGCTCGGGCCAACTCGGCCAGGCGGCTGGCGGGCGGTCGTTGGGAAGTTTGGGAAGTGATGCTCCGGTTAGCGGGGCAGCGCGGCCGCAAGCCGCGCTGCCCCCGCGGGGCCGTCGTCGACGACGGCCGCTTGGAGATCGTGGGCCTGCCGTCGTTTATTTGGGCACGCTCGTTGCTGCGTAACGAACGTGCTGGCTAGCCCGGATTATTCATGGTCCGGGGCGTAACTCGCGTCCACGGCCTGACTTCTTGCGAAGCCAGCTACGGGAGCATGAATCATCCGGGCTAGCTGTTTCGCCACTGCGCGCCGTCGAGCGTGAGCAGATCGTCCGCGCCCTTGGGCCCCCAGGCGCCGGCGGCGTAGTTGGGAAACTTGCGCGCGGGGAGCGTGCCCCAGACGTCGAGGATGGGCTGCAAGACGTCCCAGCCGGCCTCGACGAAGTCGGCCCGCAGAAACAGCGTGGCGTCGTCCTGCATGCAGCCGTAGAGCAAGGTTTCGTAGCCGGTGATCGGCGTGACCCCGAAGCTGTCGTCGTATTTGAAGTCCATGCTGACCGAGCGGGTTTGGATACCCACGCCCGGCACCTTGGCCTCGAACCGCAGCGAGATGCCCTCGTCGGGCTGGATGTGCAGCGCCAGAACGTTCGCCTTGAGTTGTTCGACCGGCGTCTCGCGGAACAGGATGAACGGCGCGTGCTTGAATTGAATCGCCACCTCGGTCACGCGCTTCGGAAGGCACTTGCCGGTGCGGATGTAAAACGGCACGCCGGCCCAGCGCCAGTTGTCGATGGCCAGCTTGAGGGCCACGAAGGTCTCGGTGTTCGAATGCGGATCGACGGGGGGCGAGTTACGGTAGGCGTCCACGTCCTTGCCGCCCACCACGCCGGCGCCGTATTGGCCCCGCACGGCCTGCGTGAGGACGTGCTCCTCGTCCAACGGATGGATCGACCGCAGCAGTTTGACCTTTTCGTCGCGGATCGCCTCGCCCACGAAGGAAATGGGCGACTCCATCGCCACCAGCGCCAGCAATTGGAAGATGTGGCTGGGCACCATGTCGCGCAGCGCCCCGGCTTTGTCGTAGTAACCGCCCCGGTGCTCGACACCCACCGTCTCGGCCACGGTGATCTGCACATGGTCGATATACTGCCGATTCCAGGTCGGCTCGAACAAACCGTTGGCGAAGCGGAACACCAGGATGTTCTGCACCGTCTCCTTGCCCAGGTAGTGGTCGATGCGGTAGATCTGCTCCTCGCGCAGGGCTTTGCCGATTTCGCGGTTGAGCGCGCGGGCCGAGTCGACGTCGTGGCCGAAGGGCTTTTCGATGATCACCCGCCGCCAGCGGTGCGGCGCGCGGTTGGGTTGGGCCGACGTGCCCGTTTCAAGCTCCTCTTTGGTCAGGCCGGCGGCGGCGAGTTGGTCGACGATCTTGGCGAAAAAGGCGGGCGGAGTGGCAAGGTAGAACAGGTAGCTCCCGGCCGTGCCGCACTCCTGGTCGACCCGCTCGAGCAATTGGCCCAATTGAACGTACGATTGCGGATCCTCGAAGTTGCCGCGCTGGTAGTACGTCCGCTGGGCGAACAACTTATCCCAGCGGGCCGGGTCGATCGCGCCGCCGCCCAGATCCATGACCCCCTCGGTCAGGTTCTGACGGAACTGCTCGGTCGAGAGATCGTCGTAGGCGAATCCGACCACGGCGAACTTCTCAGGCAGCAACTTGCTGGCGGAGATGTTGTACAGCGCCGGCATCAGCTTCCGCTTCGTCAAGTCGCCGCTGGCGCCGAAGATGACCATGGCGCAGGGCTGTGGCGGGCGGAACGTGTTGTCGGCAGCGGGAAGCGATGGAGATTCAGTGGACATGGGTTGGTTCTACCAAGGTTCAACGGAAGCACGGATTCTGACGCCTTCCGGCCGGTTTCGCAAGCCGCCAAATATACTTCATATACTGCACGCGGCATGGCTTCGACACGTACGGGAGTGGCGTAAAGGCGGTCAGCATTCGCGGAAGTCTAGAGAAAAAAACCGTCAAGGCCAGTTTTCGGAAAAAATTCCACGCCGCGCCGAGCCCGCGCACGGATCGCGCCGTGGCGCGGCGGCGACAGCGCCGCGTCGCCCGACTACCACCTCTTCGCTGCTAGCCCGAAAATACGGTTGGTCAGTTGCAGCGCACTTCGATACAATGAACGGCGGTTGCCACCGCAACTGGCCAATAACTAACCAAAATGAACCGCGGCTGTCCAGCCGCCCCTAGACCCCAAAGGTGACTGATGCAAATCGCCATCGGCTGCGACCATGCCGGTTTTCAACTCAAGGAAATGCTCTTGGCCCGAATTCGTGCCTTGGGGCACGAGCTATCAGACGTCGGAACTCACGACACGACGCCGGTCGACTACCCGGACTTCGCCGCCGCGGTGGGGTCCGCCGTGCGCGAGGGACGTGCCGAGCGGGGCGTGTTGCTCTGCGGCAGCGGCGTGGGGGCCTCGATCGCCGCCAATAAACTGCCGGGCGTCCGAGCTGGGTTATGCCACGACACCTACTCCGCCCACCAGGGCGTCGAAGACGACGACATGAACGTGATCGTGCTCGGTGCCCGCGTGATCGGCGAGGAATTGGCGTCCGAGTTGGTCGGCGCGTTTCTCGGCGCGCGGTTCTCCGGCGCGGAACGGCACATGCGGCGTTTGGAAAAAGTCAAAGCCTTGGAAACCCGGTCATGGTAAACGTGTCTCCTGAAGTCCGGGTGCTGGCCGACCGTGACGAATTGAGCCTCGCCGCGGCGGAGGAATTCGCGCGGGTCGCCAACGCGAGCGTCGCCGAGCGCGAACGGTGCGACGTTGCACTTTCGGGCGGCTCGACGCCCAAGGAACTCTTCGCGCTGTTGGCCTCCGAGGCTTTCCGCCGGCGCGTGGCGTGGGACAAGCTGCGTGTCTTCTGGGGCGACGAGCGGCACGTTCCGCCCGACGACGCCCAAAGCAATTACCGCATGGCGCGCGAGTCGCTGTTGTCGCGCGTGCCCATCCCGCCGGAGAACATCCACCGTGTGCCGGCGGAGCGTGCCGACGCCGAGCAAGTGGCCGCCGACTACCAGCGGACGCTGCGAACCGTGTTTCAGTTGTCGCCGGGCGAAGCGCCGCGTTTCGACCTGGTGCTTTTGGGCCTGGGACCGGACGGTCACACGGCTTCGCTGTTTCCGGGCACCGTATCACGTTCCGCGGGCACGGGATCAGTTCCTCGGGACGGGGTGATTCCGGCGGAAACCGAGCAATTCGTGGCGGCGCCCTGGGTTGAGAAGTTCGGCGCGCACCGGATCACGTTGACGCCAACGGTCCTGAACCATGCGCGTCGCGTGGTGTTCCTCGTGAGCGGCGCGGAAAAAGCGGCCGTCCTGTGCGAGGTGTTGCAGGGTCCGTTCGAGCCCGAACGATTGCCGGCCCAGTTCGTGCGGCCCGAGCGGACGGCCGTATTGTGGTTGGTCGATCGCGCCGCGGCCCGCGATTTGCACGCCGACTGACGGCGGTCCATTGTTCGTAGTCCCGCCTTTAGGCGGCGTACCAGTCCATGTCAGCCGGTCGTCCCACGACGGGTCGCGTGCGGGCTAGCGCGAGGCAACCAGGGAGGCGAGCACCTTGCGCGTGCCGGAAAATGGCCGGCGCCCGTGCATCGTCACATAGTTGTCCACCAGCGCCACGTCGCCTTGCCGCCAGGGGAGGTCGAACGTCAATTCATCGGCCAAGTCGGTCGCCAGCGCCACCGCGTCGCGGTCGAGCGGCGCGCCGTCGCCGAACGTGATCGACTTCGAGGGGTCGTTGCGGCTGTCCTTCCAGCCGCGATAGGCGGCGATCAGTTGATTGAAGAACGATTTGCGGCCCGGCGATATTTCGTAGACCGCCGGTAACACCGGCGTCGTGGCGCGCAGGCAGCCATCGTCGAGCCACTGCCATGTATACTCCAGACCCCGCAATCGCCGCTCGGCCTCGTCGCGGGTCTTGGCTTTCAAGGTGCTTTGCCAGCTACGTCCCATTCCCGAGTCGAAGTCGTTTTCCGGGGGCATGACGTTGGAATAGCGGAGGCCCTGTTCCTGGCAATCGCGGGCGAAGCGGGGAGCTTTCTCGGCCAGCCGTTCCCAAAGCACATCCGATCGGCAGAGCGGCGTTTGGCCGCCTTCCTCGGCCGGCTTCTCGCAGAAGAAAAACAGCTTACTCGGATACAGCGGCGTTTGGGCCATCTCGTGGTGCAAGAAGATCGCGACGCTGGGCGGAGCTTCGTTGGCGGTAAAGACCCGCGGCGTGCGATTGACGCGAACCGCGTTGGAGAGCGAGTCTTCATAGGCGAAGTTCTCCAGCCCGAAGGCGGCGATAAAGCGATCGAAATCCTCGGCCGTCGTCAGCGGGAAACCGCGAAACAGGACCGCGCCATGACGCATTGCCCGCTCGCACAGATCGGCCCTGCGCGTGCCAATCCAATCGACGATCGCCTCCAAGCTCGCGCCGGCTGCGCGGCATTCGAGCACCAAGGGAAATGGCTCGCCCTGGTGCCTCTGCTGACCTTGAATGGAAATGGCGTACATAGACCAGTGATTGTAATGGAGTCGGCCCGCCGGTCAAAGCGTTGTCTCGGGCTTGGGAACCAGGCTATGATGACGGCCGGCATTTTGGCAAAGCGCACTCGCCCCCGCCGACACCAACGCGAACCCGGAGACGCCATGAACGAACTGGACATCAACGTCGAATGCTGCCGTGCCCGGCAAGGACGATTGCTCGCCGAAATGAGGCGAAAAGAACTCGATTTGATCGTGGTCCAAAAGACGGAGCATGTGCAGTGGCTTACCGGCCCGCGATTCGCCTGGCTCGTCGAAGCGGCGGCCGTGCTGGCCGGCGACGGTCGTTGCACACTGGTCGCTCCACGGCGAGAGCCCCTCGTGGCGGCCGACGAATTGCTCACGTACGAAGCGTCCTGGTATTCGACCTTGCGCAATGACCAGCGGCAAGCGTGTTCCGAGGTATTGGCCAAGCATCGCGCAGGCAAGCCCAAACCGCGGCGAATGGGCGTCGAAGGCTCGACCTTCGGACCGTACCTCACGGCGCAACTCAGGGACGACAAGACCGAACTGATCGACATCGAGCCGGACCTGTACCGCTTGCGGCGCTTCAAGCACGCCGACGAACGGGCGCGGATCAAGAAGGCGATCGCCGGCACGGGGCGAATGTATGCCAAGGCACGGGAGATCATCGAGCCGGGTATCAACGAACTGGAGGTGTTCAACCAGTTGCAGTCCGCCGCGGTGGTTGAGTTCGGCGAGATGCTGACCGGCACCGGCAATGACTACGCCTGCGGCGAGAAGGGTGGTCCCCCGCGCGATCGCGAGGCCCAAGCGGGCGAGTTGTACATCCTCGACCTGGGACCGGCCTTCCGCGGTTACTTTGCCGACAACTGCCGGGCGATCGCTGTCAACGGCCGTCCGACCGACGCGCAACAGCGGGCTTGGCGGCAGTTGGTCGGCGTGTTCCCGATCGTCGAGCGCATGGTCAAGCCGGGCACCCGTTGCCGCGAGTTGCTGGCGGCCGCGCAGGCCCATCTCGACGAGTATCTGCCTGGCAATTTCAACCACCACCTGGGACACGGTATCGGCCTATTTCCGCACGAGGCGCCTCATCTGAATCCCAACTGGGACGACACGTTCGAGGAGGGAGACGTATTCACGGCCGAGCCGGGGCTTTACACAGCCGAGATGCGGGCCGGTATCCGGCTGGAGAACGACTACCTGGTGACGGCCTCCGGCGTCGAATTATTAAGCGATTTCCCGCTCGAACTGTAGCCCGGATTCGCAAGCATTCGGGCGCAGTCCGAAAGCGACCGGTTCGCCACAGGGCGCGGGCTGTCGGAACAGGGCCAACGCCGTTGTGCGCGCATGAAAAAAGGTCATGGCAATTCGATCCGTCGATCTGCCATGACCTCTATCCTGAAACGGGACAGAAAAGCCTGTCCCGCCCTCCCGGTAAGGTTATATCACCTGTATCGTGCCGAATGCGCGGACGTCTTGAAAAAAAACGACCGCCTTGAAGCGAGCCATCAATTCGGCGCGTCGGGCGCCGGCTTGACGGTCGGTTCCGCGGCGGGCGAGTCGGTTTCGACGGTCGCGGCCCGGTCTTCGACCTCCCCTTCAGCGCCGGGGGCGCAATGGACGCAGGGTTGTCGGCCGCGATGGTGCGGTCCCCAGCGGCGCATGCCAGGCGCCGCGAGGTAGACGGGGGCCGCCGGTGAGAAAGCCGCATGGCCTCGGCCGTTCGGGCAATCGCGGCAGTTCGGGCAGTACGGACCGGCGCCACAGCCCAGAGGCCGTTTGCGGTGCTTCACGCGGATTTCGCACCATGGCCGCTTTTCGGCACAATAGCCGTCCCACACGCCGTTGCAACAGGTTCCGCCACCGTAGCCCCCCGTTGCGCCGTAACCGTTCAAGCCGGTATCGTTGTAGGTCGAGCCCGCGTACCCCATCGCGCCGTTGCCGTAGCCGCCGTTGCCGTAGCCGCCACCGTAGCCGCCACCGTAGCCCGCCCACGGGTTGTAAGCGGCGCCGTCGTTAGCGTTGGCGGCGCCTTTGACTTTTTCGGCGGCGCCGGCGCTGACGATCCCCCCACAGGCCAACACCACCAGGGCGATTGCCCCGCTCCATGCCGCTCTCGATGAATTCCGTTTCATGATTGAGCTCCTTGCTCTGTTCAATTCAATGCCCTACAAACATGCCCTACGATTGGTGGTTGAGCAAGTGCGAATGTTGAAAATCATGACGATGGAAACTTGGACCGCGACGGACGAGGCGGCCGCCCACGCTTGGGCCGCGATTGCGATCGCCTTGGCGGTTGCCGGCGGGGTCGGCTTGTTCCGGGCCGGTCGTGATCTGCGCGATACCACGCTCTTGGCGCCATGGCGATGGACTTGCTTTTCGTTCGCCACGCTCGTGTGTGGCGAAGTGTCCGTGGCTTGGTTGTCCGCCGAAGGATCGCTCGCCTGCGCCGCTCATGTGCGCTATTGGGCGGGCGTCACCACCTTGGCGCCCTTCGTGGCCCTGTTGGGCGCCAAGCGCCCGCAGGACCGCGCCTGGCAGTGGATCGTGCTGGCCCTGCTGACCCTGTTGGCGCTTCCCAGCGCCAAGGCGATGGTGTTCGACTCCGGCACGCCGCCCGCGCCTCATTCCGCCTGGCGGTTGCTGCTGGCGGTTTTGTTGGCGTCACAGTTCGCCAACCATGCGTTGACAAGGTTCTGGCACGCGGCGCTCTTGGCGGGACTGGCGCAACTCACTTGGCTCGCCGGCTATCTGCCCGGCGTCGAGGTTCCTCGCGTCGGTCATTTATCGTTGGGGGGACTGGCCTTGGCCACGGCGGCCATCTGGCTCGCGCGGCGCCCAAGGTCATGTCGATGGATTCGCAAGAATTCAGGATGCCGGCGGCTTGGGCACGAACCGATCGACCGCGTCTGGCTCGACTTTCGCGACGCCTACGGCGCGCTGTGGGCGTTGCGCGTCGCGGAGCGGTTCAACGCGTCGGCCGTTTCACATGGTTGGCCGGCGAGGCTGCGCTGGCAGGGGATGCGGTTGGCGGAAGGAGTCAAGCGTCAGGAGTCAGGAGTCAGGAGTCAGAAGCGTGCCGGAAATGGAGAAGACGGGCGGAGTGTGCCGGTGGCCGAGACGAATGTGACGCCGGCGATGCGGCAGAACCTGAAGTCGTTGCTGTGCCGGTTCGTTTCGCCGGAGTGGATCGCCGAGCGACTTGACACTCGACCGGCGTCACCAGACCAGTGAATTCGAAAACGAAAAAGCCCCAACAAGGTGGGGCAGAACCTTGAAGGGGCCGTGATCGGGGTTACCCCCCGACACAGAACTCATTTTGCGCGCCGCCGTGGCGTTGTCAAGACTAGCTTGCCAGCACGGCCACTCGAACGGACGTGGCGCACGGTCCCTTTTTGCCTTGCCCGACCGTGTACTCCACCGCTTGACCTTCACGGAGTTCGTCGAACGACACCCCTTGAACCTCCGAAGTATGGAAAAACAGGTCGCCCCGCTCTCCCTCGATGAACCCGAAACCCCGCTCCGAAACCAACTTCTTGACCGTACCTTGTGGCATTTCTGCGCTCCTGAAAAAAAATGGGCAACGCGGGCGGACCCACTACTTCGGTTGAAGCAGAGCGTCAGCCCGAAAAACGAGAGCAGATAGCCACAAAACCGAGGCGGGCACTTGCAGGAAGGGCACATCGACGCAGAATGCGGCAGGACCGGAAGCACGGCTTGATGCCGTTTCGACCTGCACTGTTGTCTCTACTCGTCACGATCCCTCGTGACCAACGCATTATAGGCGTTCGCCTTGGGAAACACAATGGCTTCCCATGCCACCGCCGCTTTGGTACAACGTCAGAGCAGGGTGAGCGGGCCCGCAAAACAGCGTAAATCGTTACTCTGCAATGCGAAACCACATCACCACGGCATCATGCCGGAGTGGCGGAATGGCAGACGCGCTGGACTCAAAATCACGCGCACGGTTCGCCGCAAGTCGTTACAAATCTTGTAATTCCGTTCACGGTCGATTCTTATGAGTTGGGGCAAACCGGGACAAACCGGGACAAGTGGGGGCAACTGGTAGCAGGCGTTACGCGCCCGTTACGCGCGGTTTACGCGCGGCGAGTGACGCCGAAACGAATGCTGGGCTTGCGGGCGTAGCTACCCGCGAGGCTGGCCGCGACGAGGGAATATCCATCGCCCCGCCGCGGCTGGCCGGCCCGGCGGAAAGGATGGATACCATGCCGCGCAGGAAGCAACCGTCGACGAAGAAGCGAACGGCAGAAGCAAAGCCGACCGTCAAGGTGGGCGAGCGGATGCCACCGTACCGCGTACCACCAGACGTGGCGCGGCAAATCGCCGACGTCATCCGCACGCTGGCCGAGGCCCTGGAAGAGTACGGCCGCCGCCGACAGGAGGACCAACTGGCCGCCGTCGAATCCGCCGCCGCCGGAAGGCCGCTACTCGCCCGCGTGCTGCCCGCCGTCGTGGAACTGATAAAGCTCACTGACGCCGCCACCAAGCCCGGCAAACGAGACGTCCGGTTGGTGGCCGTGCGAGGCCTGGTCGATGGAATGCTGGCCCGGCTGAAGTGGCAAGCGCTGAATGTGTACGCACCGCCGGCCGCCCCCACGGGTGGAAAGGCATGGCCGCCCATCGCCAACGAAATTGATATGTCGTGGCGCGGGCGAGAGAAGTACGAGGCTCCGTCGCTGGCCGAGTACATCGAGCCGTTGCGCCGGCGTGCCGATGAACTGGCCAACGACACGAAGGCGAAGCGGCTCACCAAACCCCAAGAGCAGGTATGGGAGTACCTCGTGGCCAACCCTGACGGAAAACTCGGCAAGGAAATCGTCACGGCGTGCCGGCTGGTCAACAGCATCGAAGCGTTGCGCAATCACATCATCCCATCGCTCATCAAAAAGGGCCGCATGGTCAATAACGGTCAGGACGGCCAGGGGTATTACCCCGGCTGACGACGCAACGTGCGCCGCAACGTTGGGGTGCCGTGGCGTGACTCGCCGGCATCGCCGGCGAGAATGTCAGCATGGATACCACATGCGACATCCGGCAGATCGTCGAGCAGATACGGCACCTGTCCCTCGACGAGATCCAGGCCCGCATCGCGGCCAACGATGCCGAGCGGACGGCACTACTCGAGCTCAGGCGCGTCGCCGTGCGGACCCAGCGAGGCCAGCACAAGACGGAGGCTCGCCGATGACCACCTCGCCCGCCACCATCGCCATGCAGGCCGCCCAGGCACCGCACGCGGCACCGTTGCACGACCTGCTCACCCCGAACGAGGTCATCACTTACCTGCGGCTCGACGTCGACGGCCGCGATCCGGCCGAGCGGCTCCGCACGCTGACGAGACACCAGGGGCTGCCAGTTATCCGCCGCGGGCGGCTGTGCCTATATCGTCTATCGGCCGTCGATCGCTGGCTGGACGGCGACGGAAAGGGGCGACGATGACCGCGACCGCACCACCACGAGTCGCTCGAAAGCTGGCGCTGGCCGCCGACCACTCGCCAGTAGTCATCATCGACACGAGGTTGCAGTTCTGCGCCGACGTCTCGCCCATGCCGTCAATGCGCGGCACGTTGGCCACGGGCGACTACAGCGTCCTGGGTCTTGAGCACGCCGTAGCAATCGGATGTAAGAGCTTGTCCGACTTGCTGTGCTGCGTGGGCACGGAGCGGGAGCGATTCGAGAAGGAGGTGCGGCGGCTACTCGGCTATCCGATTCGCGCCATCGTGTGCGAGACGACCTGGGCGGAGATCGAGGCCGGCGAGTGGCGGAGTCAGGTTACGCCCGCGGCGGCAATCGGCTCTTGTCGCCGGTGGAAAGCCGCCGGTGTGCCAGTCGTCATGGCGAGGGACCGTGAGCGCGCGGGCCGCTACATAGCGCGGCTGCTGTGGATCACCGCGCGGCGGCGATGGCGGGAGTTACGCGCGTTGGCGGGGCCGATCGGCGCGCAAGAGGAGGTGACACCGTGAGCAACGCCAACGGACACGTCATCAGGATTGCCGACAGCTACGCCGACAGCGGCTTATCAGTGATCCCGATTCGCGCTGACGGGAGCAAAGCACCGGCATGGCCAACGTGGAAGGAATATCAGACAAGGATTGCAGCGCCCAATGAGCGGCAGCGCATGTTCCACGGGCATGTCGGAATTGCAGTGGTCGCCGGCCCTGGAGACGTGGAAACAATCGACGTCGACGATGACACGCTTTGGGCGCCGTTCACGGAGCTCATCGAGTCGGAATCCCCCGGACTCATTGCCAGCCTAACCCACGTGCAGACGCCGCGGCCGGGCCACCATTTAGTTTATCGCTGTGCCTTCACAGAAGGCAATCAGAAGCTTGCCGAGCGGCCGGACCCAACATCGCCAAACGGCAAAAAAACCACAATCGAGACAAGAGGCAAGGGCGGCTATTTCTTGGCGCCGGGTTCACCAGCGGAGTGCCATGAGACCGGGCGAGAGTACCTTCACGTTGGGGGGCCACCCCTTACGCGCCTTGAGTCGATCACCGAGGACGAGCGGACAATATTGTTTCGCGTGGCGAGAATGTTCAACGAGCTGCCACCGGACGAACCGGAAGCGCCGCGCAAGGGCAATGGCGCGCATCGAGATGGCACCGCACCGGGCAATGATTTCAACCGCCGCGCCACCTGGGAAGAGGTGCTGCTGCCACACGGATGGGTCAAGGCCCGGCAAGTAGGCCAGCAACAACATTGGACGCGGCCCGGCAAGACCGTCGGGACCAGCGCCACGACCGGCTTGACGAGCACCGCCGGCAACGAGTTGCTTTGCGTGTTTTCTACGAATGCCCACCCGTTCCAAATTCCGGCCGGCAAGACATGCGGCACGTATAGCAAATTCGGCGCTTACGCTCTGCTGAATCACAACGGCGACTTTGCAGCGGCGGCAAAGGCACTGGGGGAGCAACGATACGGAAATCCCAGGCAAAGAAAGTCCCCAGGTGTGAACGACGGTACTGATGCCCAAATCTGCAACTGGACCAGGGTCGAGGTGGAGAATAAGGACGCCGAGCCCGGCGAGGACGGGAAGAAAAAACGCAAGACGATCACCGTGCCGATGCCGATGACCGATGTTCTCAAGACGATCAAGACCGCGACCGGAGACTGGCCGCGGCGGGTAGGGACGTGGTTGTTTTCTCACACCGGCGAAAAAATCGACTGGCACACCAAGACGTCGTCGACATTCGCGTTTCTTGGCCGGCGAGCGGGCGTCGTCAGGTGGAAGCAGGGCGAAGGCATGGTGACCAAGGAGGAGGCGCACGAGGCGCTACGGATGGACGCGACTTGCTACATCGGCGCGGAGACGCTGCCGCACTGGCCCGCCGTGGCAAAAATCTACTACGCTTGCACGACGCCCGCCCCAGGCGACGGAACGACGCTGCGGGCGCTCTTGGATCGGTTTTGTCCGTCAACCGACATCGACCGCGACCTATTGCTGGCCGCGTTCGTTACGCCCGGCTGGGGCGGCCCGCCAGGAGCAAGGCCGGCTTTCCTCGTCACGAGCGACGCCGGCCGTGGCGTTGGAAAATCCAAGAACGCCAGCATGGTTGGCAGGCTGTGGGACGGCGTTCTAGACTTTGAGCAAAACGAGGACATGGTGACCATCAAGCAGCGGTTGCTTAGCGATGAGGGGCTTACGAAACGGGTAGCCTTGCTCGACAACGTCAAGACGCTGCGGTTTTCGTGGGGGGCGATGGAAGGGTTGATCACCAATCCGACAATCAGCGGGAAAAGGATGTTCGTCGGCGAAGGTAGCCGCCCCAACCTGCTCACATGGTTCATCACCTTGAACGGTGCCAGCCTATCGAGGGACGTTGCTCAACGTGTCGTCGTCGTCAAGATCGACCGTCCGACCTACACCGGCAACTGGGAAGAAGACACGAACAAGTTCATCGACGACAACCGCGCCGCACTCTTGGCCGACGTTGCGGCATTCTTCGCGCGGAAACCCGACGCCCTGAAGCGGTTCACAAGGTGGGGAGCCTGGGAGCAAGACGTCTTGGCGAGACTGCCGGACCCATCCGAAGCACAAGCTGTGATCCAAGATCGACAGGGCCAGGTCGACGTCGAAGCAGAAGAAGCCAACGTCATTGAGGATTTCTTTGGCGAGCAGCTCAAGAAGTTCGGCTACGACCCGGCCGCGGACGTCGTGTTCATCCCGACGCAAGACGCGGCCCGATGGTTGAACTGGGCGACGAACGAGAAACACGGCGTCACCGCCGCGAGCCGGATCATCAAGCAGATGGCCGACGAGGGCCAGATTCGCCGGCTAAAGCCCGACCCATCCCGAACAAATGGCCGAGGATTTCGCTGGGCTGGCGACGACGCCGACGTGAGTTTTACCCTTCGGACCGACCTTGAAAAGAGGATTTTCGAGCACATGAAGGCACAGAAAGCCACGGACGCTTAGGACGCTTAGGACGCTTCCCACTAATTGTAGACATCTCAAAAGAAAAAGTGAAAAAGAGTGAAAAAGAGTGTGGATAGTACACAATAGGCGCAAAGCGTCCTAAGCGTCCTAAGCGTCCGACCGAAACCAACAATTATAATTGAGAAAAGCCAATGACCGAATCGCTGGACGAAATCTCCAACTCACTGGACCGTGGCCTGGAATGCGAATGTCCGCGTGACCATACGGCATCGATGGCCGGCGAACCCTACGCCAATATCCCATCCGCTCTTGTCGGCCTATGCGACATGGCGCAGCGCATTGCCGCGGCGATTACGCCCGTGGTAGCGGGCGGCACAGACGCCACCGGCGGTCACATCGAGTCGCTCACCGAGGCGGTAATGGGGATCACCAGCGGACTCGTCAAGGTTGCCGAGGCAATCGGCGGCCTGGCCGAGGCAATACAGGAACATGGCAAAGCATGAGCAGCACGCACCGCCACCGCCGCCGCCACGCCGACGACGACGCGCCGAAAGGCTACATCGGCCGACGCGGCAGCATCGAGTTACCCGCGCGCCAGGTCACGCTCACTTTGACCGAGGCCGCCGCGCGGGCTGGCGTGTCGGCCGTCAGCATCGCCGGCTTTTGTGGGGAGGGTTGGCAGCTACCCTCGACCACCGACCTGCCAGACGGCAGGCGGGGTTGGCAGGGCGACGACGTCGACGTGGTCCTGGCCTGGTGCCATCGGATCAGCCATCCCACCAGGCAGCATTCGGCCAGCGAACATTAACACACCCGTTTCCACCCACCCCACCAGGAGGTTTTTCAACATGACACCCCGCCTGTCCGAAGCCGAGCGAATCGCGCGCAAGCTCGATCCACCGCCGGCACTGCCGTCCACGCCGTCCGCCGAGTTGCTCAGTCGCATCGCACCGCGGCCGCCGGTGGCGAAATCGCCGCCGTACATCGAGCCGCTGTGCATCGAAGAGCAGCTTGCCGCCGGCGTCCCGATCGCCGACATCGCCACGGCCAAGGCCGCACAGTGGCGCGCCGGCGACCCTGCGGCATGGGTTACGGCAGTCGAAGCGGTCGCCGCACTCATCGCGGCCGAGCCACCGGCGGATGAGTGGTTTGGGGCGCCAGAGTTGGCCCCGCCGCCGGCGCGAAAATCGAAATTGCAGCCGATTGAGGACCTGGTCGCGCAGCGCGTTCCGCGGCATCAGGGGGTCGGCATCATTTCGCGTTTTTACGGCTTGAATCCGTGGGACGCAAACTTGGCCACCGCGGCATTCGACCTGGTGGCAAGGGCACTCGACATCTCGCCCCCAGGCAGTGCCGCCGCGACCCTGGCCGCAGATGCCGACGACACGCGGCGCAAGCAGCTTGGGTTGCGCGATGACCAGCCGATGTACGATCCGTTCGCCGGCCGGCAGGGGATGCCGCGTCCGCTCGACGTACTCGACGCGCAACTGGCGCACGAGGCGAGGCAGCGAGCCGAGCGCGCAGCCGAGGAGGCGACATGACACACCAGCCATCCGTACGGGCGCTCGCAGCCGAGCTCGACGAGTTCGACTTGCGGGCCGCCCACGACGCACGGTACGCCGCCGGCTTCGTGGCCGGCCAGAAGTTCGGCCGCAGCGTGCTCGTAGCGGCTTGCGACGACGCAGAGGCCACCAGGGCGATTCTGGCGCGGTTCGAGGCGCGCCTAACCGGCAAAAGCGGAAACCACGGGAAGTAACGGGAAAGCTAATGGCATACGCCACCCCCGAAGATCGGATTGCCGCGCGAGAGCAGTTCGTTCGCCTTGTCGTGGCCGGCAAATCGCAGGAGACGATCGCAACCGAAATGAACATGACGACGCGAACGTGCTACAACTGGCTCCGCAGGCCGGCGATTCGTAAACGCATCGAGCAGGCCCTCGACCGTTTACGCGACCGCCACACTTCGGCCATCCTATCGGCCGCCGGTAAGGGGCGCCGGGCGTTGGTTCGCTTGCTCAAGTCCGACGACGACAAGATCAAGCTGGGCGCGGCCCGGGCGATTGTCGCCGAAGTCGGCCGAGCCATCGAGCTTCGCACGTCGCAGGCCGCCGCCAGCCAGGGCCCCGAGTCGGCACCAACGGAGTCGTTGGCCGAGGCTTGGGCCGGACTCCAGACAATTTTCGATCGACAACAGCGAGGCGCGCTTCCCACGCCGCCGCCGACGAACGGCCATTTCGCCCCGCCGCACAACGGCCGATCGCCGCCGTGACACCAGTTTTGTTTGTTTCGTTTCCCCCCGCGGCCGAGGCCGCACAAGCCAAGGAGTTTTTGAGATGAGTATTTGCCAAGAGATTTTTGACGTTCGTGTCGAACGGGCCGCCATCGCACGCGAGCATGCCGCCGTGGTCCGCTACGCCGCCCGCGAACTCGCGGACTTGAATCAGCAGATCGCGCAGGCTTCCACGCCGTGCAACACCGCGCGGCTGCGCGAGCTATTCGAAGCGTACGACGTGCCCGCGGACGTTCAAGGCCAGGCGATCGCCGATTGCGAGGGCCGTTTGCCGTCTCATTGCGACCTGGTTATCAAGATTCTCAAGTCGCAGTACAAGAAACGGCCGCGCTCGACGCCGAAGCCGGATGACATCATGCGCGAGATGACCGAGATCGGGCCGCAGTTGATCGCGCGGCACAGCATGAACCTCTCGCGCGGCGTCCACCAGTCAGCGGCCGAGCTTCGCGCTGAGATTGCGGCCGAGGCAGCGGGCCGGTAAGGCAGGAAATGCCACAGGCCGGCGCTTTTGCGAGCGGGCCGGCCCGTGGCGGACAAGGAGATTTAAAGCAATGGATTGTAGCAGACCGCGCCGAAATGGCTCTAGAGTCATTTCGACACCCGCGCCCGAAATGCCTCTAGAGTCATTTCGCCAACGACGGCTTGCCGATTTGCGGCCGTCGCCAGAGAACGACAGGCTTTACCGGCCGGTCGACCGCAAGGATCCCGACATTGTCGCCCTGGCCGCGAGCATCAGAGAGCACGGCCTACGCGAGCCGATCGTTCATTCGATTGATGATTGGATTATCAGTGGGCATCGCCGGCATGTGGCCGCACGGTTAGCGGGCTTAACGTCGGTCCCGTGCCGAGCCGAGGCGGTTCGCCGCAGCGACTATGACGTCGACGGTTGGCTTGTGTTATTGCGCGAGCACAACCGCCAGAGAGACAAGTCGTTTACAGAGAAGTTGCACGAAGAGATCGTAAGCGTCAATCCGCACCACGCCTATCAATCGCTCATTGACGACCGGGCCGAGGCCGCCAAAGTCAAAGTGAAACCCATCGAGATCGGCGGCGTCCGAAAGCGAGCTCGCATCACCGCGGCCAAGCAGCCAATGTTGGACGCCATCCTGGTGATCCTGGACGCCGGCCGTGACTTCTGGCCGTTCAGTGATCGCAGAATCCATTACGGGCTGCTCAACGACCCACCGTTGAAGCACGCCAGCAAGCCCAATTCCCGCTACGACAACACACCGAAGAGCTACGGCAACTTGACCAAGCTTCTGACGCGGGCGAGATTGGCCGGCCTGATCCCGATGGAGGCCATCGACGACGAGACGCGGCCGGTCGTGACCTGGGCCGTGCATCGAGACGTGCGGACGTTCATCCGTGGCCAGCTTAACGGCTTGCTCAAAGGCTATTGGCGTGACTTGCTTCAATCGCAGCCGAACCAGATCGAGATTCTTTGTGAGAAGAACACGCTGGCCCCGATCCTGAAACCCGTGGCCGCCGAATTCTGCATCCCGCTCATCACGGGCCGCGGCTTTTCTTCACTACCGCCGCGCCGCGACATGGCCGCCAGGTATTGGGCCAGCGGCAAGAACAAGCTGATACCGCTGATCGTCGGCGACTTCGACCCGGACGGCGAGGAAATCGCCCGCTCGTTCGCGCGCAGCATGCGCGACGATTTCCACATCGAGAATATCCATCCCATCAAGGTGGCGTTGACGCAGACCCAAACCAAGAAATACAAGCTTCAACAGAACATGCTCGCCAAGGAAAAGTCACCCAACTACGCCAGATTCGTGGCGAAGTATGGCACGAACGTATGGGAGGTCGAGGCCCTGCGGCCACAGCAGTTGCAAGCGATTTTGCGCGACGCCATCGACAGCGTGCTCGACCGCGCGGCATTCAACCGCGAGTTGGACGCCGAGAAGGCCGACGCCGCGCACCTGGAAGGCGTGAGGCGAACTGTGCTCGACGCGCTCAAGGGCATGGACTTCGAGGACGCGGGGGCGGTTTAAGGCCAGTTACTCGGCGCGCCGAGTTGCGGGCCATAATTCGGCGGGTCGGCGGGTTTCAGGCGGTTAGGCGTCGCGGAATGCCGCGTGCGGTTCGCCACGTTCGCTTGGCTTGCGTTATCGAGGGCACCGTCGAGAGTTGATACGTGTAGGCAAGGCACCCTTGTATTGGACCTTCTAGGATTGCAGCGGGTGGGGCGGAATGTCGGCGAGCGGCGGCTTGCAAATACCAAAAACTGACAAAACTGACATCGTTGGTAATTCGGCAAGTGTTGCCGAAATAGCGGCCATCGGCGAGACGCAACAGGCGGTCGCAAAGTCAAGGAGGCCGTCAACACGAGGGCGGAGCCGAGCCTGCAACCGTCCCGCCGTCCGCCGTCCAGTCGGCCGGCCGGCAGCCGTAGGCTACCACGGGCGCGGCCTGTACGCAACGGTTCCCTTGCGGCCGACTTTACGACCCTCCATATTCTCTTTCTTAGCGACACCCAGAAAGGAAGTGACCGAATGAAAAAAACAAACCACGAGGGGCTCGACGAATGGGCGGACAAGATTGCAGCGTTGGAACCCGACGTACCCGCCGCCGTGGCCCGCTACGCGCTACGGCTGGCCAGTGACCGCCGACTCCCCAAGGACGATCGCGACTTCGCCAAGGCGCAAGCCGACGCCGTACGGCGGGCCGTCCGGCGTGCGAAAGCAAAGCGTTGCCCACCGGCAAAGGGGAAGAAAAAATAATTGTAACAACTACTTGACTGACCATTGAAGAACGTGTAACATTGCTCTTGTGGGGCGGACGACAAGGAAAAACGAGAGCAAAGGGAACGAATCATGGCCAGCAAGCAAATCATCGGTTACGCGAGAGTTTCAACGAAGGTTCAGGGCGAGTCGGGCTTAGGGATGGAAGCCCAACAGGCAGCGATCGACACCTACGCCGGCCAGCAGGGCGCCGGCGTGCTTCGCGTGTACATTGAAATCGAGAGTGGCCGGAAGTCCGACCGCCCCGAGTTGGCGAAGGCAATCGCCCACGCCAAACGCAGCAAGGCAACCCTTGTCGTGGCGAAGCTCGACCGGCTGGCCCGCAACGTGGCGTTTCTCTCCGCCATGATGGAAGCGAAGACGGATTTCATCGCGTGCGACAACCCCCACGCGAACCGGCTGACCCTGCACATTCTGGCCGCGGTGGCGGAGGCGGAAGCCGAAGCGATCAGCGCGCGGACGAAGGCCGCCTTGACCGCCTACAAGGCCCGTGGCGGCAAGTTGGGCGGGCAACTGACCCAATGCCGCAACCTGACCCAAGAGGCCCGCGTGCGGGGAGCGAGGGCGGCCGGCGTGTCGCTGCGGGCTCAGGCCGTTGAAGCCTACAGCGACCTGGCCCCGACGATGCGGGAACTACGGGCCGCCGGCAACTCGCCCCAGGCCATCGCCGACAAACTGAACGCGATGGGTCACACGACCCGCCGCGGGAAGCCGTGGAACCGCACCCAAGTCGGCCGCGTTATCGCACAAACCTAGACAACCCCACAACCCAAAGGAGAATCGACGATGGTAACTCAAGTCTACCTGGAAAAGCGCAACCTGCGCAGCACGCGCCGCAACGGCCAGCACAAGTACCGCTGGTCGCTACGCTGGCGAGACCCTAAGACGGGCGCGTTCTCTTGCGAGAGCACCGGCACGGGCGACCGCACCGAAGCCGAGGCCATCCGCAAAGCGAAGTGGGCCGAGTTGAACATCCCCGGCGCCGCCCCCGAAGTCATCGACGAGACGCCCACCCCGGCGGCGTCCACTTGGCAGGATTGCCGCGCGGCCCTTCAACGGGCGATGGAGGCCGACAACTTGCGGCCCAGCTACGTTTCCGATGCCTTGCTCACCCTCGAAGTGTTCCGCCGCATGTTCCCCGAGGCGACGTGTCCGGCCGGCGTGACCGCCGACACGGCGAACGAGTACAAGCGCCGGCGGGCCGAGGGCGGCGCGTCGCCCTGGACAATCCGCGGCGACCTGGCGACCCTGAAAGCCGTGTTCGGCAAGTGGCTGGGCAAGGAATGCGCCTTGCTTGATTACACAGTCAACCCGTTCGCCAACATCAAGCCTCCCCGGTGCGACGATCCTGACATTCGCATCGTTTCGGCCGCGGAGTCGGCGGAACTTTTCGCGTGGATTGCCGATCGGTGGAATGGCTGGCGGCTGCCCGCCGTGTACCTGGAAGTGGCCGCCCTACTCGGCTGGCGTGCAACGGAGATTGCCAGCTTGAAGGAAGATGACTTGCTGACCGATGGTTTTGTCCGTGTCGTGGGCGCGTCGAGCAAGACCCGTCACATCAAGCATGGCTGGTTGCCCGCCGAGCTTCACGCCGACGTGCGGGCTTGCGTGGCGGACGGCTGGGCGTTCGGGCGGTTCGCCGACGAGTTGCGGCGGTTGCTCTTGCTTTGGAAGCACCGGCCCCACCACGCGGCCAAGGTCCAAGGGTTCACGCCCGATAGGCTGGTGGGCTGGTTGCAGGACGAGTTGCAGCGGTTCAACCAGGAAAAGACCAAGGCCGCCGAGCAGGCCGGCTCGACGTGGGGGGGGTTCACGTTGCACGACTTCCGGCGGACGGCCATTACCGGCTTGCAAATGGCTGGCGTGTCCGAGAAAGAGGCAAGTGTCATGGTTGGGGCCACACCCGAGGTCATGCGGAAGCACTACGAAAAGCTGGACCAAATGGCCATCGCCCGGCGGTCGGTCGAACGGCGGCTGGTGGCGGACGGGAAGGCTCCCGCGACCATCACTATGCACCAATCTTTACGCGCCGGTTACGCGCGGGGCGAAAACGGGGCGGTTGACAAGGGGGAAAACGTAGCGCAAACTGCTACGGCGTAACACTTTTGCCGGAGTGGCGGAATGGCAGACGCGCTGGACTCAAAATCCAGTGACCGCAAGGTCGTGGGGGTTCAAGTCCCCCCTCCGGTACTTTTTGGTGAGGGGTGAGGTGGTGAGGGGTGAGGTGGCTGGGGCAGAGCGTCAGCGATGCCCCGGCGACCCTCCGGCGCGGGGCGCTGGATTGATAGTCCAGTGAACGGCGCCCGAAATTGGACAACAAACGGAGAATGCAATGCACCCTCGCCGTCCGCTGCTGGCTCTGCTGCTACCGTCCCTTAGTCTGTTCGGCCTTCTGGCCGCTGACGCGCCTCTTGAGCTCGCCGGCGATGTCGTGGGCGTCCACGACGCGGCGGCGACGTTGCGGGCGGACGAGCCGGCAGAGACGCCGGCGGCGGTCGAGACCCCAGGGGTCGAGGCGGACGAAGCTTCGGCGACCGCCGGGCGCATCGCCCGGCTGATCGAGCAATTGGGCGACGGCGACTACTTCGTTCGCGAGCGAGCGCAGCAAGAGTTGGTCCAGATCGGCTTCGAGGCCTTCGACGCGCTCTCCGCCGCCGAGGATCACGACGACGTGGAAGTCGCCGCCCGAGCCAAGTACCTGGTGCGAACGATGCGGATCGACTGGACCGCCGAGGGCGACCCGGCCGAGGTCAAATCGCTCTTGCTCACGTACCCGTCGGCCAACGAGACGGCGCGGCTCGAACTGATCAAGCGGCTGGCGGCGCTGCCCGACGACAAAGGGTTGCTGGTGCTCTGCCGCATCGTCCGGTTCGAGCGCTCGACGCTGTTATCGAAGCAGGCGGCCGTGGCGGTGCTCGACCAGAAGCCCGACGGCGAAGCCTGGCCGCGCCGCGAACGCGCAATCCGGCAAGGCATCGGGTCAAGCACACGGGCCGGCGCCGAATGGCTGAAAACCTACCTGGCCTCCCGCGCCGACCCGGCGGCGGCCGTCGATGCCTGGCGCAGGCGGGCCGAGGCCGAGGAAAAGACGCTTTCCGAAACGCCCCGCCAAACCAACCACGAGATCGTCGCGGCGCTCCGGCGAAAGCAGGCGGCGCTGCTGCGGCAACTCGACCGCCGCGACGAGGCCGTGGCCGCCATGCTGCGGATCGTGTCCCTGGAGCAGGGAGAGCCCCAAACGCTCACGGAACTGGTCGACTGGTTGGTTGAGCAGCAGGCCTGGAGCGTGCTCGACGAGGTGCATCAGCGGTTCGCCGATCAATTCAAGTCGGACCCGATGCTGATGTATACGCTGGCCCAAGCCAGGCTGGCCCAGGGCGACGAGGCGCGCGCCTTGGCGCTCGCCGGCGCGGCGCTGGCGCTGAACGACGCCGACCAGCAAGCCCACTACGTCCTCTATGTTCCGCTGCAACAGCGGCATTGGGTGCGCTGGGCGGAGCAGGAGCTGCGCCGGACGATCGAAATCGGCCCACCCACAAGCGTCTGGACCATCAGCGGCCAATCGGTCCTGGCCGAACTCTTGCACGACCGCGGCGACGACCTGGCGGCCGCTCAATTGGCGGAAGCCGCCGTCACGTCGATGGAGGCCAACATCAGCGCCGGCCGAGCGGCCGACAATCGACGGCTGGAACTGGGCAGACTCAAAGCGCGGCTTTATTTCTTCCGGGCATGCGACGTCGTCTCGCCCAAAGCAGTCGTCTCGCCCGAAGCGGGGGCCAAACGAATCGAGCACCTTCGCGCGGCGGCCAAGCACGACCCCACCGACGCCGACGTGCTGATCGCGCTCTACCGTATCCCCCACCCTGAGCCCGAATTGCGGAAGCAGACGCTGGAGTGGATCAGCGCGGCCGCCACCGAGTTCCGCCGCCGCATCCAACAAGATCCCGACGAGGAGACGCACTACAATCAACTCGCCTGGCTCATCGCCAATACCGAGGGCGACTTTCAGGAGGCGCTGAACTGCTCGCGGAAGTCGCTCGAACTACGGCCCAACGATCCGGGCCTGCTCGACACCCTCGGCCGCTGTTACTATGCGCTGGGCGACCTTGAAAACGCCGTCAAGTACCAGTCGAAGGCCGTCGAACTCAACCCCCACTCGGGCCTGATGAACAAGCAACTGGCCCTGTTCCGAGAGGAATTGGCGAAGAAAAAGCCGAAGTGACCAATGACCAATGACCCCCCTGGAGTTCTTTCATGCTCAAGCCACTCGATCGTCGCACATTCCTGGGGCGTTCGGCTGTTACCGGCGCCGCGCTGGCGGTCTGGAGCGAAGTGCCGGCCCGCGCGGCCGACTCGCCCAATGAGCGCGTGCGGGTCGCCGTGATGGGTACGAACGGCCGGGGCCGTGACGTGGCGCGCGGCTTCGCCTCGCAGCCGGGCTCGGTGGTGACTTGCATCTGCGACGTCGACGAGCAGGCGTTGGGCAAAGGGCTGGCCGCCGCGGGCGAAGCGCAAACCCTGGCGCCCAAGCCGCTGGGCGATTTTCGCCGCGCGCTCGACGATCCGTCGGTCGACGCGCTGGCCATCGCGGCCCCAGACCACTGGCATGCCCCCGCGACGATCATGGCCTGTGCCGCCGGCAAGCACGTTTACGTTGAAAAGCCCGCCAGCCACAACGGCCACGAAGGCCAGTTGATGCTGGCCGCCGCGAGAAAACATCAACGCGTCGTGCAAGTCGGCACGCAACGTCGCAGTTCGCCGGGCACCATCGAGGCGGTCGGCCGAGTGCGCGCGGGCGAGATCGGCCGCGTACTCTTCGCGCGCGGCTGGATCGACAGCCGGCGTCCCAGCATCGGCCGCGGCAAGCCGGCGCCGGTGCCTTCGCACTTGAACTATGAGCTTTGGCAAGGTCCGGCGCCCGACCGGCCCTACCACGACAACGTGATCCATTACCATTGGCACTGGTTCTGGCACTGGGGGACGGGCGAGTTGGGTAACAACGGCGTCCATGCCCTGGACGTCTGCCGCTGGGCCTTGGGTGTCGATTATCCCGAACGCGTCGTGTGCGGCGGCGGACGATACCACTTCGACGACGACCAGGAAACGCCCGACACGCAACTCGCGACCTTTCACTTCGGCGACAAGGCCATTCACTGGGAGCACCGTACCTGGAACAAGCGCGGCTTCGAGGGGGAGAGCTTCGGAGAGGCCTTCTACGGCGAGAAGGGGTCGTTGGTGATCGCCGGCAAGGGTTACAAAATGTTCGACGCCGACGGCAAGCTGCTGGCCGAAGGGGTCGCGAATTACAGCGACGCCGACCATATCGGCGACTTCCTGGCCTGCGTCAAGAGCGGCGAGCGCCCCAAGGCGGACATCGAGGAGGGGGTCAAGAGCAGCACGCTGTGCCACTTGGGGAACATCGCCTACCGCACCGGCCGCACGGTGAACTTCGACCCGGCCGCGCGCCGGATCGTTGGCGACGACGAAGCGGCGAAGCTCTGGTCGCGCGAGTACCGGCCCGGATGGGAGCCCCAAGTCTAAGTGCATTCCAGAAACAACCGCGCGCTTCTCTGTAGATGCCGTTGCCGCGGCAATCCTAAAAGGCTCCTGATATGCCGATCCGGCTGGCGAACATCCGCTTAAGCGTCGACGAGCCGGAATGGGCGCTGGCCGATCGCTTGGCGCACGCGCTGGGCGTGCGCCCCGACGCGATCGCTCGTTGGCGCATTCTGCGCAAAAGCCTCGATCTGCGCGACAAGGGCCGAGTGCAGTTCGTCTATGCCGCCGAAGTCGTCGTGCCCGACGGCGAGCAAGCGCTGGTGGCCCAGGCGGCGCGCCGGCGCGGGGCGGCGACCGTCGAAATGTACCAGGAACCTCCCTTCGAACTGCCTGAGCCGGGGCGCGAGCCGCTTCCGCACCGCCCCCTCATCGTCGGTTCTGGACCGGCCGGCCTGGCGGCGGCCTATTTCCTGGCCGAACGCGGCTATCAGCCCTTGCTGCTCGAACGCGGAAGAAGGGTCCGCGACCGGATTCTCGACATACGCGCCTTCGACGCCGGCGGCCCACACAACCCGGAGAGCAACTACCTGTTCGGCGAAGGCGGGGCCGGCACGTTCAGCGACGGCAAGCTCACCTGCCGCGGCTCCGGACCCGACGTGCGGCGGATTCTCGAACTGTTCGCCGAGTGCAAGGGCAAGCCTTCGATTCTCTACGACTACCGGCCGCACCTGGGCAGCAACCGCTTGCCGGCCGTCGTCAAGGCGCTGCGGCGAAAAATCGAGGCCGCGGGCGGCGAGTTCCGTTTCGACTGCCGCGTCGAGGATCTTGATTTGGCCGACGGTCGGTTGCGGGGTTTGGCGACTTCATCGGGGCCGTTTTCCGCCACGGTCGCCGTGCTGGCGATCGGACACAGCGCCCGCGACACGTACGAGATGCTCCACCGCCGCGGCGTGCCGATGGTTCCCAAGCCGTTTCAGATCGGCCTCCGAATCGAGCAACCGCAGGAGCAAGTGAACCGCGTACAGTACGGGCGCAGGCCCCTCGAGGAACAGCTTGGCGCGGCCGATTACAGCCTGGTCGCTCGCGGGAAGCTGAACCTGTTCAGTTTTTGCATGTGCGCCGGCGGGCAGGTCATCCCCAGCGTCTCGGAGCCAGGGCAGTTCTGCACCAACGGCATGAGCCTCTCGCGGCGAGCGTCGCCCTACGCCAACAGCGGCCTGATGGTGACGCTCGAACCCGGGCAGTTCGGCTCAGGCCACGCATTGGCGGGCATGTTCTTGCAGCGCCGGTACGAAGCGCGGGCCTTCGCGGCGGGGCGCGGCGTTTATGCCTGCCCGATCCAGTTGGCCGGCGACTTCCTTGCCCGCCGGAAGACGACCGCGATGCTCCGTTCAAGCTACGCGCGCGAGCTGGTGCTCGCCGACATGTCCGAGCTGGTGCCGCCGGAGGTCGTCGCGGCATTGCGGCACGGCTTGCCGCTGATGGACCGCCGCTGGCACGGGCGCTTTCTCGAAAACGCCACTTTGGCCGGTCCCGAAAGCAGGGGCAGTTCGCCGGTTCGCTTTCCCCGCGATCCGGAGACGCTCGAAAGCGCGGCGGTCGGCGGCCTGTACCCCATCGGCGAGGGCGCCGGTTACGCCGGCGGCATCGTCAGCGCGGCGCTCGACGGCCTGCGCGCCGCCAGGGCGATTATGAGGAGGTACAAGCCGCTGGCGCGGTAACATGACGCTCGCCGTGGCGAGCGGGGGGCGTTAGCCCCCTGTTTGTTCGGCTTCGGCCACTTGATGCAGCTTGAGGCGTCGTTGGAGCCTCGCCAGGGGCGTTAGCCCCCTGTTTGTTCGGCTTCGGCCACAGCCAATCCTCATCGTTGACGGGCACGTCCTACTCAAGCAGCGGCTCTCCGCGGCCCGGCGCGGCCCGGCGATATTCACTGGACCGACTATTCGCCATTTGCTATATTGGCTATCGTATATGACGTCTGATTCAATCGCATCAACCCCACTTCGGAGTCCGCCGTCGTTGATCGAGCATACCCTGGGACGCCTGGCGGCCGGTGAGAACCTCTCGCTTGGGGAAATGACGGCGGCCGTCGACGGGATCATGCGGGGAGAATGGGCCGAAAACCAGATCGCGCTGTTCTTGACGAGCCTGCGGGCCAAGGGCGAGACGGTCGACGAGGTGGCCGGCGCCGCGGCGGCTATGCGCCGCCACATGACCCGCATCCGCACCCAACGCCGCGGGGTAATCGACACCTGTGGCACCGGCGGCAACTCGTCGAGCACGTTCAATATCAGCACCACCGCGGCGCTGGTCACGGCGGCGGCCGGCGTGCCGGTGGCGAAGCACGGCAACCGCCGCGTGACCAGCCGTAGCGGTTCGGCCGACGTGTTGGCGCAGTTGGGTGTGAACATCGCGGCCGATCTCGACCGGGTGTCGTCGTGCCTTGATGAGTTGGGCATCTGCTTCTGCTTCGCGCCGCTCTGCCACGCCGCCATGAAGCACGTCGCGCCCGCGCGCCGGAAGCTTGGCGTGCCCACGGTGTTCAATTGGTTGGGTCCGCTTACGAACCCGGTGGGCGCGGACTTTCAACTCTTAGGCGTCGGCCGTGCGGAGTTGCGCCCGCTGCTGGCCGCGGCGTTGGCGAGGCTGGGCGTCGTCCGAGCGTTGGTGGTTCACGGCGATGACGGGCTGGGCGAAATCACGCTCGCCGGCCCGACGCGAGTGACCGAGGTCAAGGGCGACACCCTGCGCGATTTCGTCTGGACGCCCGGCGACTTCGGCCTCGAACCGGCGCCGCTGGACTCGATCTCGATCGACGGGCCGGAGGCCAGCGCGGCCATGATCCGCGCGGTCCTGGACGGTCAGCGCGGGCCGGCGCGCGATATCGTGATCATCAACGCCGCGGCCGCCCTTTGGATCGCGGGGCGCGCCGAACAGCCCGCCGCGGCGGCGACCTTGGCGGCGCAGGCCATCGATAGCGGCGCCGCCCGAGATTTGCTCGTCCGGCTCGTCGAACGCGGCAAGTAGGTCAAGCCACGCAGCCACGCCAAACACCTCCGGCCTCAATCTTTCGTCGACAAGGGAATCACGCCATTCCAGCCTGGCGGCGGCGTGCGGTTGTGTTGGGCGATTTTCGGAATGTTCGGCGTGCCCGTGTTGTCGAGGCTGTGCCCATGCGGCGCTCTAAATGCGACGTCCAGGGAATACATGATTCGGTAGAAGCGTAGCCTTTTCATTGGCTCCTTGAAAGCAGGTGTCGAAAAACTGCAAGAAGCCGGCGAATCCGAGAAGACAGCGTAACACTGGGAACGGAGCAAAACCCACGACGGTGTCCCACTCGTACGTTTCAGCGACGCCATCGCTTATGCGCAGCCGCACTGAAACGTAGCGGGAGCGAATCCGACCACGACCGACGAGGTTGACCTCGCGCTCAACGGCTCGGCTCAGGTCCGCTCCGATCTGCGGAGCCACGGACGGATCAAGGATCGTTTCGTCCGCACCGGTGTCGAGCAGACCGTCGCGTAAGCGTGAACCGGCGGGGCCAGTAATGCGCACCGCCAAGAGAGGTCGTGGCATGAGCGTCGCCCCGCCGAGAGCGGGCACGGGTGCCCGGACTGGACAGAGCGTATATCGAATGTTCATGACTCGGCGGGATCGTCGGGTAAGGACCAGCCACTCCAGGAAACATCTTCTGGAACAGCAACCCGACTGACCAGGATCTCGGCGGGGTCATGGCCCGCAGCGGAAAGCAGAGCATCCACCCGAAGCGGATCCTGATCGGCCGCCAAGATGCGCTTACCGTCAGGACTCCAGGCGGGCCTTGATCGTAAGCTTGCCGAATGCTGTCACTCCCGGCGACTTGGAAAGCCAGGAAAGCCCGGCGTTTCCGGGCTTGCTAGCAACGAATGCAGCTAGCATTCGGCAAACTTACGATCAAGGCCCAAAACGCGCGAAATCGTCTTACCCAGTCGACGCGGTCAGTGCGGTCAGTGAAACGGTCGAAAACGCGATTATTTTTCTAATCGTCATTATGGCGAATGTTGGCGAGATAGAGAATATAGGATTTCCGCAGATGGGGCCTGGATCGGATCGTTGTGAATTCTGCTAGCATTCATTGCCCGATCGAGGCCGATCTAGGCAACCATGTGTGACGCTGTGACGCTTGTGACGATGAATTCGCACCTTGCGAGTGAGTTTTGAGGCATTTTGAGAGTTTCGGGTAA
>DATKSN010000334.1:0-3712 GCA_035531595.1 Pirellulales bacterium | reverse complement strand
CATCCGTCAGATCCGAGGAATACGCCTTCCGAGGGAGGGTTTCGTCCGACATCTCATGCACTCCTTTGCAATAAGGGGGGGGTGCGCGAAAAGATCGGCGAAATCACGACTTACAGCAATATCAGTTTTCGGATAGCCTCTCAATCCCCGTCTAGTTCCCCCAGATTGACATAAGATCTTTCTCGATCCTTGTCTCTGTCCCTCCAGCAGGCTTGGAACTGGGTTTTCTTTCCTTGTCTTGTTCCGGCGGACGCCTCTACACTGAGGAATCGTCGTCTTGATCCTGTTTTGATGGAAAGAACCCCGAGAAGGAGGCGCGACCCTCCTCCTCGGGTTTAACCGTTGGGAGTAGCACCTCCCGTGGATCCCTCTCAGCCTAATCCAGAGCCACGTTGTCTCGCAAGGGGCATTACCTCCCGGCGCGGATTTGTTTGCGCAAGGGGTGTGGTTGCAGCTTTCAACCGCACTGTTGGAACCAGCGGTATTGCCAAGATACCGAGTGCCTGAGGCTGGTTCATCGGTGGCAAGCATGCCAACGTCAAGCCAAGCGCCGGCGGCAGCCAGCAGCGCAGCGCCAGCATGCCGATGCGGAACAGGAACGCCGCAAGCGCGCCAAAACCGCCGCTCAACCGCCCGACCACCAGCTCCGTCAACCCGACCGTGGTCACGGAGCAAAGGATTTTTTTTCGGGCCATTTGCCAGCGGCCTGGCTGCCATGAACACCCAGTCCCGGCGGTTCACGCTCCCACGCGCTATTGCGGCAGCAGTTGCCGCGAAGCGTTTCACCGCGTGCGGGATCGGGAACGCAAGTGGTTGAGCCGACACACCTTGGACGGGCAAGAGCGGCGTGCGCGCGAGTATCGACGGCAGCGAGGCCGAACTCATGCAGTTCGCTCGGAGGGGCCGTCGCCCGTCGGCGCGCGCGACGGACCCGCCTGAGCAACATCGACCGGCGCGGTCCCGCGCTATCTGAGCGGGGCTTAGTCGACGGTAAGCTTGGCCCCTTCGCTGTCCAAGGAGCCTTGCCATGATTCAAAAACGTGTTCTCGTTGCTGAGCGTCTGCGTCGTCCACCCTCGACCGGGTGGTCGTGGATGGACCGTCGTTTCGTCCGGGATCATGCCGCGCAGCTTTCGCGCGACGCCGTGCAGTTGTACTTCTTCCTGGCCGCCGTCAGTGACGGGCAAGGCCTGTCGTTTTACGGCGACCCCGCTGTGGCCGCTCTACTACGAATGCCGCTGGACACCCTCATCCGGGCACGAGACGAATTGATCGCCAACGACTTGATTGCCTGGCAGGCCCCCTTGACTCAAGTCCTGTCGCTGCCGGTCGTGCCCGTGCGACGGCGGCGTGAGCCGGGCCAGGGACTCATCCAACTGGCGGACCTGTTGCGCTCTGCGAATGCCGAATCGTCGACTTCCTCCGCGCGCGAGAATTCACGGAGGTTGCCATGAACGTCGCCCTGTGGGCTGAAATCCGTCGCTTGCGCGAGATCGAAAAGCTTTCGGAGCGGGCGATCGCCAAACGGCTCCATTGCTCGCGTGACACCGTCGCCAAAGCCCTGCGTCTGGACCAGCCGCCGAGCCGTGAGGTCGCCTCTCGCGGCAGCATCCTCGCCCCTTTCATCGCCAAGGTCGACGCCCTGGTGGCTCGCTATCCCGACCTCTCCGCGATCCGTATCCGCGAGGAGATCGCCAAGCCACCTGAAGGGTACAGCGGGGGCGTCGCGGTCGTTCGGCGTTACCTGCGCAAGATCCGCCCGGTTCGCGGGCGCGTTTATCAGGAAGTGTACTACGAGCCGGCCCAGGCGATGCAGGTCGATTGGGGCGAATGCGGGCGGGTGGCCGTCGGCGATACCTCGCGCAAGGTCTCGGTGTTCGTCGCCACACTCTGCTACAGCCGATTGACGTTTATCGAGTTCTCGCTTTCGCAGCGCAAAGCGGAGTTTTATCGCTCGCTGGTCAACGCGCTGACGTTCTTTGGCGGCAGCCCCCGCTCGATCATCTTCGACAACCTGAAAGCCGCCGTTCTCAACGGCTCCGGCCGGGATGCCTGCTTCCATCCCGACTTCCTGGCGCTGTGCGGCTACTTCTGCATGCAGCCCATCGCATGCGAACGGCGCGACCCGGAGTCGAAGGGCATCGTCGAGGGAGGTGTGCGCTACGTTAAGCACAATGCGCTGGCCGGCCGCGACGACGAGTTGCTGACGTTCGCGGATTACGTGGCTTTCGCCCCTCGCTGGCGCGACACGGTGGCGAACCCGCGCGTTCATGAAACGACGCGCGAACCCCCGCTGGATCGCTTCCAACGAGAGCGTCCGCTGCTTCGCCCGCCGCCGTCGATTCCCTTCGATACCGACGAAATCGTGCCGTCCGTCATTAGCCCCCATGCGCGCGTCAAATTCGAAGGCAACCGCTACTCGGTGCCGCCGAACTTGGCGCGTAAGACGGTCATGCTCCGGGCCGATCGCAGCGAAATCCGCGTGCTCCATGAGGGCCAGGTGGTGGCACGGCACCCGCGATCTTATGAGCGTGGGCAACTGATCGTGCAGCCCGAGCACCGCCTGGCGGCGCTGGAGTGTCGAAAGCGGTCCGGTGCCAGCTCTTTGGAACAGCAGTTCGACGCCCTGGGGCCGGAAGCACGTCAGTTCCACCTGCGCCTCAAGACCCAACCGATCAAGACCACCACGCACCTGCGCCGCTTACTGGCTTTAGTGCGGCTTTATGGGCGGCACGAGGTCCTCCGCACGCTGGTCCGCGCCGACCAACTCGCCACCTACGACGCCGCCTACGTCGAGAACCTGCTGCTGGCCGAACGCCGGCGTCGGCAACTCCCCACACCGACCATGCCCACTCCACAACGCCGCGAATTGATCGACGAGATCCAACTCGATCCCGACGACCCCGCTGTTTACGACCGTCTCTTCAACTTACCCCCGGAGGATTCGCATGACTCGACGTAAAGATGATCCCAATCCGAACTCCCAACTGGATCGGGATCTGGCTGCACTGAGGCTTCTCGAAATCGCCAAGACCTACCGCGAAGTCTTGGACGAGGCGGCCCGCAAGGGGAGTTCGCCCCTGGAGGTTCTTCGCATCCTGATCGGCATCGAGGCCACGGCGCGCCAGCAGCGTGCTTGGGCCCGCCGGATTCGCGAAGCACGGCTGCCGAAACTGAAAACGCTGGCCGGCTACGATTTCACCTCGCCGAAGTCGGCGCCGAAAGCGGCCATCCTGCGGCTTTTCGACTGCGACTTCGTGGATGCGCACGGCTGCGCCGTGATCGTCGGGCCGACGGGCACCGGTAAAACGCACCTGCTCACGGCGTTGGGCTACGTGGCCTGCGAGAAAGGCTATTCCGTCCGCTACGCGCGGATCGTGGACCTGATCAATCACTTGACCGCGGCCCAAATCAACGGCACGTTGGGCAAGGTGTTGGGGGCTTACGTTCGTCCGTCACTTCTCCTCCTCGATGAGCTGGGCTATCTACCCATCGACAAGCGCGGGGCCGATCTGTTGTTCCAGGTAGTGGCTGCCCGTTACGAGTCCGGGTCGATCGTACTGACCACGAATCGTCCCCGGCCATGGGCCGGGACCAGCGTGAGGTGAGCGACGTGAGAGAACGCGTCGTCAGCGGCCGGGAACGCCCAGCCCACCCTTGAGCCGGCGAGTCCGCCTACGTAATGGCGCGCTCGCCGGTTCAAGCGGCCGGAT
>DATKSN010000333.1:0-8476 GCA_035531595.1 Pirellulales bacterium | reverse complement strand
TCTGAGCGAGCCGCGAAAGCGGCATCCAATTGCCGCGCCACCCTTCGCCTTACCCCACGCTCTTTTGGATCTCTTGGGGAGGGGTTTCGGAATCGTTTTTTTTCGCGCAGCGCCGATGCTCGGAGGGCGATTAGTCTTCGTACCCCGGACGGTCGCCCGCCGCGGCCCGTTCGCGCTCCAGCGCGCGATTCAACGACGAAATCGTCACGTATCCGGCGACGGCGTCGGCGCGCCCGAGCTCCTCGATCGCGCTATCGGCCCCGAACACGCTCGCGATCCATTCGCGCGCCCGCGGGTTCGCGATTGCGACACGGTTCGGCGCACTCCCGAGTCGGAGGCGTGGCGCCCGATGCGGCCTCCGCGGCGGAAAGCACGTCGGTGAACGATACGCGTTCGGTGAGTTCTCTCGCAACGCGCTCGATGCGCGCCGCGTCCGCTTCCGCCTCGCACGGAGGGTGGGCGGCGGCGCAAGGGGAGGTTGTCTGGTGGGTGTGCCCAGGTTAGGATGGGAATCGACCTAGAGGTGCGACCCGAGCGCCGTTCCAGGGGCCGATCGTGAATACCGTTCCCATTGCCAATTCGATTTCGCTGTCGCGGATCGCCCACGCTCGTAGCGGCGACAAGGGGAACCATGCCAATATCGGCGTGATCGCCTACACGCCCGCCGGGTTTGAATACCTGCGGCGCGTGCTCACGGCCGACCGCGTGGCCGCGTATTTCGCGGGACTGGGCGTGAGCCGCGTCGAGCGCTTTGAACTGCCCCGCTTGTGGGCGATGAACTTCGTATTGTACGATGCACTGGCCGGCGGCGCCAGCCGGTCGCCGCGGATCGATACCCAAGGCAAACTGCTGAGCACGGCGATCAGCGAGTTGGAGCTCGAGCGGCCGGAAAACCTGGAGCGAATGGAAAGGGCTTCCCGATGTCTCTCCTCCGCATCAATCTCCACCAGCGCACCGGCACCATCATCCTCAACCGGGCCGACAAGCGCAACGCCCTGAATCGCGCGCTGTTGAGCGAGCTCGACTTGGCGCTGGACGACTTGCACCTGGAACGGAAGGTGCGCGCCGTGGTGCTCACCGGGGCGGGCTCCGCGTTCTGCGCGGGCATGGACCTGGCCGAAATGGCCGAGACGAGCCGGCAAAAGGACGCCTATGCCCAATGGCACGCCGACGCCCGGCAATACCTCGACCTGATCTTGAAGATGTGGCGGTTCCCCAAGCCGCTGATCGCGGCGGTCAACGGGCCCGCGGTGGCCGGCGGAGCGGGGCTGCTCCTGGCCTGCGATATCGTACTGGCCGCCGATAACGCGACGTTCGGGCTGCCGGAACCGCTACGCGGCGTTGTCGCGGGCATGGTTTCGCCTTTGTTGGCGTTTCGCATCGGCGGAGGGCACGCCGCGCGGCTGTTGCTCACGGCGGCCACGATCGACGCCGCCGAAGCCAGGCGCATCGGGCTGTTCCACGAAGTCGTCGCTCCCGACCATCTCTGGCCACGCGCGGTCGAAATGGCCGACCAATGCGCCCGCTGCGCCCCCGAAGCCCTGCTGCTGACCAAGCAAATGCTCAACGAGACGGTCGGCGAGCACCTGCCGACCTTGCTCTCGGCCGGCGCCGCCGCCAGCGCCGCGGCGCGCACCACCGAGGCTGCCGCCGAGGGGCTCGCCGCATTTTTTGAAAAACGAGCGCCGCAGTGGCAAGGATCGGGCTCTTAGAACTGATTGCTGAAGTCGTACTCCGCTTCCCGCGCCAGATTCTCGAAGCGGGTGTAGTCCGGCAGCCAGGCGACTTTGACTTCGTCGGTGGGGCCGTTGCGCTGTTTGGCGATGATGATCTCGGCCTGCCCCTTGACGCGTTCGCGGTCTTCGTCGTTGGTCTGGTAGTACTCGTCGCGGTGGACGAACAGCACCACGTCGGCGTCCTGCTCGATGGCGCCGCTCTCGCGGAGGTGGCTCAAGCGAGGGCGGTTGTCCTTGGCCACTTCCGCCTGGCGGTTCAACTGGGCGAGGCAGATCACCGGCACCTTCAACTCGCGTGCCAGCGATTTGAGCCGCCGCGCGATCTTGGCCACCTGCTCCTGCCGCGGGTCGCGCGGGTTGTCCGGCTCGATCAACTGCAGGTAGTCGATGATCACCAGCCCGAGCTCGTGCTTCCTCTTGAGCCGGCGGCCGGTGGCCGCGATTTCGGTCATCGTGCGGCTCGGCGAATCGTCGATGTACAGCGGCGCGGTGCTCATGGTGTTCGACGTGGGGATCAACTTCGAGCGGTCGGCGGACGAGATCAGACCATTGCGCAGGCGGTGTCCGTTGATCCGGCCATGGCCGCAGAGCAGCCGCTCGGCCAACTCGAGCCGCGACATTTCCAGGCTTACGAACAACGTCGTTCGTCCGCCGACGATCGCCACCTGGTCCGCGATGTTCGTCGCCAGGGCCGTCTTGCCCATGCTGGGCCGCCCGGCGATGATCACCAGCTCCCCTTCGTGCAGGCCCCCGGTGAGGCGATCGAGGTCGGTGAAACCGGTGGGCATGCCGCCCACGCCGCCCCCTTTTTCGAGCCGGGCGTCGATGCGCGAGAGGGCCTCGGCCAACACGTCCTGCAAAGGCGCCAACTCGCTTGCCCCGTCCTCCTCGAGCAAGTACAGGAGCTTTTCCTCGGCGCGATTGAGCATGTCGCGGCTGTCGATCGTCGGATCGTAGGCGTCGCGGAGGATTTCGGTACTGGCGTGAATCAGCGAGCGCAGGACGGCCTTTTCGCGGACGATCTGAGCGTAGTAGACGGCGTGGGCCGCCGTCGATACGGACTCGATCACCTCGGCGAGGTACGCCACGCCGCCCACCGTTTCCACGTCGCCAGCGTGCTTCAGCCGCTCGTGCAACAAGGTGGCGTCGATCCGCACTCCTTCGTTTTGCATCCCCAGCAAGTGCCGGTAGAGCACCTGGTGGTGCGGCAGATAGAAGTCGCACTCCCGCAACCGCAGCGCGACTTCGTCGCCAACGTCCGGGGTCAGGATCATGCTGCCCAACACGCCCTTTTCGGCGTCGAGATTTTGCGGCGGAAGCCGGTCGAACAACTCCGCCGTCGCGCGAGGCGCCGCCTTAGGCACCGCCGCCTGAGGCCCACCCGCACGAGGCACTGCCGCCGCCTGCCCCGCGGGGCGTTCATCAAGTCGCTGAAACGCGGCCATCCCTTCGCAACCTCCCTGTAGCGCTTGCCCGGATTATTCAGGGTCCGGGGAGGAACTCGCGCACTGTATGTAGCGGAATTCGCAAGAATTCTGGCGTAACTCGCGTCCACGGCCTGACTTCTTGCGAAGCCAGCTACGGGACCATGAATAATCCGGGCTAGCACGATTCTCGGAAGACTAGGCCGGCTTGGCTTCCTTAGGCGCGTCGGCTTCTTTCGCGCCTGCCGCTTCCTTCGACTCCGCCACCGGGAGGTCGTCGCTGACCGTGGGTACCACCCAGACCTTGAGCTCGGTCTCCACGTCGTGGCCGAGGTGGATGTTGACGGTGTACAGCCCCAGTTCCTTGAGCGGGCCTCGCAGCCGCACCTGGTCGGCGGTGACCGTGATCTGGTTGCGTTTGAGCGCGGCGACGATGTCGGAGGCTCCGACCGAGCCGTAGAGGTGCCCTTCGTCGTTGGCGTTGGCCTCGATCGTCACGCTTTGGCGGCTCAACTCCTCGGCCTGCGCGCGCAGTCCGACGAGCCGCGAGTTCTGGATCGCTTGCAGCCGGGCACGGTGTTTTTCGATCATCCGCTTGTGATGATCGGTGGCGAGGGTGGCCAGCCCTTGCGGCAAGAGGTAATTGCGCGCAAAGCCGGGCTTGACGGCGACGACGTCGCCCTGCTTGCCCAGGTGATCGACCGATTGGATCAAGAGCAACTCGATGCCGCCATTGGCGGCGCGAGGTAGCCGCTTGTTGCGAACGGATACTTTGTGCCGCTTGGAGCGGTGGGGCGTTTTGATATTTGGCATGACGCGTTAGGTGTTAGGTGTAGCGTGGGCTTCAGCCCGCGTCGGCAAAACCGTGTTGGAACGCGGACTAAAGTCCACGCCACGGGTGGATGACCTTGTACGTCAGGCGTTTGGCGCTAACGCCGATGGCCTGACGCCTTCTGCTAGAATGGGATGTCTTCCTCGGGCGGATGGGCCGCCGAGGCCGAGCCGCTGGGTTCGCCGAAACTCTCGCTCGGCGGACTGTATTCTGATTCTTCATAAGCGGGCCGCCCTGCGCCGCCGGCTGGGCCGCCCGTTCGGCCGCCGGAGCCGCCCGGCTTGCTCCCCACGAGCTTCAATGCTTCGCCGATCACCTTCAGTTTCGAGTTTTTCTTGCCGTCCTTTTCCCAGGTGTCGAGCTTCAGGCGGCCCTCGATCAGGGCGGGCGAACCCTTGCCCAGGTACTCGGAGGCGATTTCCGCCGTCCGGCCCCAAAGTGTGACGTCGACGAACGTGACCTCCTCAATCCATTCACCATTGGCGCCCTTGCGCCGGTCGTTCACCGCTAAGCCGATGTCGGTAACGGCCGTGCCGCTGGGAGTGTACCGAAGTTCCACATCGCGCGTCAGGTTGCCGAGTAAAATCACCCTATTGAAACTGGCCATGACATTCCCCCCGCCGGCGTGTAAAAAAAACCTGCTGCAAGAAAAACCACCGTCCGCTTGAAGACCATCCTAGCCTTGAAGCAGGTTGTCGATAAAAAGCCGTCAATTCAACTCCGCGACCTCTTCCTGTTCTTCTTCCACGACGTCTTCGACCACCGCTTCGACCGGGACGGGGGCCGTTTCGACGCGACGCGACTTGGCTGGATCTCCCGCCGAAGACGTGGCGTGGCTCACCAAAGCGTCGACGATCCGCGGATCGACCTTGAGCAGCAGGCACCGCAACACGCTTTCGCTGAGCTGGCACTCGCGCTCGATCGTGACCAGTTGCCGGCTGTCGAGCTTGAAGTACGACAACCAATAGGTTCCCTTGCGTTGCCCGTTGATCGGATAGGCCAGCCGCCGCTCTTCCCACAGCCGGCTGACGATCATCTCGCCGCCGCACTTGCGGATGAACTCGGCGATTTGCCCCGACACGCCGCCGGCGTCGCGCGAGTAGCGGTTCGAGTCGAAAATGAACAGTCCTTCGTAAACGTGTTGTGCCAAGACCTCAACTCCTGATCGATTCCATCGGACATTCAATTGTATTCGTTCATGCACTCGTCGATACCGCGGCGCACCCACACTGCCACGGCGTCCGCCGCTCGCCAGACCGCCGCATCGATTTCCGGCCGCTCGGCCTTGCTGAACTTGCCGAGCACGTAATCGGCCGGATCCCAGCCATCGGGCGGCTGCCCGATGCCGATCCGAAGCCGGCCGAAGTCGTCGCGCCCCAACCTACGGATGATGTCTTCCAGCCCCTTTTGCCCACCCGATGATCCCTTCGTCCGAATCCGCAGCCTGGCCAGCGGCAGGCTGAAATCGTCGCAGACCACCAGCAGTTCCGCATGCTCCAACTTGTAAAAGTCACGCGCCGCCAGCACGCTCGCGCCGCTGGCGTTCATGAACGTGTGCGGCGAGAGCAACACCAGCCGCTCTCCTTGCACGTTCGCATCGACCACTTCGCCCTGAAAATTCGAGCGGGGCGCGCCGGCGCCAAACCGCCGCGCCAAATCGGCCACGACCTCGTAACCGACGTTGTGCCGCGTTGCGTGGTACTTGCGGCCGGGATTGCCTAATCCCACCACCAACTTCACGAGCCCACCCGCATCACAGGCCAACTACTTGTTGCTTTCGTCCGACTCCTCCTCCTCTTCCTTGCGGCCGATCACTTCCGGCTCGGCGCCTTCCGCCAGCGGAGCCGCCAAGTCCTCCTCGGCCTTCGGCTCGACACACTGCACGACCAGCGTCTCCGAATCAGTGAGCATCGTCGTGCCCTCGGGCAGTTCGATGTTGCCGACCGTGAGCGAATCGCCAAGCCTCAGGCCGTTGACGCTCAGGTTCAGCTTTTCTGGAATCGCGATCGCCAGGCACTCGATCTTCACCTGGTGCAGCAACTGGCTGACGACGCCGCCGTCCTTGACACCGGGGGCTTCGCCGCGGAGGTCGACGGACACCATCACCTGCACCTTTTCATCGGCCGAGACGCGCGTCAGATCGAGGTGCAGCACATCCACGCCGTACGTGTCCCACTGCAACGCGCGGATAAAGGCCTTCTCCGAGACCGCGCCCTGCAGATCGACGACCCGGGCGCCGTGCCGGACGATCGACCGCACCTGCTCAGCCTGGGCCTGAAGGCTCAGGTTGGCTTCACCGTGGCCATAAAGCACCGCCGGCACGGATCCGGCGATGCGCAGCCGCTTGGCGTGCCGTTTGCCGCGACTCTGACGCAACTCGACCTTCAAGACTTCCGACATGTCGTTTTCCAGATCCTTACATCATTGGCTCGAAATCGCGAATTGCACCATTGTGCCCGATTCGTGCCGGATTGCAACCCCATTCGGCGGCAAATTCTTGGAAGAACTAATCCCGCATCCATTCCGGCACCCGTTGAAGCTTGCCCGATCGGTCGACACATGCCAGCGTGCTATGACCATCGGCCAACAACTCTTCGCCGCGAAAAAGCTGGTATTCGTGCTCGATCTTCGCGGCGGTAATCCGGGTGGTGCTGGTTCGCAGCCGGAGTACATCATCATAGCGCGCCGGACGCCGGTAGCGGCAGCCGATTTCGACGATGACCATGAGGAGCCCCCCTTCCTCGATCTTTCGGTAGTCGTAGCCGGCCGCCCGCAGAAGCTCCGTGCGGCCGACCTCGAAGTAGGTCAGGTAGTTGGCATGGTGCAAAACACCCATGGCGTCGGTTTCCTGGTATCGCACGCGGATTTCGACGTCGTGTACTTGAAGCATGAGGTACAGCAGTCCACCGTTCAGGGCGCCGACGCTTGCCGCGCCTCGGCCCGCATCGCGTCCATCGGCCCGAAGACCTGGTCGACGCTGTCCTTGAACAGGTCGCCGATCAAGAGATCGGTAATCGTACCCTTGAAATGCGGATGGCGCTTGACGAACTTGCCGAAGCTGAAGCCTTCGTAGTATTCGCAGACCAGCCGGCGCATGCGGTCCATACCCTGGGTGAACTCGGCGTGCCATTTGCCGAGTTGGGCCGCGGAGGTGTCGCCCTTGGCAAGCCCGTCGGCCACGGCGTCGGCCGCCAGTTGGCCGCTCTTGAGCGCCAACAGCACGCCCGACGAATAGAGCGGGTCGAGGAAACCGAAGGCGTCGCCGACCAGCACCCAGCCGTCGCCGGCGGCCTGCCGCGAGCGGTACGAGTAGTCCTTGGTGGCGTAAAAGGCCGCCACGCGCTTGCCGACCGAAACCCGCCGCTTCACTGCGGGGCAACGGTCGAGCTCCTCGGCGTAGATCGTCTCGTGATCGCCGCGGCCGTTGAACAGGTACTCGAACGACGAGACAACCCCCACGCTGACGATGTCGCGGTGCAGCGGGATGTACCAGAACCAGCCCTGCTTGCCTTCGGTTTGCAGCACCAGCGTGGCCCCTTCGTCCTGGCCGGGGTCGCGGTGGGCGCCTTCCCAATAGGTCCAGACCGCGCCTTTCTTCAGCGTCGGATCCTTGACCATTAGTTTCTTGCGGCTGCCGATCAGGGTGCTCTGGCCGCTGGCGTCGATCACCACCTGAGAGCGGACGACGCGCTCGTTGCCGTCTTCGTCCGCCAGCCGCACGCCCACCGCGCGCTCGCCCTCGAAGAGCACATCGAGCACACGTACTCCCTCGTGCGCCTCGACGCCGTGCTCGCGGGCGTTGTCGAGCATCAGTTGATCGAACTCGCTTCGGAGCACCTGCCAGGTCTGTGAGCACTCGTGAGGTTTGTTGTCCCAGAAGTAGAACGGCTGCGATTCCTTGCCGCCGGCGCTGACGAACTGCACGCTGAACTTCTGGACGAAGGGACTCGACTTCATCTTATCGAGCATGTTCAGCCGCTTGAGCACCCAGTACGTTTCGGGAATCAGCGACTCGCCGATGTGGAAGCGGGGGAATTTCTCACGCTCGAACAGCACCACGCGCCGCCCCTGCTGCGCGATCAAAGTCGATACGGTCGAGCCGGCCGGCCCGCCGCCGATCACCACCACCGGCACGGTCTCGTTTTCACTGGGGAAGGTTGGTGGCAGGTTCATGGTTCCAGCGAGTCGAAACCGCGCCGGGCCGACGCGGCGGACGTTCTGTGGCGTTTCGAGGGCGTGGTCTTCATCCCTTCGTTGATAATCATTTAGGCTACATTTGGACCTGTTTTGCATTTCCTGCGGCTCGCGGCAATCGCCGTAAGTCCTTGTCTTGTAAGAGCGGAGGGCACGGGAGTCGAACCCGCAACCGGTTTCCCGGCACCACATTTCCAGTTGCGTAGGACGCTTTTCCGCCAATGTCCGCCAACGTCCAAACCCGTTTGTCACGTAGGGGTTAAATCTACCCTCTTCGTCCGCCAATGTCC
>DATKSN010000332.1:0-9238 GCA_035531595.1 Pirellulales bacterium | reverse complement strand
CCGCATTCGATCTAGAAACCAACGTGAAACTCCAGGGGGCAAGCCCCTGGCATCTTACGAAGAGACCGGGATTTCCCAACGCCCCCATTTCACCACCCGCAATCAAAAGATGTGTAGAACAACGAGGGCGTAAGCCCCAGGAAACGTGGGCGTTTCCATGTCGTAAAGCCCTGAAAGGGCGACACCCCTCACGCCGCCGCCGGCCAAAAACATCGGCGCCGCCGTGCCGTGATCGGTGCCGGCCGAAGCGTTCTCGGCCACGCGGCCTAGCACGGAAAACCACGCCAGTTATTTTACATGAAAGGCCAAATGTCTACCACGGCGATCGGCGGCAATACCAGAAAACCGGGGATTCTGACCGGGCGAGGTTGAAAGCCCTCTGTCCGCGCGTGTAAAACGAGGGGTAGCCCGCCGGGCTAAGAGCTGGTAAGGAAATGGGTCACCTCAAACCCAACCAAATTTCGGAATGATCGAGCTTGCGCCGCGGGTTAGTTTCGTTCCAGCGCCTGGTCCAAATCGTCGCGCAGGTCGTCGAAGTCCTCAAGGCCGACGCTGAGGCGGATCAAGCCGTCGCTGATGCCGTGCGCGAGGCGGTCGGCGACATCGTAGCTGGCGTGCGACATCGAGGCGGGCTGCTCGATCAGCGATTCCACCGCCCCCAGACTGACGGCCAACTGGAACAGCCGCGTCGATTGCGCCACCCGTTTCGCGGCTGCGAAGTCGCCGGCCACCTCGAAGCTGAGCATGCCGCCAAACGCGCCGTCCATCTGCCGCCCGGCGACGTCGTGGCCGGGATGGCCGACAAGTCCAGGGTAGAGCACTCGCCGCACCCGATGGTCGCCGGCCAGAAATTCGGCGATCCGCTTTGCCGTGCGCGATTGCTCGCGGACGCGCAGATCAAGGGTCTTGAGCCCGCGCGAACAAAGGAACGCCTCCAGCGGCCCCATCACGGCGCCGGTGGCGTTCTGGACGAAGTAGAGCCGGTCGAGCAACTCCCGGTCGCGGACGACCAGCGCCCCGCCCAGGACGTCGCTGTGGCCGCTGATGTACTTGGTGGCCGAATGCATCACGATGTCGGCGCCCAGTTCGAGCGGCCGAGTCAAGACGGGCGAGGCCAGCGTATTGTCGCAGCCCAGCAGGCAGTGGTACTCGTGGGCCAACTGGGCGCAGGCCGGAATGTCGCAAATCGACATCAACGGGTTGCCGGGGCTTTCGATCCAGACCAGCTTGGTGCGCGGGGTGATGGCCGCCGCCACGGCGCCGAGGTCGGTCGTCGGAACCAGCGAAACGCCGATGCCGGCCCGGTTGACCACCTTGTGCAGCAGGCGATAGGTGCCGCCATAGATGTCGGCGCCGGCCACGACGTGGTCGCCCTGTTCCAGGAGCATCGTCACGCAATGCGTGGCGGCCATGCCCGAGGCGAAGGCCAACGCGCCGGCGCCCCCTTCGAGCGCGGCCAAAGTGGTCTCGAACGCCTTGCGGGTCGGGTTGCCGCTGCGCGAATAGTCGAACGCGCCCCATTCACCGGCCCCCGGCTGAACGAACGTGCTCGCCAGGTGCAACGGCGGCACGACAGCCCCGGTTTGCGGGTCGTGCTCCTGGCCGACGTGAATGGCTCGAGTGCGAAAGTGCATTTGAGAAAAAGGAGAAAGGAGAAAGGAGAACTCACGCTTTTTGCAACGCTTGCGCCAGGTCGGCGATCAGATCGGCGGAATCTTCGATCCCGCAGGCCAGGCGGATCATATTGTCGGGGATGCCGAACGCTTGCCGCTCGTCGGGCGTACACTCGTAGTAGCTCATCACCAAGGGCTGCTCGATCAGCGATTCGACGCCGCCCAGGCTGGGACCGATCCGCGGCAGTTTGACGGCGTCGACCACGCGGGCCGTTTGCCGCCAATCGGCGCCCTTGACCAAGAACGTCACCAGCCCGCCGAAGCCCCGCATCGTCCGCCGGGCGACTTCATAATAGGGGTGCGATTCCAGGCCGGGATAGTAGACCTTGGCGACCTTCGGGTGCTCGGCCAGGAAGCGGGCGACCGCCAAGCCGTTGGCGTTGTGCCGCTCCATGCGCAAGCCGAAGGTCTTCAGGCCGCGTAATAGAAGTTGGATGTTGTGGGGCGAGTTGATCCCGCCCATGATGCCGCGGAGCTTGCGCACCGGTTCCAGCTTTTCGGCCGGGCCGACGATCACGCCGGCCAACAGATCGTTGTGCCCGGCCAGGTACTTCGTCGCCGAGTGGAGCACGTAATCGACGCCAAACGTAAGCGGCCGCTGGTTGTAAGGCGTGCCCAGCGTCGCGTCGATCAGGGTCTCGACGCCGTGCCCGCGGCCGACCGCGACGAAGCGGTCGAGATCGACGACGCTCAGGTGCGGGTTCGTCGGCGACTCGCTCACCAGCAGCCTGGTCCTGGGCGTGACCGAGGCCGCCAGCGCCTCGTAGTCGCAGGCCTTGACTTGCCTCGTGACGACGCCGAACCGCGACAGATGCTTGACGCAGAACTCGCGGCTGCGGTGGTAACACTCGTCGAAGAAGATCACCTCGTCGCCCGAGTTGAGCTTGGCCATCAGAACCCCGACGATGGCCGACATACCGGTCGAGAACAGGATCGCCGATTCGCCGCCGTCGAGCGCCGCCAATTTGCGTTCGGCCGTTTTCTCACTGGGGTTGCCGTAGCGGCCGTACTCCTCGCGGGGGAGCTTCCGCTCGATGAAGTCGATCACCGCCTGTGTGTTCGGAAACGTGTAGGTCGAGGCGCAGAAGATCGGGTCGGTGATGGAGTTACCCGGTTTCTGCCGTTCCTCGCCGGCGTGGACGGCCAGCGTCGACGCATGCCAGCCGGCCTGGCTCGACGGGTTGCTCGGCGGATGTGGCTCGCTCATGGCGAAATCCCCCCCCAGACGACGAAAGGTAAAACAATGGATCTGGGGCGATGGCACTTTAGCAGGTGAAGGCTGCAAGCGGCCGCAAATCCCGATTGCAGCGATTCTAACTCCCCGTCCGGCCGCTCGCAAGCCAATGTTTGCTGGACGGATGGCGGTCGCGGGGGATACAATCAAATACGATGGCTTGGTTCAAGGCAGTGGGAGGTTCATGGCCGGGTTGGTTGACCGATTTGAGGCGTCGAGGGGCGATGGGAGCTTTTGAAAGATGCGAAGCGGAACGGCATGGGTTTTGTCCGGTTTGCTGTGCTGGTGTTCGAGTGGCCCGGCAAGGGCCGATCAGGGCGCCGCCCCCGCCAGTCGGCAGGGCGACGATGCGCGCATCGTCGAGTTGATCGAGCAACTGGGCGCGAAGTCGTACACGGCGCGGCGGCGCGCGTCGCGCGAGTTGCTGGCGGTCGGCGCGCCGGCCAAGGCCGCTCTGTTGGCCGCCCGCGACCATCGCGACCCGGAGGTGCGGTATCGCGTGAACGAGTTGCTTGAAACCGTACTGGAACTCGACTTCCAACTGCGGCTCAAGGCGTTCATGGCCGACGTTGACGGCCGGATCGAGCACCACCTGGCGGGCTGGTCGCGCTACCGCGATCTGGTCGGCGAAAATGGTCCGTCGCGGCGGCTCTTCGTGGCGATGCAGCAGGCCGAACGGCGCCTGTTGGAGGTGGTGGAACAAAGCCCGGCGGATGCCGGCGAATGGCTCGAAGCGCGTTGCGAGGAGTTGGAAGCGGCCCGGCAAGCCGACGAACCGCTGTCGCAACCGCCGTCGTTGGGTAGTATCGCGGCCGTATTGTTCGTGGCGAGCGATCCTGAGTTGTCCGTGTCGTCCCATGCGGGTACCTGCGTCTATAGCCTGGGCGTGCAAGACGAAATGTTCAAGGCGGCCAGCGCGGGCGAAAAGGCGCAGACCGTCAAACGGCTCTTGGGCGCGTGGGTCCGCCGCGGCGATTCGATCGACTGGGCGGTGGCCAACCAGAGCTGCGTCCTGGCGGTCCACTTTCGTTTGCCCGAAGGGATCGACCTGGCGCGGGCCCTGCTGCGCGGCGACGGCACGCCGCAAAACGTACGGCAGTTCGCCATTCAAACCCTTGCGCGACTTGGCGGAAAACAACTGGTGCCGGAGATCTCCGCCTTGCTGGTCGACCGGGCCGAGTTGGCCGAGCGATCGGACGACGAACACGACCAAACGATCAAGACGTTGATCTGCGACGTGGCGCTGGCCTCGCTGGTTTACTTGACGGGCCAGAACCTTGAGGACTACGGGTTTGAGGAGGTCCAAAGCAATCCGATCATGCTCTTCGACGCGCGCACGCTTGGCTTTGCCGACCCCGAGGCGCGGGAGGCGGCGCTGAAAAAATGGCGCCAATGGACTGAGACGCATGCCGCTGAGGGAAAGGATTAAGGGCGACCAAGGGCCTACCCCAGGCGGGCTTCGCCCGCCTGGGGCCTATTTTAATCATCGATAGTACGGGGTGCTAAGCGGGCGGTTGGCACTCGCCAGATCCAAAAAAGAAGGCCTCGCCGCAAACGCGGGGCGGCACGGCGGTTTCGGCGCAGCCGAAAATGCCCAAGAAAAAACTGCAAAACCGTACCTGTACCGACAAGGAAATCCGTCTCGGCGGATTGCCCGGCTTTGGATGCGTTAAGACTTCTTCACCCGCAACGCCCATCGGCGCCACTCGCCCTCGTCGAGGCGCGGGGCGCATCAGTTGGGCTGCCATGCGGCTCGAACTAAATAGCCGTGCGTGATCCTGGGAATCTTTGGCGTTCGCGGAAACTCTGTAGGGAACGCCCTCCGTGGCGTTCCGGTTGCCGGAAAAGGTATCGTTCGGCCGCTCACGGAACGCCACGGAGGGCGTTCCCTACAGAGACCTGAGCCTCCCTGGTTCACGCAAGGCTATTCTTAGAGCCCCGCCAGCCGCGTCTCGGCGTCGCCGAACCGATCCAGCGTGACATCCATCCGGTCCATGAGCGAAAGGTACAAGCTGCAAAGCTTGCGGTGGTCGTCGCCTCGGTCGGTGTAGTCCAAAACGCGTCCCGTCGCCAATTCACCTCCCAGTCCGCCGGCCAGCAGCAACGGCAGCTTGGTCGAGTCGTGCCGGCTGCCCGACCACATGTTCGATACGAACATCAGGCACGAGTTGTCCAACACCGTCGTCTCCCCCTCGCGCATCGCTTCAAGGCGGCCGGCGAGGTAGGCGAGCTGGCCGACGTAGTACCGCGAGACGCGTTCATAGGCCTCGGATCGGTCGTCGTGCGAGGCGGGATGGTGCGCCGTGCGGACGTCGAGGAACGGATAGAACAAGCCCGAAAGATCACGGCACAGCAACAGCGTGGCAACCCGCGTTTTGTCGGTCTGAAACGCCAGGGCGATGATGTCGCACATCAAGCGCATGTGCTCGCGAATGTCCTCCGGCAGGCCGTTGTCGGGGCGAGGCATCGCGACGGCGGCGAGTCCACGATCCGCCGCGCGCCCCTCGGCTTGGTCCTTCATCGCGCGGGTGCGCTCGATCTGCTTTTCGACCTCGCGCACGCTCGACAGGTATTCGTCGAGCTTCTCCTGGTCGGCGCGGCTGACTTGCCGCGCGAGGTGCGCCGCGTGCTCGCGCACGCGGTCCAGGATGCTCGAGGTGCGCCGGCTCCCTTGATTGTCGAACAGGCCGTCGAAGGCCAGCGACGGGTAGACCTCCATCGGCACGGGCGAGGCCGCGTCGTGCCAGGAAATGTGCGAGCTGTAGGCCATCGAGAAGTTCGTTTCGTGATAGCCGGTGATCGGTTGTTCGCAGCCCAAGACCAGGCTCGCTTGTGGAGTTTCCTCCTCCAGCCGCGCGGCGAGCACCTGGTCGACGCTGACGCCCCCCTTCAGCACGGCCCCCTTCTGGAGCGCCGCGCCGGAAAGGATGTTGCCCGTCTGTCCCGGATGAATGCCGACGCCCGTGGCGTGCTTGTTGAACAGGCCCGTGATCACGTTCAGCTTGGTCGTCAACGGCGCCAACGGCTGCAGGCTTTGGCTCAGCTCCATTTCAGCGCCGGCGCCCTTGGCCCACCAGTGGTTCGGATTGATGCCGTTGCCCATGAAAAGCGCGGCGAAGCGCTTGGGGCACGGCCGCGTCGCGCCGCCAGCGGGCGGCTCGCCGCCCCAGACCCGCGGCGATTCGAGCCAGGGAAGGGCCATCGTCACGCCCACGCCCTTGAGGGCGACTCGCCGATTGATGGGGAAGGGCCGGGATTTCATCGTTGGACCTCCGGAGTTATAGTTCACGCGGTCGAGATTGCGACATTCACGGTGGCTGGGGCAGAGCGTAAGCGATGCCCCGGTCGCTATCTAGCCGGGGCATCGCTTACGCTCTGCCACCAGCCACCACTTTCTCATGGCAGAATGTCTCATTGTCGGCCCCGTGAAGTATAATCAATCGCGTACTGAATGCAGGCGCGAACGTCTTCTAGTCCGAGGTCCGGGTAGTAATCTCGAATGATCTCGGAGAAGGCGATTCTTTCGCGGACAAGTTCCAGCACGCTCTGCACGGGTATCCGTGTGCCGGAAACACACGGTTTGCCAAAATGGATTTGTGGGTTGACGGCGATTCGCTCTTTCATGCCTTTCTCCTGCGATGATTCATAGAGACCTTATTCGCGACGGTCATCCCGCCCTCGCTTGTTCAAGAACTGCGGACTGGTCACGATCGTTTCGACCAGGCCCCCGAAGCGAAAACCGTCCGCCTCCAGTCTAGCACGCATCGCCTCCAGCGTCGCCTGGTCCGACAGCATCACTCCGCGCCCCAGCGCATAGGCCAACAGCTTGCGGCAGAGGTTGTCGATGAAGTCGTCTTGCCGCCGCTCGCGCAGATACCGCAGCAAACCGTCAAGACCGGCTCCTTGGCTACCGTCGGGGAAAGTCGCCAGGTCTTCGACCGGTCGTCCGCCGAGGTCCGTCTCGCGCCGCTCGCCGATCGGCCCATAGCCCTCGAACGCCAGGCCGATCGAATCGAACCGCTCGTGGCAGCCGGCGCAACTCTTGTGCTCGCGGTGCAGCGCCAAGAGTCGCGGCAGCGTGGCCTCACCGGTTTTCGCCTCGTCCTTCGGCAATTCGGGCACCTCCGGCGGCGGCGCGGGGATGCGTTCGCCGAGCAGCCGGCGCACGACCCAATAGCCGCGCTTCACCGGGCTGGTGCGCAAGCCCGGCGAGTTTTTGGTCAAGAACACCGCCATCGGCAACAGACCCCCGCGGCCGTATCGTTGGGCGTCGTCGATGCGGACCCAATCGCTTGGCCCACCGGCCGTGACGGGCATGCCATAATGCCGAGCCAGTAGCGGGCTCACCCAAGCGTGCGTGCCGTAGAGGAAATCGAGCACCGGGCCGTCCTGGACCGCCACGTCGATGAAAAAGCGAATCGGTTCCTCGAACATCGCCTCGCGCAGCTCGTTGGTAAAGCTCGCGAACCGCTCGCGGTCGACGGCGTTGTGCTCCTCGAAGCGGCGGAAATCCAGCCAGTTGCCGGCGAATTCCGTGGCCAGGCCGCGCACGCGGCCGTCGCGGAGCATGCGTCGCGCTTGAGCGACCAGCACCTCCGGCCGGCGCAGGTCGCCCGCCGCCGCGCGGGCCAGCAATTCGTCGTCGGGCATGCTCGACCAGAGAAAAAAACTCAGCCGGCTCGCCAACTCGTCATCCGACAACGCCCGAGCGCTTTCGCCCTCGACGGCCAGATCGAGGCGGTAACAGAATTGCGGCGAGAGGAGAATACTGGCCACCGTATCGCGCAGGGCCTCCTCGTGCCCCAAGTCGTGCCGCTGGCGCAGCGACTGGTAGAAAACGACGAGGCCGTCGCGCTCGGCCGGCGTCAGTGGCCGTCGATAGGCTCGGCGGGCAAAATCCTGGAGCGACTCGAGGTGCGAAGCTTCCGCGGCGCGGCGGGCCTGTTCGACCCAGCGAACGTCGGCCGCGATGCCGGCGAAGTAGGCCGAAATGGCGTCCAGGCCCTGGTCGCTCGCGCCGTTCTCGCGCGCCTTGGCCAGGTAGGCTTCGGCAAGCCGTTTCATTTTCGCTTCCGACACGGCACTTTTGTCTTCGGAGCGGGCAAAGTCGAATTCAGGCCCGATCATGAACCTGGGCGGTTCCGCACGCTCGAAGAAGATGAAGTCCTGGTACTGCCGCGTTGGCACCGAGGTGATGAAGTTCAACTCCTGCCATAAGCCGTCGAGCTGCCGTCGTTGCTCGTCGTCGAGCACCAGTTCGACCAGCGGCGCATCGTCGCGGAAGTAGCCTTGCATCAGGTGGAAGCCGGCGGTCAGCAAGCGGCCCTGGCCGCTCGCCTTCGGATCGAAATACGGAGCGCGATCGGCAACATAGAACGCATCGGGAAACACGCGGCAGAATCGCTCGCGGTCGTCCCTCAACTCCTTGCTCACCAGTTCGGCCGGGTTGCCCTTAGAGCCTATCCCAAGACTGCCTTGTGGTGCGGGCGTCCCGCCCGCCTGGCGGTTTTGGGATAGGCTCTTATAGCGCATCCGCTGGGCGGCGAGTTGGCGGTTGCGCCACAGCACCAAGGGCTGGCTGCCGTCGGAAATGCCTTTCACTGGGAGCTTGTCGACGTCGGTTTCCAATTCCTTGCGCGATTTCACGACGAAGTCGCGCATTTGTCGGCAGCCTCGCCGGGCCTCGTCGTGCTCAGCGGCGCCGGCAGGCAACTTGCGCCACATGGCCCGCAAGGCGGCAAGCGGCCCAACGGAACTCGTTGGGTTTAGAGGTGGAGCGGATCTCGTTGGGTTTTTTTCCTCACCGGCGGCTTCTTCCGCCACGACCGTCCAGATCGTCGCGAGGTACTTGCCGCTCAGGCCCGCCTCGGCGGCGAACTCGTCGAGCGACGCATCTGGCCGGCCGAGGGCTTCGCGGTGCCGGAAACGCCAGGCGGCGAGGAAGTAGTCGGCGTAGTCGACCGGGAAGCGGCGGTAGAAGTCGATGATCCGCGCGACGCAGTATTTGTCGCGGTCGGTGTCGGTGACAACCGGGTGTGGGGCGAAGACGAAGCCTTGCGGCTTGAGCACCAGGTGGTCGGCCACTCGCCGGGCGGCGGCCAGGTACTTTTTCAACAGCGCCGGCGACATCGCCAGCGATTCGGCCGAATTGTCGAAGCCCGCCTCGCTGGCCGGATCGACGGGGAATTCACGCGTCGGCCGAATGTCGACGCCGGTGAGATCGCGCACCGTGCAGTCGAACTCGGAGTTGCTCAATCGCCGCGCCGGCACGCTGCCCGGATCGCCCGCGTTTCGCCGCGCTTCATCTTCGCGCACGGCCTCGATCCACTCG
>DATKSN010000331.1:0-10804 GCA_035531595.1 Pirellulales bacterium | reverse complement strand
TCATTCGCCGATGGAACGGGAGTGCCTCGACTTCCTGTTGCGGGGCGAGCAAGGCGTGATCGTTTGCCCCGCCACGGGACTCGACCATGTGCCGCTGGCCGCTTCTTGGCGGGCCGGAATCGACGCGGGCCGTTTGCTTCTCTTGTCGCCGTTCGGCGCCGACGTCACGCGAACCACGACGGCCCGCGCCCACGCCCGCAACGAATTCGTCGCCGCCCTGGCCGCCGCGGTGCTAATCCCCCACGCTTCGGCCGGCGGCAAGGCCGAGGCCACCGCCCGCCACGTCGTCGAGCGCGGCCAGCCGTTATTCACGTTCGACGACGACGAGAACAAGGGCCTGTTGCAACTCGGGGCCCGTCCCTACCATATCGATGCCGTCCGCGGGTTGCTGGCGGGGGGTGCGTAGGCGCCGTTGCTGATCGAGAAACGCAAGTCGATTGATATCGGACGACAGACCCGAAGGGTCGGCAGAGTGTAGCAGCGGAATCCGGGAATCGAAGTTTTCTTGACGAAAATACTAGCGGAATGCCTGCAAAAGGGTTATGTTAACATCATCTTGGGGCGCCGGCGGGCCAGCGGGGGCGTTCGCCCTGGAATATCTCGCCGGCGAAACCTACCTGAGCGGACAGCCATCAACAGCGTGATCACGGTATCATGAACTTATGAAGGTCGTCGGCTTGTTGGGCGGCGTGGCCAGCGGGAAGAGCCTGGTTGCCCGGCAACTGTGCGACCTGGGAGCCGGTTTGCTCGACGGCGACCGAGCGGGGCACGAGGCGCTGCGGTTGCCAGAGGTCCAAAGGCTGGTCAAAGAACGATGGGGCGAGGCGGTTTTCGCGGCCGACGGGCAAGTCGATCGCCGGGCGTTGGCGCGAATCGTGTTCGCTCCGCCGCCCGGCGGACCTTGCGAGTTGGAACACCTGGAACGAATCACACATCCCCGAATTACTCAAAGCCTGCGCGATCAGATCGCCGCGCTGGCGGCCGAAGGTCGGCCGGCCGCGGTGCTCGACGCGCCGGTGATGCTCAAGGCGGGCTGGCACGAATTCTGCCATTTCATCGTTTTTGTCGACGTGTCAAAGGAGGTACGCCAAGTACGATCGCAACAACGTGGTTGGAGTCAGGAGGATTTTGCCGCGCGTGAGGCGGCTCAGGAATCGTTGGACGTCAAGCGGCGTCTGGCCGATACGATCGTAGACAACTCCGGTTCGCCGGAGGCCACCCGCGCGCAAGTCGAGCGGTTGTGGCGATCTCTCGTCGGATAGCCCCGCTCCCCCTCGTTCCTGGCCCGCCCGACCCTTCGGCCGCTGACCGTAAGAAACGATATAAGAACACCGGGGCATCGCTGACGCTCTGCCCAAGCCGCCGACCGTAAGCACCTATCCCAGAACACCTCGTCTTCGTGTACCATAGAGGTATCACCACCTACCGCTGACACCTTCCGTGTGTCGGCATACCCACCCCCAAGCGGGAGTTTTTAATCATGTCCGATGTCAAGAGCACGAAAGTCCCCAAAGCCAAGCGCGGCGATCCATCCCAGCTGTTTGATCCACCGCCGGCCGACGACCCGCCTTCCCTCGACCAGGTCGACGGCAACACCCGCGAGGTCGACACGTCGGCGCTCGACGAAAGCCCACCGATTTCATTGGCCGAGGAACTGGCCGAGCAGGCCGACGAGTACGAATACGACGAAATCCACGAGCACTACGAGGCCATCAAGCAGGGCGACATCCACATCGCCGAGTTGCAGCGGATGACCATGCCGCAATTGATCGAGAAGGCGCGCGAGGAGAACCTGACCGACTACACCGGCATCAAGAAACAGGATCTGATTTTCAAGATCCTCAAGGAGCGCGTGAAGCTCAACGGGCTGATGTTCGGCGACGGGACGCTCGAGGTGCTGCCCGACGGCTTCGGCTTTCTGCGCAGCCCCGACTACCACTACCTTTCCTGCCCGGACGATATTTACGTCTCGCCCAGCCAGATTCGCCGCTTCGGGCTGCGAACCGGGGCGACCGTGTCCGGGCAAATCCGTCCGCCCAAGGAAAGCGAGCGCTATTTCGCCCTGCTGCGGGTCGAGGCTATCAACTTCCAGGATCCCAACCTGCTGACCGAGAAGGTCTTTTTCGACGACCTGACGCCGCTGCACCCCGACAAGCGCGTCGTGCTCGAAACGTCCGCCGACGAGATCAACATGCGGGTGATCGACCTGATCGTGCCCATCGGGTTCGGCCAGCGCGGACTGATCGTCAGCCCGCCGCGGGCCGGAAAAACCATCTTGCTGCAGAAGATGGCCAAGGCCGTGCTCATGAACCACCCCGATGTGTACGTGATCGTGCTCTTGATCGACGAGCGGCCGGAGGAAGTGACCGACATGGAGCGGCAGGTCAAGGGCCCCAATTGCGAGGTGATCAGTTCGACGTTCGACGAGGTGTCGTCGCGGCACATCCAGGTCTCGGAGATGGTCATCGAGAAGGCCAAGCGGATGGTGGAATACGGCAACGACGTGGTCATTTTCCTGGACTCGATCACGCGGCTGGCGCGGGCCTGGAACGCCGAGGTGCCGCATTCGGGCAAGATCCTCTCCGGGGGCGTCGACGCCAATGCCTTGCAGCGGCCCAAGCGGTTTTTCGGCTCCGCCCGCAAAGTCGAGGAGGGAGGCTCGCTGACGATCATCGCCACGGCGTTGGTCGAGACGGGCAGCAAGATGGATGAGGTGATCTTCGAGGAGTTCAAGGGGACGGGCAACCTGGAGGTCGTGCTCGACCGCAAGCTGGTCGACAAGCGGATCTGGCCCGCGATCGACATCCCCGCCAGCGGCACGCGCCGTGAGGAAATGCTGTTGGATCCCGAGGAGCACAGGCGGATCTGCATCCTCCGCCGCGTGCTCAATGACATGGGCCCCACCGACGCCATGGAGCGGTTGGTCAGCCTGCTGCGCAAGACGAAGACCAATGCCGAGTTCTTGATGGGAATGAAAGGATAAAAGGAGAAAGGAGAAAGGAGAAAGGAGATGCCTAGAACCTACGAAGGCCGCTTGACCGCCCCTCAGGGCCGTTTCGCGATCGTCGTTTCGCGGTACAACGAGTCGATCACCGCGAAGCTGCTCGAGGGGGCGGTGGTGACGTTGACGGCGCACGGCGTTCGCGATGAGGCGATCGACGTGGCGTGGGTGCCGGGCGCGTTCGAGATTCCGCTGGTCGCGGCGAGGCAAGCCAAGAGCGGGCAATACCGGGCGGTGCTCTGCCTGGGCGCGGTGATTCGTGGAGAAACGAGCCACGATCAGCATATCAACCGCGCCGTGAGCCTCGAACTGGCCCGCGCGGCGCTCGAGACGGGCGTTCCGGTCTTGTTCGGTTTGCTCACCTGCGATACGCTCGAACAAGCGATCCACCGCGCCGGCGGCAACGTGGGAAATAAAGGAAGCGAATGCGCCGAGGCCGCGCTGCGCATGGCCAGCTTGCTGGCACAATTGCCCGCTTAGCCCGGATGATTCATGGTCAGGGGGAACGAGCGCAGACTGCCGTCACACTAACCCGCAGCGCAAGCAAGGTATTGGTTGTTCGTATCGCTGGTCATTGCACAACACAATGACCCATGACGAAGGACAAAGGACTCACCAAAATGTCCCGCCGTAGCCGAGCACGAGAGGTGGCGTTGCAGGTTCTCTTTCAGGACGACCTGAACCCCGGCGGCGACAAGGCGGCGGCCGACGAGTTTCTCGCCGCGCGGCTGCAAGGGGATGAGCTTACCGAGTTCGCCCGCTCGCTGGTGGCCGGCGTTCGGCGCAACCGGTCGGAGCTCGACTCGCTGTTGACCAAGACGGCCGATCATTGGACATTGGAACGCATGGCCGCCACCGATCGCAACGTGCTGAGGCTGGGTGTTTATGAAATCCTCTACGCCGACACGCCCGGCCGTGTGGCCATCAACGAGGCCGTCGAGTTGGCCAAGCGCTTCGGAACCAGCCATTCGGCGCAGTTCGTCAACGGCATTCTCGATCGGTTCATCGAGAAGGAGGAAGGGAGGGATGAAAGAGGAAGGGAGGTTGGCGGTTAGAGGTTAGGTTTTGAATCGTTTTGAATCCTAACCTAACCTCTAACCACTTTTCCCCTGCCTCCTGCCTCCTGCCAACTGCCAACTGCCTCCTGCCACTTTCCCCTGCCAATTGCCCCCTGCCAATGGACCTCCCCATGGGCCTCTTCGACAAATTCAAGGCGGGTCTCAAAAAGACCCACCAACTGCTCAAGACCGACGTCCGCGACCTGTTCAAGAGCGAAGGCCGGCTGGTGGACGACGGCTTTCTCGACGATCTCATGTCCGCGCTGATCAAGACCGACATGGGCGTGCGTGCGACCGGCGAGATCATCGGCGACGTGCGCAGCGAGTTCCGTGGCCGCGTGGTCGAAATGTCGGAGGTGTTGGCCACCGTCAAGAAAAAGCTGAAGGGGATCTTGTCGCAGAACGAGGCGCCGGTTCGCCTGGTCGAGGGCGGGCCAACGGTGATCATGGTGGCTGGGGTCAACGGGGCGGGCAAGACCACGTCGATCGCCAAGCTCACGCACCTGTTCATCTCGCAGGGAAAGAAGGTGGTGCTGGGGGCGGCCGACACGTTCCGCGCGGCGGCCGTCGAGCAACTCACGGTCTGGGCCGGGCGGCTGGGGGCCGAGATCGTCAAGGGGGAATCGGGGGGCGACCCGGCCAGCGTCGCCCACCGCGCGGTGGCCAAGGCCCTGGAAACGCGCGCCGACGTTTGCATCATCGACACGGCCGGCCGACTGCAAACGCAGCAGAACCTGATGCAACAGCTCACCAAGATCCATCGTGTGATCGGCAAGCAGATTCCCGATGCCCCCCACGAGGTGCTGTTGGTGCTCGACGCCACAACCGGCCAGAACGCCATCAGCCAGGCCAAGCACTTCACCGAGGCCGTCCACTGCACCGGCATCGTCTTGGCCAAGATCGACGGCACCGCCAAGGGGGGTGTGGTGGTGGCCATCCGCCAGCAGGTGGGCCTGCCGGTCAAGTACGTCGGAGTCGGCGAAAAGCCCGACGACCTGGCCCTATTCGTGCCCGACGAGTTCGTCGAGGCGATGTTCGACGACGTCGCGTAGGGTGGGCACCGTGCTTAATAAATCAAGAAGTTTCTGGTATTGGAAGCCTTCGGCGAGGCGGCGCAGCCCCTTGGCGACGTGGGGATCGCGCGCTTCAACCTGCTGGATCTTCGCCAGCAGTTGGTCCAGATCCGCCGTGATGACGGCTTCACGCATCGAGTCGATCAGGTCTTGCGGCCAGCCCGCCAGGGACTCCGGTGTGAGTTCGGCCGCTTCCTCCTGGCCCGCGGCTGTGGGATGCTCGGCGTAAACGTATTCCACTCCCACATGATCGTGGATCTTCTGGAATAGTTCTCCCTCCCGGAACGGCTTACTGATGAAATCGTCGGCGCCGATCCCTATCAACTCCTGGCGATTTTCGTCCATCGCGCTGGCCGTCACGGCGATAATCTTGGCGTCCGCGCCGCCGGCCATGGCCCGGATTCGGCGGATCGCCTCATGGCCGTCCATCACCGGCATGCGGAAATCCATCAGGATCAAATGCGGCCGCCATGCGTCAAACTCCCGCACGGCTTCCGCACCGTTGGTCGCCAGCCGGATCTCGAAACCGACGGGGCCAAGAAGCTGCGCCAGCAACTGGCGGTTATCCGCGATGTCGTCGGCAATCAGCACCCGGCACGTCGCCTGTCCGGGCTGGAGCCGCAAGACATGCCGGGGCTTGTCTTTCGCTTGAACCGACTGCGCCTCCCCCTCCTTCAAAGGCAGGTGAATGACGAACATGCTGCCTTTGCCAATCTGGCTGTTGACCGTGATGGCTCCGCCCATCAGGCGAACGAACTCCCGGCTGATGGCCAGGCCCAACCCCGTACCGGTCCCCGCCTGTCGCCCGGTCTTGGTCTGCTCGAAATGCCGGAACAATTTGTCTTGGTCGTCCGGCGAAATGCCCGGCCCCGTGTCCTCGATTTCGACCCGCAGCAAAGGTTCCGTCGCGCACCGGCGATCCGCATGCACGCGTAAGCCGATGCCGCCCTGCTCGGTAAACTTGACGGCGTTGCCCAGCACGTTGATGAAAACCTGACGCAGCTTGTTGATGTCGGTCACGATGTATTGGGGGACATCGCCGATCATCTCGACCGAGAACGACAACTTTTTCTCATCCGTGCGGACGCGGAACATCATTTCCAGGTCTTTGAGCAGGACAGGCAGGTCGAACGTCGAGAGGTTCAGCGTCGTTCGGCCCGCTTCGATCTTCGACATCTCCAGAATGTCGTTGATCAGGGCCAGTAGATGCTCGCCGCTGCGGTTGATGGTTCCCAGGTACTGGCATTGCCTGGGGGTGAGATCCTGGTCGCGGAGCATCAGTTGCGAGAACCCGAGGATGGCGTTCATCGGGGTGCGGATCTCGTGCGACATGTTCGCCAGGAAGACGCTCTTGGCGCGGTTGGCTTCCTGCAACGATTGCTCGTAGCGTTTGCGTTCGGTGACGTCGCGCGCGGCGGCGAACACTCCCTGCAGCTTCCGGTCGCGGTCGTGGAAGGTGCTCGCGTTGTACGACACCACGGTTTCCTTGCCGTCCCGGGCGCGCGCGGTGAGCTCGTAGTCGGTGAGTTTGCGTTCGCCCAGCACCAGCTTGATGCCGGCCTCGGCCCGCTCCGGGTCGGTGAAGTAATCCTTGAACGGCGCGCCGATCAGCTCGTCGCGCGTGCATCCGGTGAGCGCCTCCATCTGCTTATTGACGTCGGTGATGATGCCGCGCGGATCGGTGGTGATCAGCGCGTCGATGTTGGATTCGATCAGCGAGCGGGTGTAGAACTGTTGATCGCGCACGCGCTGATCGAGCAGCATTCGCTCGGCTTCCACCTGCTTGCGCGCGGTGTTATCGGTGCCGATCAGCAGATAGCCGATGATTCCCCCTTGCGCGTCGCGCAGCGCCGTGACCGACACGATGGCCGGAAAGCGGCTGCCGTCCTTGCGGATGTAGGTCAATTCGTAGATGTCCTCGATTCCACGCGAGGCCTTGAAGACCAATGCCTCGAAGCCCGGCGTGATCGTGGTTCCCAGCTCGGCGCTCAAGGCTTTGGCGCGCGTAATCACCTCCTGCGGATCGGAAATGTCGGCCGGCGTGATCTTGTCCACCACCTCGATGGCCGCGTAGCCCAGCATGCGCTCGGCGCCGACGTTGAAGATTTGAATGACGCCCTTCTCGTCGGTGGCGATGCTGGAGAAGTTAGCGCTGTTGAAAATGGCGTTTTGCAAGGCGCCTGCCTTGAGCAACGCCTCTTCCGCCTGCTTGCGCGCGGTATTATCGGTTCCGATCAACAGATAGCCGATGATGGCGCTTTGATCGTCTCGCAGCGCCGTGACCGAGACGACCGCCGGAAAACGGCTGCCGTCCTTGCGGATGTACGTCAGTTCGTAGATGTCCTCGATCCCGCGCGCGGCCTTGAAGACCAGCGCCTCGAAGCCCGGCGTGATCGGGGTGGCGAGTTCGAGGCTCAACGCGGCGGCGCGCGCGATCACCTCCTGCGGATCGGAAATGTCGGCCGGCGTGATCTTGTTCATCACTTCGGCGGCGGTATAGCCCAGCATGCGCTCGGCGCCGACGTTGAAGATTTGAATGACGCCCTTCTCGTCGGTGGCGATGCTCGAAAAGTTGGCGCTGTTGAAGATCGCGCTCTGCAACGCCCCGGCTTCGAGCAGCGCTTCTTCCGCCCGCTTGCGCGCGGTCACGTCTTCCATGGCCAGCACCAGCAGTTCGCCGTGGTGGCCCGCCTGGAGCTTGCGGGCGTTGAGCAGCATCACCCGACGGCCGATCACCGGGAAGGTGTGCTCGAGCTCGAAATCGTTGAAAACGGAACTCTTGGGGACCACATCCTCAAGCAGGGTCCGCAGGGAGGGAATGTCCCACTGGCCGTTGCCCAACTCGTAAATAAGGCGGTTCTCGGTTTCGTCGGAAGAGACCTGAAAGGTCTGATAGAAAGCGCGGTTGGCGGATCGCACGCGCAAGGTGGTGTCGAGGATCAACAGCGGCTCGCGCACCGTGTCGACGATGTTCATCGCGTAGTTCTGAATATCCTCGACGAGCGGCTCGGGTTTCATTCAAAACAGCCTTCGGTTAGTGTCGAAGCGGATCGTTGAGATAAACCAGCAACAGCCGATCACCGGCCGCCGAGCCGGGAAGCTCCAAAGATTCCGTAAAGTCGACCGGCGCGAGCCAGAAAAACCGCCACATCAGCCCGCCGTGGCGGCCGCTCAGACTGCGACGGAACTCGCTTTGCGCATCCGCCGCGTCCAGCACGCTGTTCCCATCGGCCGCCTGCCCCCCGTCGCGCGCTTGACCATCGACGATCAGCGAGTCGCAGGGCGATGTCGAGCCGCCCTTCCACTGCCGCACCAGTCCCACCAGACGGCCGCGACCGGCGAGTTTTACCAGCCCTCGCGACGCGCCCTGCTCGCCTCGCGCAAAGACGCCATGCAAGAAGAACTCGTTCGACGCCCCCTTCGCGGTTGGCGCGAACGAAACGGTGGCCGCGATGGAATCGATGGGCTCTCGGCCCTGGTTGACGACCGAGATCGTCAGCCCCTCGCGGTACGGCATGGCCAACATGCTGGTGAAACCACCGCGATCGACGACCACGTAGTTCGGATAGTTGCCGCCGGTCAGACCTGGAAAGAAATATCGAACCGGCGCCGAAACGGCCGGCCGCGACTGGCCGCCGTAGCGCACTTCGAGCCAGAGGTCATCATTGGCCAGCACGGCGGCCGGGCATTGCAGCTTGGTCCACTCGACGACGCCCGAGCCTTCGAGCCGCGACAGTTCCTTGCTCTCGCCTGGGGCGATCGTTTGCGGCGGCGAACTTTTTCGCGGCAGGGGGTCGGCCTCGCGGTGCGTGCCCCAGCCCAATTGCTCGTTGCGATACGACAAGGCCGGCAGTAGCCCGCGAGCCACGCCGCTTTCGCCGCCATGAAATGTTTCCAGCGCCATCTCGGCCGGGAACGCGACGTAGTCGAAACGGTACTCGGCCTCTCCCGTCGCCTGGGCAACGATCTTCAATGACCGGCGAAAAGGCAAATAGGTCAAGAGCGGCTGCTGATCCTGGCCCACCTGCGGCGCGTGAAGGTGCAATTCGGCCGCCGGGCCATCGATGCGCGGCGCCGCCTCGCCGTCGAAGTAGAACGCCCATTGACCGGCGCCGCCGCGGTGCCAGATCTCGACGATCGCGCCGGGACCGGTCAACTCGGCCAGCACATGTTCGCCCGCCCGCTCGACGGACTTCTGGACCGTGCGAGAACCGAGCCCGTCGTCGAGCGCCAGCCGCCGGGGGTTCATCAGCCGGTCGAGCACCCACTCGGATCCGCTGCGAATTACTTCCGCCGGACAAGGCGGTGCCGTCCTCTCCGGCAACTCCCAGACCTTGAGATCGCGGAATTCGATTCGCGCGCCGTGGTCCTGCAAGCCGATCCACCCCTTGAGATGCCGGCGATGTAGTTCCGGCAGCCTCGTGGTGTCGGCGAACTGCGCGAGCGTACCGTTGACCCAGGCCGAGATCACGCGCTCCTCGGCCCGGATCGCAACCCGGTTCCATTCGCGCGAGCGGTCGGCCCGCGTCAGCGGCACCAGGTTGCCGTAAATCGCCATGGTTGAGTGTCGCGTCAGCGGCGCGGTCGAGGGCTCGTCGAGGAGTTGCAGTTCCATGCCATCGCCCGACGGCCAGCCGGCGCGGGCCGTGCGAATGCCGATTCCCGAGTTGCCGCCCTGCGCCATGCGGTACTCGAACGACAAGACGAAATTGCCGAACTCGCGCTCGGTGCGCAGGTAATTGCCGTCCTTGTTGAGACAGACCAGCTTGCCATCCTGGGCCTGCCAGCCGTCGATCTTGCCTGGCGTCCACCAGCCGGTCAGGTCGCGGGCATTGAAAATCGCTTCGCCGGCCGGCTCGATGATGCGGATCTCGGCCAGCGCCGCGGGCCCACCGTCGACGACCAGCCGCAAGCCAAGCCGATCGGCGATTCGCGTCGCGACGTCATCGATCGAGCGATCGTCGATGATCAGCGACATGGCGTCGCCCTGGCGGCGCAGCCTGGTCTCGTGCCAACCGCTGGCCGTCGCTTCGAGCTTGCCGCCCTTCGCCAGGATTTCGTCGGCGTGGACGAGCCTGCCGCAGCCCTCTCCCTCGGCCAGCGACAAGGCCAGCAGTTCGGCGCCGTCGCCGTCGCGCCGCGCGTCGGTGAAACCGAGCGTCACGCGTGCGGGCTTGGCCGCCGACCAGCGGAACATCAGCTCGAAGTCGCCGAACGTCCAGCCCGCCACAAGCGGCGTCGCGTCCACATCGGCTTGCAATGCGCCGTCGCGGACCTGCCAGCCTCGAGAGGGGAGCAGATCCCAGCCGACGAGACTGTCGCGGTCGAGCAGGCTGATCGCAGGCCGATCGGCGGCGAAAACCGCCACACCGGAAACGACGAACGCCCAGGCCGCCAGCAAATGCACACGTCGACGCGGCATAACCATACCTGGGGCCTGGAAAACTCGCCCGAATAAAACCAACGGCCCGCCTCAGTTCGACCGGGAACGCCTGGCGCGGGAAGCGCCGTTGGCACGCAGTTTCAGACTGGTAACTAGTGCCTGTCGGAAAATCGGTCATTCGCCGGAAATCTAAGCCTGGAGGGGGGGTGGACTTGGCACGAAGATGGTCGCGGATGGCCGTTCTGCGCGTGGGACTCGTTGTTTCGGGCGCGTTGGGGCGCGAATTTCG
>DATKSN010000330.1:0-30988 GCA_035531595.1 Pirellulales bacterium | reverse complement strand
CGGCGAGCGTTCGCGGCGCGTCGGCGCGACGTTAAAACTCGCGCCGCGATTGGCGCGAAGGCGTCACGAAAAAACTGGCAAAACCGTACCTTTACCCGACGAAAGCTTCGACGCGTGGGGCACCGATGCACGCTGCGTCGGAGGAAGTCTTAACGCGTCTAAAGCCGGGCAATCCGCCGAGACGGATTTCCTGGTCGGTACAGGTACGTTTTGCCAGTTTTTTCTTGCGCAGTTTCGGCTGCGCCGAAGCCGCGATTTGCACGTTCGCGTTCCCCTCCGCGGCGCACGGTTATGAACCTACGTCCACGGTTCCGCTATACACTCCTGCACGGTTGGTTTCTGTACGGTTGGTCGCTACTTTTCGCCGAAAAGTGATCCGGGGTGCTAGCAGCTTAATACGGTTGGTCAGTAGCGCGCAACCGTCCATGTTCGCGTTTCAAATTTGCGCAAGTGGCTGCTGCGCATCGACTTGCGTCCTGACACGTACGTGTACGGTTGGTAGCTGTTTTGGGGTGGTTGGAAAATGATCCGGGTAGCAAGGTGCGCAACTACTTGCCTTGCTTGCGCTGCGGGTCAGTGTGCAAGACTGAGAAATGTCCCATTTGCCGCCGCGTGAAGTAAAAGTAATGTGGGTTAGGCTTTCAGCCTGACGGGCATCTGGGTGGCGTGGCTGGTTCGACCGATGTACAATACGAGAAAGCGGCGGCTGGTTGGCTAGAGCCTAAGCGATGCCCCGGCTAGATAGCGACCGGGGCATCGCTTAGGCTCTGCCCCAGCCACCGCGAACGTCTCATTCTCGACCGCGTGAAGTATAATGGAGGCTTCCATGAAGCGCCAACATTTCCTGCTCGGCTTATTCTTTGGTCTCTTACTTGGCGTCGGCGCGACCATCGCATCATTCCCTTTGGCGTCGCACTCCGCCCCGCCATCCCCGCCCACGCGGCCGGTGACGAATCCGATGATTCTCCTGGACACGCAATCGGCTCGCAGCGGAATCCCCCGCGGCGCTCACGGACGCGAGTTCAACGGGCAAATCTACTACGTCATTCCGATTGCAAAACAGCCCACGTAGCGCAGCCTACGCCGAGCGGCCACCAACCTACCAGCGGGCCACCGTGCCGCCGCCCAGCCGCCGCACGAGACGGCGGATTTCGAGCACGCTGAGCGTGGCCAGCACCTGCGACGCCGGCAAGCGGCAGGTGACGATCACCTCGTCAATGGAGGTCGGTTCCGTCGGCACGGCCGAAAGCACTTGCCGCTCCAGGTCGTTCAAGAGCAGTTCGGCGGGATGATGGATGCTCGTGCCGTCGCCGCGGGGCGCGGCCTCGACCAGCGGCCCGAGTTCATCGAGCACGTCGTCGGCCGTTTCCACGAGTTTCGCGCCGTCGCGGATCAGCCGGTGGCAGCCGTGCGATGCGCGGCTGTCGACGCGTCCCGGCACGGCAAACACCTCGCGCCCCTGTTCCATCGCGTGCCGGGCGGTGATCAAGGCCCCGCTCCGCACGGCCGCCTCGACGACGACGACGCCCAGCGACAAGCCACTGATCAATCGGTTGCGTTGGGGGAACATGCCGCTCACGGGCGCGGCCATCAGCGGCGCCTCGCTGAGCAAGGCCCCTTGGGCGGCCACGTCGCCGGCCAACTCCTTGTGCTCCGGAGGGTAGATGTTCCGTAGTCCGCTGCCCAGCACGGCCAGGGTCCGCCCTCCGGCGGCCAATGCTCCGCGGTGGGCGGCGGCGTCGATGCCGCGTGCCAGGCCGCTGACGATCGTCAAGCCCGCGCGGGCCAGACTCGCGGCCAAACGCTCGGCCTGCGCCAGGCCATAGTGAGTGGCGTGCCGCGAACCGACGACGGCGATGGCCAGCGCGTCATTGGGCAGCAGTGTGCCCAACATGAAAACCACCGCGGGTGGGTCGTGAATCTCGCGGAGCATGCGCGGGTAAGCCGGATGCGATAGCGTCAGGACCGTCACTCCGTGGTCGCGACAGCGTTGGAGTTCCGCGGCGACGTCGATTTCGCGCCGGGCGGCGATGATGGCGGCGGCCACTTTGGGGCCGATCCTCTCGACGCCGCGCAGCTCACTGGGCGCCGCGTTCAGCACGGAGGTCGGCGTGCCGAAGCGATCGAGCAAGGCGCGCTGCAACCGCGGCCCCACGCCGGGCACCAGCGACAGCAAGAGCGTGTCGGACAGGTCGTTGTCGCTCGGCGGGTCGGCGGTTGCTTCGTCGTGGCTCATGGAAATAGGACCGGCAGGACTCGAACCTGCAACCAAGGGATTATGCCTGCCACTTCGGCTTTCGCCGCCCCTTTCGGGTTCGTGGTCTGGACCATACCTTCACTTTACGTGTCTGCCGTCTGGCCTCTACACCTTCTGCCATCGCAGCTTGGCTCGGGATTAGCATGTCTCCGCGGAGATTTAGCCTTCCCCGAATTTGGCAGATTCTACTGAAGTCCTCGTCGCCGAAGACGACAGCAACCCGTGCGGTACGACCATGCGAAACGGTTTAGGTCGTCCCGGCCAAGTCCCCTGCTCTAACCATTGAGCTACGGTCCCATGTTCTCGATATTCTACTCCATGTGTGCTTTGATGTCCCGCTTGCTCGCCCGGATTGTTCATGGTCCGGGGAGGAACTCGCGCACTGTGCTGTAGCAGAATTCGCAAGAATTCTGGCGTAACTCGCGTCCACGGCCTGACTTCTTGCGACGCCAGCTACGGGACCATGAATCATCGAATCATCCGGGCTACGGTTTGGCGACGGGTTGAAAACCCGACGCGCCGGGGCCGGCCTGGTGCTCCAGCGCGTCGCGCAGCGCCTCCTCGGGCGACGGGGCGCAGGGCAAACTGCGGAACCACGCCAACAGAACTCCCGCCGCGAAAAGACTCAACGCCACGGCCGTCAGGGTGAACGCGTAACCGCCGTCGTCTCCGGTCGTCGCCAGCCAGTCCGGCAACGGGTTGCGACCAAGGGCCTCGGGGCAAAGCCGCGCGCCGACCACCGTCAGCGCGTTGTGGGTCAGATGAAACACCATGCAAGGAAACAAGCTGCCGCTTTGCACCGCGAGGTAGCCGATCACCAGACCGATGACACAGGCCACGATCGACTGTTGCAAGATCCCATGCGTGACGCCGAAAAAGAAGCTGCTGATGACGATCGCCCACCAGCGATGTCCCGTGTGCCGCAGTCCGGAAAGCACGAAGCCGCGGAATGCCAGTTCCTCGCAAATCGCCGGCACGACCGCCACCAACAGCAGCAACTGCCAAAGCGAGGGCGCATCGCTGAATAGAGCCGCCAGCGCCTTCTCGACCTCTTCGCTGATCGGGTAGAGTTTGCGCACCAGTTCGCCGAATCGGACCGCGGCGGGGTGCAGCGCCAGGGCCAACGCCGCCGCGGCGGGCAACGCGCCCCAGGGGGGGCGCGTGAGCAACAACGTCCGGCGCGGGCTGCGCGTGAGCATGGTGGTCATCAACAAGGCGGGCGTCGCGATCACCACCAACTGCGTTACGATCGCCAAGACGGCGAGCCGGCGGAAGCCCGTCGATTCCAGTTGCGTTGAACCCAGAGCGTAGTTCATGAAGAACTGCACCAACAGGATCAGCACGCCGCATAGAACGGCCTCGGCCGGGCTGGGGGTGTCGCCGCGGTCGCGCAAGAGATGCGTGAACCACCTGCCGACGTCGAGCCGCTCGCTCTCGCGAAACAGCACGCTCTCGCTGTTGAACTGGTCGACGGCCCAGCGAATCGCCCACAGGCAACAGACCAAGGTCACGGCCACCACCAGCGGCACGAACGGCAGAGCCTGCAGGTAGTTCCCTTCCATGAGCGCCCGCAACAAGAGCACCACGCCCGCCACCGGGATCAGGCTGTTGCCCAAGGTCAACTCCACGCCGGGGGCCATCGGCAAGATCACCAGCGGCATGGTGACCATCATCAAGGGCATCAGGTAGTATTGTCCTTCCTTGCTGCTCTTGGCGAAGGCGGCCAGGGCCAGGCACAGCGCGCCGAACAGGGCCGACATCGGCAGCAACGCCAACGCCAGCCAGAGCGGCGTCAGCGGCGGCGGCGGGCCAATCTGGGAGGGCAGCACGCTCATCACGAACTGACCGGTGATGCGGATGCTGAGCAAATTCAACAACGCCGTCACCGCGCTGAAAGCCATGACCGTCAGCAGCTTGCCCCAGACGATTTCGCTCCGCTCGGCCGGGCTGGAAAGCAGCGTCTCGAGCGTGCCGCGTTCTTTTTCGCCGGCGCAAAGGTCGATCGCCGGGTAAAACGCCCCGGTCAACGCCCAGATCACCAGCAAGAACGGCAACAGCTTCGACCACACCGCCGCGTCGCGGTGGCCCCCTTCCTTGGCCACATCGTGCTCTTCCCATTGGAACGGCCGGGCGGTCGATTCCGGCAACCGGCTGGTTGCCAGGTTTTCGCGGCCGATTTGGTCGCGCCAGCGGTCGAGCACCCGCGAAACGCGCAGGAACGTGATCTGCGACTTTTCCTTGGCCGTGTTGTAAAAGATTTCCGGGCCCGGCACGTCGGGTTCGCCCTTTCCCCGGCCCTTTCCCGCGGCTGGAGGCGGCGGCCCGTCCGGCGCGGGGCGCTCGGCGAGTTTCGCGCGGAACGCCGCCAGTCGCCGGGCGAAGTCGGGCGGAAAGTAGACCACCGCTTCGAATTCACCCCCTTCAACCGCTTGCCGGGCGGCACGGCCGACGTCGCCTTTGATCCTCGCCACCCGTTCGAGGTCGTCATCGCCACGGGTCACTTCCAGCAGCCGCGACTTCTCGGCGGCGCTGAACCAACGCTCGGCGAAGCGGCCTCCGTCGACCAGCGCCGGCGACTCGGCCGGGCCGCCGGCGCCGATCACCAGCACGCGCGTGGGGTGCTCGCGCACGAACTGCAACACCTGGAACATGCTCATGCCCAGCAGCGGGTAGAGCAACAGCGGCAGCACCGCGATCATGAACAGGGTCCGCCGGTCGCGCAACTGGTCGCGCACCTCGCGGTGGAGAATCAGCTTGACGTTCGACCAGTTCATGCCGCGGTGGGCCTCGCGTCGTGCTCGGAAATCAGGCGGAAGAACAGCTCTTCGAGATCGCGCTGGTCGTGCCGGTCGCGCAGCTCATCGAGCGTTCCCTCGGCCAGGATTCGCCCGCGATGGACGATCGCTACGCGGTCGCAGAGCTTTTCGACCTCGCGCATGATGTGCGTCGAGAAGACGATGCACTTCCCCTGCTCGCGGAGTTCGGCCACGGTTTTCAAGAGCGCCCGCGCGACCAGCACGTCGAGCCCCACGGTGGCCTCATCGAACACGAGCACCGGCGGGTCGTGGACCAGTGCGCGGGCGATGGAAACTTTTTGTTTCATGCCGGTGGACATCTTGGAGCCCAGCAGGTCGCGGATCTCGTTCATTTGCAAGCGATCGAACAGGGTTTCCATCCGCGCGCGCAGCCGCTCGTCGGTCAGTCCGTGCAAGCGGCCGAAGTATTCGACCATCTCCCAGGCGCTCATTCGATCGTAGATACCCGTATTGGCCGACATGAAGCCGAGTTGGCGGCGAACCTGCGAGGGCTGGGTCACGACGTCGCAGCCGTTGACGCTCACCGAGCCGGCCGTGGGCCGCAGCACGGTGCTGATGATTCGCAGCGCGGTCGTCTTGCCCGCCCCGTTGGGTCCCAACAGGCCGTAGATCCGGCCAGGGTAGGCGTCGAAGCTGATCCCATCCAACGCCACCAGCTTGCCCCGTTCGAGGTCGGCATAGTGCTTCGTGAGGTTCTGGACGTGGATCATGGCGGAGGCCGTTCCGGTGGGGCAACGAACGTGAAAGTATACCATACGTTCCGTCCGGCACTCGCCACCGCTTGCCCAATCGGGTATGATGGGTAATCGTTACAATGACCCGCCTGAAGGCTAGCTAGGATTCCCGCGGCAATGGCATCTGTGGGGAACGCGTTCCGTGAAGCGGGTTTCCATGTCGGCTCGCGGGGCACGGAACGCCACGGAGGGCGTTCCCTACAGGATCGGGCACAGGTGCCAATCCTGACCTGGTAGCGGGTGGTTGAATGGTTTTCTTGCATGGTCCGGCGGCAGCCGGGCCGCTCGTCTTAGCTGGAGCCGACTTTTGGCGACTTCCCTCGTTGAAATCACGAAACCTACCGCGACCAAGGGCACCTACGCCTTCGTCAGCCTCGGCTGCCCCAAGAACCTGGTCGATAGCGAGCGGATGCTCGGCCTGTTGCAACTCGACGGCTACCAGCTTGTCGCCGAACCCGATGGGGCCGATTTTGTGGTCGTCAATACCTGCGGCTTCATCGAGCGGGCGCGCGAGGAGTCGTACGCCACGATCCATGAGATGCTCGAACTCAAACGTAGGGGCGCGACGAAGGGCGTGATCGTCTCCGGCTGCCTGGCCGAGCGCGAAAAGGAGGCGTTGCTGGAAACGTGCCCCGAAATCGACCACCTGGTGGGTGTCTTCGGGCGTGAGCATGTGACCAAGGTAGCCGACCGGCTTCTGGGCGGGCTGGTGGAACAGCGAACCGTGTTTCAGCCCGCCCCGTCGCGGCCCTTGCCCGACACGGGAAGAATGCGAATCACGCCGCGCCACTTCGCCTTCCTGAAAATTTCCGAAGGCTGCGACCGGTTCTGCACGTTTTGCGCGATTCCCAAGATGCGTGGCAAGCACGCCACCAAGCCCATCGAAGAAATCCTGGCCGAAGCTCGCGAGTTGGCGGCCGACGGCGTGCGCGAACTGAATATCGTGGCCCAGGACACAACCTATTACGGGCTCGATCTCTATGGCCGCCCGCGTTTGGCCGAACTGCTGGCCGAACTGGACCAGATCGAAGGACTCGATTGGATTCGCGTGATGTACCTCTACCCCATGTACTTCACCGACGAACTGATCGAGACCTTGGCCCGCGCCAAGCGGATCGTTCCCTACCTCGACCTTCCGCTGCAACACATCAACGATACGCTGCTGAAGCGGATGCGGCGCCGCGTGACCCGCGCCGCGACCGAGGAGTTGCTGGCCAAGCTTCGCCGCGCCATCCCGAACCTGGTGTTGCGGACCACGATGATCGTCGGTTTTCCCGGCGAGACCGACGAGCAGTTCGATGAACTGGTCGAATTCGTGGTCCAGCGACGCTTCGAGCGGCTGGGAGTGTTCAGTTACTCCTTCGAGTCGGACACGCCCGCCGCCAAGTTACCCGGCCATTGCGACGAAGCCATCAAGGAGTTGCGCCGCGAGCGGTTGATGGCCGCGCAGCAGGCCGTCGCGTTCGCCTGGAACGAGGCCCAACTCGGCCGCCGGCTTGACGTAATGATCGATCGGCCGGTATCGGGTGAACAGCGGCTGCCGGGCCAGCAGCGGGCCTGGATTGGCCGTTCCTACGCCGACGCGCCCGATGTGGATGGCGTGGTCTACGTCACCGGGAAGAAACTGCGGTCCGGACAAATCGTCTCGTGCGAAATCGTCGCTTCGCGGCAATACGATCTGGTCGGCGTCGCGGTCGGCAAGCCGCGGTAAGTACGACCATTGGAACCAACGTGGCGTTCCGCGTTCCTCTGTAGGGAACGCCCTCCGTGGCGTTCCGCGTCCTGTCCGCGTAGGATAGGCAAGACAGAACGCCGTTTTTCGGCACATACTGCAACGCCGGTGCCGGCGCGGCGCCCTTAAGCCCTTGGGCCGACGCGAGCACAGCGTCAGAAACCGAGAGCGTTATCGTACGCCGCCTCGTTCGGGGCTCCCGGTCGCGCATGCCGGGGCAACGCGGCCACTTCGCCTCGTTGCCGGCTTCGGCGCGGATCAACGCGACTTCAAATCCTGTGCCTGCTACTATGAGCTACCGCACTCCGGCGCCACCCGGGCCGATCATTTGTTCGACGAGCGGCACGAACTCATCGGCGTCGACGGGCTTGGCCAACACGCGCTCGACCCGCGAATCGATGGCCGGGAACACCACATTGACGCGAGGATACGTCGTCAACAGGATTCCAACCAATCCCGGCCGGAGTTCCGTGGCCCGGCGATAGACATCCACGCCGTTCATGCCGGGCATTTGATAGTCGAGTACGAGAAGAGCATAGGAGTGCTGTGTCACCAGTTCCAGTGCCGCCGCTCCCTCGAATGCCACATCGACCGCATATCCACGATCCAACAGCAACCGCGCCACAACCTCGGTGCAGCTTCGATCGTCGTCGACCACCAGCACCCTTGGAGGGGATGTGTTGGCTGACAGGGCCGATGGAGTGCCGTCCGAACCGGTCGAATGGCGCGAATTCGATCTATCTGGTTGCCTGACGCGCACGCACACCCCTTTTCAAAAAAACCGCCAAATTCAAGGCTTTGAGGATTAGGACACAGTAGGGAACGCCCTCCGTGGCAGGCCATCTGTAGGCAACGCCCTCCGTGGCGTTCCGTCTTGTAGCAGAACGACGTCACACCCTCACGGAACGCCACGGAGGGCGTTCCCTACAGATGCCTACCCCATGAAAAGACGTAGCAAGTTCTGTGCCATGAGAAGCCGTGCCGTAGCGGACCCGGGAACCCGGCGGGCACCGCCGCCACGGCGCCACGACGGGAGATTGACCGTTGCGGTCATAACCGCTAACATCAAGGTTGTTTGATCTGTTGACCACCCTCCCTGACCTCAGCGTGGCCCCCATTTCCTGCCTGGGGGAAATCACCGATGGCGATTGCCGCCTACCTCCGCGTCTCCCTGGCTTGCCGAGCGACCGTCGCCCAGCGGGCCGTCTGGTTGCTGCTGGCTTCGGCTTTCTTGCCGGCGATACGGGCCGCCGGCGATGACCAGCTTGTGCTCCAGCCGACCGAGTTGACGTTCGCTGACGCCTACGCGCGGCGGCAATTGCTCGTGCGCCTGTCGGGTCGCGACGTGACTGCGGATTGCCTGTACGAAAGCTCGAATTCCAAAGTGGTTGCCGTCGACGAGGGTGGCTATGTCGTCGCGGCGGGTCCAGGCGCCGCGGTGGTGACTGTCCGCCTGGGCGGGCGGCGCATCGAGATCCCCGCGACCGTCCTGGCTTACGACTCGGGCCGCGTCGTGGATTTTACCAATGAGGTCGTGCCGCTGCTTTCTCGCTTCGGCTGCAATTCGGGCGGTTGTCACGGCAAGGCCAGCGGACAGAACGGCTTCAAACTTTCACTGTTCGGCTTCGATCCGGCGTTCGACTACGACGCCATCGTACTGGCCGCCCGCGGCCGTCGCGTGTTTCCGGCCGCCCCGGCGCGGAGCCTCATGCTGCTTAAAGCCACGGCGTCGGTGCCGCACGGCGGCGGCAGGCGATTGGATCGCGAGGCCGAGCCGTACCGACTGCTGGCGAGGTGGATCGAGCAAGGGATGCCGCGATCGACGAGCGATGCGCCCCGGATTGCCCGGCTGACGGTCGAGCCACGAAGCCACCTGATGCGAGCGGACGAGTGCCAGCAATTAGCCGTGACGGCCGAGTATAGCGACGGTAGCCGCCGCGACGTGACCCGCGAAGCGCAGTACGCCAGCAATCTCGACATCGTGGCGGCGGTCGACGATCGTGGACGGGTGCGCTGCGGCCAGCACACCGGCGAGGCCGCCGTCATGGCCCGCTACATGGGCCAGGTCGCCGTGTTTCGAGCGACCGTGCCCCACCGTGCTGATGCCGCGCCTGAACATGCCGCGCCTGACCATGCCGCGCCCGACCATGCCGCGCCGCTGGGCGCCGCGCTCACGGGCGAGTTGGCGTTCAACGAACGGAATTACATCGACCGTCTCGTCGTGGCCCGCTGGAAACAGCTCGGCTTGGCGCCGTCGCCGCCGGCCGACGACGCGACGTTCCTGCGACGAGTGACGCTCGACCTTTGCGGCCGATTGCCCACGGCGGCCGAAGCACGGGCGTTCCTGGTCGAGCCATCGCCAACGAAACGCGATCAACTCGTCGATCGGTTGTTGGCCTCGCCCGACTACCCGGCCTTTTTCGCGCTGCGTTGGGGGAGCATCTTGCGCAATTCGCGTCTGGCGGGCGCGGACCAGGCGGCGTACGCCTTTCACGACTGGATCAAGTCGATGATTGCCCGAAACAGGCCCTACGACGAGTTCGTGCGCGGCGTCGTCGCCGCGGCGGGCGAATGGCAAGACGCGCCGGCCATCAACTGGTATTGGCAGATGCGCGACGATCCGTTGCACCAGCCGACGGCCGACACCGCCCAGGTGTTTCTGGGCATCCGGCTGCAATGCGCCCGCTGCCATCATCATCCCTATGAGCGCTGGGGGCAGGACGACTACTTCGGGCTGGCTGGCTTCTTCACGCGGTTGGGCCGCAAGAGCTTCGGTGAGCCGCCCCCCTACTTCTCGGCCCCCACGGTAACCACCGGCGAACGCGACCCATTGACGGGCCGAGCCCCGGAGCCGAAGTATCCCGACGGCGCGACGGCCAAGTTCTCGCCCGATGAAGACCCGCGCCACGCCCTGGTCGACTGGATGGCGGCACCGCAAAACCCGTACTTCGCCAAGGCGCTCGTCAATCGTCTCTGGGGCCACTTCCTGGGGCGCGGATTGGTCGAGCCGGTGGACGACCTGCGCGACACGAATCCCCCCTCGAACCCGGAACTATTGGATGCCTTGGCCCGCGATTTCGTCGAGCACCAATTCGACGTCAAGCACGTCATCCGCGCGATCGTCACCAGCGGCGTGTACCAGCTCGATTCGCCGCCGACGGCGGACAATCGGGAAGACCACCAGAACTTCGCCCGCTTCTACGCCCGGCGATTGATCGCCGAGGTGTTGCTCGACGCGGTGGACCAAGCCTGTGGCACGCGCACCCACTTCGATCGCGCGGCTTCGACGGCCCGCGCCGTGGATCTGCCCCACGAAGGTTTCGGCTCGTATTTCCTCGACACGTTCGATCGTCCGCAGCGCGTGACCGGCTGCGAGTGCGAGCGCACGAGCGGCGCGACGCTCGGGCAAGTGTTGTTGTTGTCGAACTCCGAGGAGATCGAAGCCAAGATCGCCGCCGGCGACGGCATCGTCGAGCGGTTGCTGAAGGAGCGGAAACCCGCCGCGGAAATCCCGATTGCGGAAATCGTCGACGAATTGTACCTGGGCGCGCTGGCGCGCCTTCCCGGCCCGTCGGAGCGCGACCGCGCGATCGGCTTCGTCACGGCCCAAGACGCCACGGCCCAGCAGGAACCTCGGATCGCGCTGCAGGATCTGCTTTGGGTTTTGATCAACTCGAAGGAATTCATCTTCAACCATTAACTCGAGGCGCTGCCATGTTGGAAATGATCGGCCGAAAGTTTCGACTCGTAGACGGCCTGAATTCTTGCGAATCCCGCGACGACGGCCTGACGCGGCGCGCCGCGCTGCGGATCGGGGCGTTGTCGTTTGGTGGGCTTTCGCTGCCCAATCTGCTGCGGAAGCGGGCCATGGCCCGCGCCGCCGGCCGCGAGACGAAGGACACGTCGGTGATCCTGATCTGGCAAGCGGGCGGGCCGAGCCACATCGACATGTACGATTTGAAGCCGCGGGCGCCGGCCGAATTTCGCGGCGAATTCAGGCCAATCGATACGAACGTGCCGGGCATTCAGATCGGAGAGTACCTGCCGCTGCAAGCGCGGATCATGGACAAGCTGGCGATCGTGCGCTCGGCCACGCACACCAACGCCGGGCATGGCATGGCTTCGCAATGGATGCGGACCGGCTACCAGCCGACGATCGAGGTGAACGACAACATCTATCCTTCGTGCGGATCGGTCGTGTCGCGGCTGCGCGGGTCGGGCGCCTCGGAAATTCCACCCTACGTGACGTTGCCACGCCGCCAGAACTTCACCAAGGCGGCCTACCTGGGCGCGTCGTTCAACCCCTTCTCGCCCGAAAGCGATCCGAATTCAGACGGCTTCGAGGTCCGCAACCTCAAATTGCCGGGCCGCATCGATCCCGATCGCCTGCGTCGCCGCCGCGGCCTGTTGACCAGCCTCGATGGCCTGCGCCGCGACTTGGACACGCAAGGCTCGATCGCCGGACTCGACAAGTTCTACGGCGATGCGCTTGAAATCGTCACCAGCGACAAGACCCGCCGGGCCTTCGACATCAAGCGGGAAGACGCCGCGCTGCGAGAGGAGTACGGCCGCAACGATCTGGGCCAGAGTTGCCTGCTCGCGCGCCGCCTCGTCGAGGCCGGGGTCACGTTCGTTTCCATCGAGGCCGGCGGCGGTTGGGACACGCACGGCGACAACTTCAACGCCCTGAAGAAGAATCTGTTGCCGAAATTCGATCAGGCGCTGGCGGCGCTGGTGACCGACCTCGACCGCCGCGGCCAGTCAGACCGGGTGCTGGTGCTGGCGATGGGCGAGTTCGGCCGCACGCCGCGGATCAACCCCTTGGCGGGGCGCGACCATTGGCCGGGGGCGATGTCGGTGGTGTACGCCGGCGGCGGCTTGAAGATGGGCCAGGTCGTCGGCACGACCGACCCGCGCGCCGAGTACCCCGCCACGCGCCCCTGCTCGCCCGGTTGCGTGCTCGCCACGATGTACAAGGTGCTGGGCGTTGACGTCGAACACACCTTCTACGACGCGGCTCAGCGTCCCCTGCCGGTTTTGAATGAAGGGCGACCGATTGAAGAACTCATCTGATCCCCGTGCGTCCTTGCCCGGATTTTTCATGGTCGCACACCAACCCGCAGCGCAAGCAAGGCGCAGTCCCGAAGGGATGGCGGGGCGTAAGCCCCAGGGACATCCAAGTAAAAATGTCGTCTTTCGCATTGTCGTCTTTCGCTCCGCGAAAGGCGACCATATTGCCACCTGCCAGGCAAACAGGCGAGAAGATGTGTAGAACAACGAGGGCTTGCGCCCCAGGCTACCCTCTGTCGCCGCTACGCGGCTGGGCAATCGTCCGGCAACGCAACAGCCCGCGTCCGTTGTGGGCGGTGCCCACCCTACGAATCCTGCTGGCGCTGCTGGCCTTGTGCGGCGCCGGCCCGGCGCGCGCCGAGCTGCCGTCGATCAGGCTCGACCGCATCCAGCCGCTGGGCGCGGCGGCCGGTTCGACCGTCGAACTGGAAGTCACCGCCGCCGACGCCGAAGGCGAAGAGCAACTCTGGTTCGATCATCCCGGAATCAAGGCCCAACGGCTCAAGCCCGGCCACTTTCAGGTGACGATCGCCGCCGACGTGCCCGAGGGCACTTATGATGTCCGCTTGCTTGGCCGTTTCGGTGTCAGTAGCCCGCGCTTGTTCGCCGTGGCGACCGGCCTGGTTGATCTGGCGGAAAAAGAGCCGAACAACGTCCCGGCGGAGGCCGGCGCCGTGCCGATCAACGTCGCCGTGGCCGGCAGTAGCGACAACAACGGACAAGACTACTTTCGCTTCACGGCCGGACAGGGTCAACGGCTGACGTTCGACTGCCAGGCCACGCGGCTCGACAGTGAACTCGATGCGTCGCTGACGGTCGTCGACGCCGGCGGCGCGATCGTGGCCTCCAACGCCGACTATCGCGGCCGCGACCCCACGATCGACTTCATCAGTCGCGCCGACGGCGAGTACTTCGTCGAGATCCACGATCTGTCGTACCGCGGCGGATATCCCTACCGGCTTCTGATCACGGATCGGCCGTACGTCGAGAACGTGTTTCCGCGGGCGGTCGAGCATGGCAAGCCCGTGGAGCTCACGGCGCTGGGCTACAATTTCGGCAGTGCCGGCCGGCCATCGCCTTGGCAGATCGACGGGCGGCCACTCGAAGAGTATCGTTTTACGGTAACGCCGGCCACGCGGGCCGAAGCACCGGGCACGTTTCGCTTTCTCGAACACCCGACGGGCCACAGCGTGTTGCCCACCGCCGCGACCTGCACGCTGGCCGGCTTTCAGGTGCGCGTGCCGCTGGCCCCCGCGTCGTCGCCCGCCGCCACGCTCGTGTTCGCCGAAGGCCCCGTGACCTTGGAGCGGGAGCCGAACAACGAGGCGAAAATGCCGCAACCGCTCGTGTTGCCGGCGACCGTCAGCGGCCGTTTCGACGCTCCGCGCGACGCCGACTGGTTCGCGTTCACGGCGGATGACGACGGGAGCTACGAGATTCAGGTTTTCTCCGAGCGGATCGCGGGCCAGGCCGATCCGTACGTCGCGCTGGTCGACGAGGGCGACAATCGCCTGCAGGAACTCGACGACTTCGGTCAGCGTGTCGCGGCATTCGACGGCCATCTACGCGACCCGGTCGGCATGGTCAACCTGGCCAAGGGGAAAACGTATCGGCTGCTCGTGCAGGACCGTTACGGCCGCGGCGGCGCGCGGTATCAGTACGTGCTTTCGCTGCGGCGCGCTCGTCCCGACTTTTTCGCGGCGGCCATTCACGGCGCCAATCCGGGTCCGGCGGGCATCAACGTGCGGCAGGGCGGTGCGACCTATCTCGACGTCGTCATCCACCGTCAGGGAGGGTATGGCGAACCGATCACGATTACGGCCGAGGGTTTGCCACCCGGCCTGCACGCCGCGCCGGTCACGGTGCCCAGCGATACGCGCGTTCCCTTCGTGCTCTGGGCCGACGTCGACGCGCCGGCGAACAGCGCGGTCGCGCGGCTGGTGGCGACAGGCGCGCAAGGCGAGACTACGCTGCGCCGCGAGGTACGTCCCTATACCCGGGTCTGGTCCGTTGCGAACGTAAGCTCCAGCCGTCCGACGCGAGATCTCGTCGTCGCCGTGCGCGAAACGGCGCCGTACATGGTGCGAATCGTGCCGGAGCGCGCCAGCGTCATGGTGGGTGGCAAGCTGGAGTTCAAGCTCGAAGCCAGTCGCCACTGGCCTGATTTCACGGCCCCGATTCGTGTGATCGGGCTATCGTTGCCGGGCGGGTTCAACCTGGCTGAGGCGGAAATCCCGGAGGGCAAGAGCGAGGGTACGTGCGTGGTGCAGGTCGGCAACATGCGGCCGGGCGATTACACGCTCACGTTGCTCGCGCAAGCGCAGGTGCCCTTCAACAAGGATCCGGCCGCCAAGGAGCGGCCCAACACATTGGTCTCGATGCCCAGCCAGCCCGTGACCATCACGGTCTTGCCGGAGCAGAAGAAGTAACCGGGGTGGCTGACCGCATTGGGTTCTGTAGGGAACTAACCCGCGGCGCAAGCAAGGTAGGTTCAACGCCGGGCGTTCGCCAAATGAGCCGACCGGTGTACGCGGGCCGCGGAAGAGACGTTCCCACGCGGAGCGTGGGAACGAGATACCGCCTTCTGCCCCCCCCGCCCCCCGCCCCCCGCCCCCCGCCTCCTAGCCCCTTAGCCCCAGCGCTCGCAGCCGACGGTCGGTCTCACGGTAGGCTTCCTCGACCCATTCGACGATCCGCTCGGGCCGCGGCGAATACTCCAGTTCGATCGAAATGGCCCCGTCGATCCCCAATGCCTTGATCTCACGCAGGTACGGCTCGAAATCGACGACGCCCCGGCCCGGCGGCAGGTCGCCATGAACCTTGCCGTCGCAGTCGGAAATGTGGACGTGTCCGGCGCGCCCCGCGAGCCGCCGCAGCTCTTCCGGCGCGACGCGCGACAGCGCCAGGTGCGAGATGTCGATATTGGCTTTCACCGCTTCGAGACCGACGTCGTCGAGAAAATGGACCATGCTGTCGATATCGCGTATCAGCGACAGTGGGAACGGTTCCAGTTCCAATACGATCTCCAGCCCCAACTCGCCCGCCCGCGCGCCGAGGTCGCGCACGGCCTCGACGCCCAATCGCCACTGCTCGTCGGCCGCGATGACCTCGCGGTTCCAAATGTACTCGCCGATCACCAACAGCACGTTGCGCGCTTCGTATTCGTAGGCCAGGTCGAGGTAAGCCCGCACGCGCTCGACGTGGAAACGGCGGACGCTGGGGTTGAAATCGATTAGGCCCACCGCCACGCAAGCCAATGAAACGATCGGCAATCCGAGCCGATCGCACTCGGTCTTGATCGACCGACGCTCGCGAACGTCGATATCCAGCGGGTCGACGAACACGTCGACCGTGTCGAAGCCGATCTCTTTCGTCTTGCGCAATCCGAACGAGGTGGGCTGTCCGGCTTGGACCCAAGCGGAATTGATCAATCCAAGTTGCATGCGGCGTAGCTCCAATTCAGGGGTGGCGAAGGCGTTTCGCCGGATGATACCCCGGCCCATGCATGCCGGCAACTGGGAGCGGATCGCGGCGATCAAGCCCTACTCATCGAAGGCTGTACACCTCCGGCCCGACGTGCCTCGTGACCACGCCGGCAAAGAGCGTAAACGCGTTGGCGTCGTAGACCGTGACCGGAATGAACCGGCCGATCAAGCGCGGATGACCATCGAAGACGACAATCCGGTCGCAGTTCGTGCGCCCGGTGAGTTGCAGGATCTCGCCGCGATCATCGTGGTCTCCTCGAGCGATGCCGGCCCGCTTGCGGCTGGTCTTGCTGGGGCCCTCGACCAATACGGTCATTTCTCGCCCCAGAAAGGCCTGGTTGTCGTCTTCACTGATCTGGTTCTGAATCTCCAGGAGCCGGTTGTTGCGACGGCGCTTCACGTCTTCGGGCACGTCGTCGGAAAAACGTTCGTCGGCCTTCGTGCCGGGGCGCGGACTGTACTTGAAGATGAAACTGTTCTTGAACCGCCCCTCGCGCACCAGGTCGGCGGTGGCCTGAAAATCTTCGTCGGTCTCGCCGCAGAAGCCGACGATCCAGTCGCTGGTCACCGCGGCGTCGGGTATCGTCTCGCGTAGGCGAGCGAGCATCTCGCGGTACTCCTCGACGGTGTAACCCCGCTTCATCCGCCGCAGCACGTCGTTCGAGCCGCTCTGGCAGGGAACGTGCAGGTAATGCGAGCATTTCGAGAGATCTCGAACCGCTTGCAAGAGGTCGTCGGTCATGTCCTTGGGATAGTTCGTGACGAACTTGATGCGGTCGATCCCCTCGGTGGCGTGCAACCGCTCGATCAGGTCCGATAGCCGAGTCGCGCGGCCGTCGGCCGTGTGGCGATAGCTGTTGACCGTCTGGCCCAAGAGCGTGATCTCGCGGCATCCTTCGTCGGCCAACTTGCCGACCTCGGCCTCGATTTGCGCCGTCGGACGGCTTTGTTCCGGGCCGCGAACCGTGGGCACGATGCAGTAGGTGCAGAACTTATCGCAGCCAATCATGATCCGCACGAAGGCCTGGTACGGGCTGGGCCGCATTTCCTCGTCGCGCAGCGGATCGTAGCTCTCGAAGCTTCGCTCGACTTGGGTCCGGTTCCCTTCGGTGCGGTCGAGGCTGACCTCCATCCGACGACCACCGCCCGCGGCAATCTCTTCCAGAAGTTTGGGGATCTGGTGCAATTGGCCAGGGCCGACGATCAGGTCGACGTACGGCGCGCGATCGAAGATCAACTGCTGGTCTTTCTGAGCCATGCATCCCAGCACGCCGATGATCTTCTCCGGATGGGTCCGTTTGGCGTGTTTCAAGCGGCCCAGAGCGCTGTAGATCTTATCCTCGGCGTGCTGGCGCACACTGCATGTGTTGAACAGGATCGTGTCGGCCTCGCGCGGCGTGGCCACCAGTTGGTAGCCCTGCCGGCGCAGGCTGGCCACCACCAGCTCGCTATCGAGCATATTCATCTGGCAGCCGACGGTTTCGATGTACAGTTTGGGCATGAGGCGAGGTGACAGCCTGGAAACGCTAACCTACGTTGGCAAACCAACCCAACACGAGCCATTGTACCGCCCGATGGGCAGGTGGGACGAGGGGATTTCGCCCCGAGGCCGGATTATTCATGGTCCAACACGAACCCGCGGCGCAAGCAAGGCCCAGCGGCTCGCTCAGACGTCATGGCGAGCGGGGGGCGTTAGCCCCCTGTTTGTCCCCTGTCGTGTTCGGAGTCACCCCTCACCCTTCACCAATTCAAGGCAGACAAGCCGGTCGCGCCCGCGAAGGTAAAGCAACCCGTGCGACAGGATCGGCGCGGCCCAGGCCGGATAGCTCAAGAGCCGCGCCGGCCCGTCGTCCAATCGCGGCGGCCCGGTGTCCTTGACCGGCAGGAGCGTCTGCGCCACCAGCTCGAACTTCAAGGGGCTCGCCTTGATCAGCAATACGGCGCCATGTTCGGTCAAGCAGATGAAGTGACCGTCGGCGTAGAGCAGCGACGCGCGGCCCAATTCGGGTACGCTCCACTTCACGTTCCCGGTGGCCCATTCGATACACCGCAACTCGGCGTTCTCGCTGTGCCGGCCGCTGGAGCCGTAGAGATGGCCTTCGTGATGGACGCAGGTGTTCCAGTGCGTCTGCATCTTCTTCTCTCGGCTTCGTTTCGCGTCCTGCCAGACCACGTTGTAGTTGCCGGGCCGGACCTTCAAGAGCGAGCTGCCGGGACCGTAGGTCTCCGAGATGAACACCTCGTCGCCCACCACCACGGGATTGCTGGCATTGACGCTTTCGAGCGTCGCCGCGCGCCAGGGATAATGGAAGTCGAGCCGACCGCCGGCCGGCTCGAAGGCCAAGAGTCCGCCGCGGGCGAAGACAAAGCACCACCGCCGGCCGCCGATCGTCGCCAGCACCGGCCCGGCGTAGGCGGCCAACTCGTCGCCGAGCTGGTACTTGACTTCGCCCGTGCGCTTGTCGAACGCCACCACGCCGGTGCCATTGGGTTTGACCTGGTCCAATTGGCCCGGCGCGATTCGCTTGCTCTCCTGGGGGCTGCCGCCGATCACGGCGATGAGCAACTCGCCCTCGATTACGGGGTTGCTCCCGACGCCGAAGAAGTTCTGAATCACTCCGAATTTCGCCACGGTATCGACCTTCCAGAGTTCCGAGCCGTCGAGGACGCGCAGGCAGTGGAGCATTCCCTCGGCGCCGAAGATGTAAACCCTGTCGCCATCGACCAGCGGCGAACAACGTGGGCCGTTGTCATAACCGTAAAGGTCTTCGTAGCCGGTCGGGTACTGGAATTTCCAGAGCGGCTCGCCCGTTTCACTCTTCATGCACGTCAGCCGGGCCTGGCCTCCGTGGCGATCGAACTGAAACAGCCGTCCGCGGCTGATGGCGGGCATGCCGTAACCTTTGCCCAGCCGCTTCTGCCAGACGAGATGGGGGCCCTCCGGAGGCCAGTCGGTACGAATACCCCTTTCGGTGGAGCGGCTGTCGCCCGTCGGCCCCAGAAATGCCGGCCAGTCGTCGCCCGTGTGGCGAGCGCCGAGGTCGGGCACGAGGTTGGCCTCTTCCGACCAGGCCCGCGATCGCGCTCCGGCGGTGACGGTGAGCATCGTCGAAAACAGGTAAACGAGCGGGCGGGAGGCTCGCATGGCGGGAGACCCTCGGGGAACCACGGGAGAACATGTTATAGTATACTGTTAGGCGAGTGTGTAGGGTGGGCACCACCCACCAGCGGATAGTCGCCTGTCATGTCGCCTTTCGCTCCGCGAATGAACGCCCTTTCGCGGAGCGAAAGGCGACAGCAAAGGAGGACGCCTTGACTAGCAGCCAACGTCATGGACCACCGGGCAAGCCGGGCAAGCCGGTGGCATGGCATGCTCGACGCTACGACACAAGGTCCAAACGCCGATGCTGATCGTCAACTCCCGCTTACGGATTCCGCTGTCCGAATTCGAGTTCAGTTTCGCCCGCAGTTCAGGGCCGGGCGGCCAGAACGTGAACAAGGTCAACTCGAAGGCCTGGCTCCGCTGGCCGGTGGTGGCCAGCCCCAGCTTGCCGGAGGCGGTGCGCACGCGCTTCATGGCCAAGCACCGCAACCGCGTTACGGCCGAGGGGCACCTGCTCCTGAACAGCCAGCGCTATCGCGACCAGGGGCGAAATATCAGTGACTGCCTCGATAAACTGCGGGCGATGCTGGCGGAGGCCGCGACTCCGCCGGTGCGGCGCAAGAAAACCAAGCCCTCGCGCGGCTCCATCGAACGCCGCCTGGAAGGCAAGCGCGAGACGTCACGAAAAAAGCTGGGGCGAAGTGGCCGGTTGCGAGAAGAATGACCTTCCGAGACGTACGACCATTGCGATGTCGCCTTTCGCTCCGCGAAAGAACGTCCTTTCGCGGAGCGAAAGGCGACAGACAGGGTCCGTCACGGCATGCCCGCACCCCCAAGTTCCGGCCCGAACGACTGCCCGGCACGCACCGGATAACCGCGCAGGAACTCGCCCGCCGTACACGTTCGTTTTCCGGAAGGCTGGATTTCCCGGATCGCCAACGCGGCCTGGCCGCAGCCGACGGCCAAGTCGTCGCCCTTGGCACGCACCACGGTGCCCGGCGGGACCGGCGGCAGGTCGTCGCGAACGGCGGTACGCCCGAGAATCAGCCGTAGTGGAGGGCCGCCGGCGCGCTGCCAGAAGGTATAGGTCTTGGGCCAGGGCTGCAACGCCCGGACCTGGTTCTTGATGGCCACGGCCGGTCGCGACCAGTCGATTTGGCCGTCGGTCTTCCGCAGCCGCCTCGCGGGGCTGGCCAAGGCGGGATCTTGCGGTAGCGGCCCGGCCCGGCCCGCGGCGAGTTCGTTAATCACGCGGCAAACCAAGGGCGCCCCGAGCGCCGCCAGCCGGGTTTCCAATTCGACGGCGTCCTCCTCCGCGTCGATCGATGTGCGGGCTTGCGCCAGGCAAGGACCGGAGTCGACTCGGGGCGTCATACCGATCACCGTCACGCCGGTTTCGGAGTCGCCGTGATAAATGGCCCAGTTGATCGGCGCCGCGCCGCGGTACTTGGGCAACAGCGATCCATGCAGGTTGATGCCGCCCAGGTCCGCCACGGCCAATGTTTCGGTCGAAAGAATCTGCCCGAAATCGGCCACGACGAACAAATCGGGCGCCAGGGCCGCCAGTTCCATCCTGGCGGCTTCGGAGTTGACGCTTTCGGGCGACAGCACCGGCGTTCCACGTTGCGCGGCCACATCGCGCAGCGGTGTGGTGGGCGCGGCGCCGTGCCGGTGGGTCGGCCGCGCCGGCTGCGTCACCAGCGCGACCACCGCGTGGGGCGTATCGAACAGCGCTCGGAAGGTCGGCGCCGCGAACGATCCGGTGCCCATCATGATCAGGCGCAAAGAGTCATGGATCATTGAGTCTGGTCGCTCGCTTCATCTCGCGCAGGCGCCTTTGTGATGAACAGCCGCCACGTCGACTGGCGACGATAGTAGCCTACCAGGAAAGCCGAACTCCCATAAGGCCCGTCGACGCCGCCTCTCGCGACCGCGTGCTCCAGGCCGACGACGCTGTAATCGCCCGTGGCCAGCGTTCCTCGATGTCAGTGACACCCGTTTTGTCGTCGCTTGTTCCTCCACCCGGACGAACAAGGTAAAACTCCGGCGCGGAAACCACGCAGTCAACGCAAAGACCACCCCCGTCGACGGCGGCGTACAATGAACCCGGCCAAGTTCTACAAGGCGGGTTGCGTAAGCCCCCCGGTTACGCCGTGCCCGCGCCCGCGCAAAAGAAAAGCTCCGACAGCAAGAGCATGTCGGAGCCGGGGCGCTATAAACTGGGTTGCAGGCCGCGACCGGCGGCGCGCTGCCGGGCCTGGGGGAATAGTTTGTGATTCCCCGTCGTTCGGCCGCGCGTTCGCCTGCGTAGGTCAGGCTTTCCAGCGCTGGACAGCCTAACCTACGCCCAACCAGGGACAAACACTTCCATGAAAATCGCCGTTACCGGTTGCGGAGGGCAATTGGGCAGCGAGTTGTGCCGCACGCTGGGCGAGGCGGCGCTGCCGCTGGACCTGCCCGAATTCGATTTGACCGATCGTGACAACGTCCGCTCCGTGCTGCTCGCGGCCGGCCCAACCGCGGTGATCAACACGGCCGCCTACACGCAGGTCGACCGGGCCGAGCACGACGCGGAGCGTTGCTGGAAGATCAACTCCGAGGGGGTCGGCTACCTGGCCGAGGTTTGCCGCGAACTCGATTGTCCGCTGCTTCAGATCAGCACCGACTATGTGTTCGGGCTCGACACGGCCCGCTCGACCCCCTACCGCGAAGACGACGAACCGGGCCCGCAAGGCGTCTATGCCCAGACGAAGCGGTCCGGCGAGCGGCAGGCGGCGGCGTGGGAGCGGCACCTGATTGTGCGCACCTGCGGACTCTACGGAAAGCCCGGCCCCAAAACGCCGGGCGGCAACTTCGTCGATACGATGCTCCGGCTTGGCCGCGAGCGAGGGCATTTGCGGGTGGTCGACGACCAGCACTGCGCCCCCAGTTTCGTCCCGCATGTGGCCCGGGCGCTGCTGTTCCTGCTGAACAGGGCGGCCCGCGGCACGTTTCACGTCGTCAATACGGGCGCGACAACCTGGCACGGCTTCGCCGCCGAGATCTTCCGGCAAGCCGGAATGCAAGTGACGTTGGAGCGGATCACCACGGCCCAATACGGCGCGGCCTCGCCGCGCCCCGCCTACAGCCTGCTCGACACGAGCAAGTACCATGCGCTAGGCGGTCCGCCGATGCCAAGTTGGCCGCAAGCGCTGGCGGAGTATCTTGGGAATGTTCGCTGACCTTGCCCTCTCACGCCTCCTCGGCCACCACTGGGTTGGCGAGCACGCCGAGGCCCTCGATCTCGACCTCGGCCACGTCGCCGGCTCGCAGAAAAATCGGCGGCTGGCGCGCGAAGCCGACGCCCGGCGGAGTGCCCGTGAAAATCAAGTCGCCCGGCTCGAGCGTGCAAACCTGCGAGACGTAGGCCACCAACTCGTCGATCGGAAAGATCAACTGGTCGGTGTTCGAGTCTTGCAGCGTGCGGCCATTGAGGCGGAACTGGATCCGCAGCTTGCCCGGCCGCGGCACTTCGTCGCTGGTGACCAGCGCCGGACCGCAGGGGGCGAAGGTATCGAACGTCTTGCCCAGCAGCCATTGCTTGCCCGGCTTGTGGAGTTGCCAATCGCGGGCCGAGACGTCGTGCCCGGGGCAGTAGCCCGCCACATGCTCCAAGGCCCGCTCGCGCGCGATGTGCCGGCCGCCGCGGCCGATGACCACGACCAACTCCGCTTCATAGTCGACCTCGCGGCTGACACGCGGCAAGACGATCGGCTCGCCGTGGGCCACCAAGGCCGTGGGAAACTTGTTGAACAGCACGGGTTCTTCGGGGGGAGCCACGCCACTCTCGCGGGCATGGTCGGCGTAATTCAGACCGATGCAAATGATCTTGCCGGGATCCGGAACGGGGGCCAATAGCCGCACGCTCGTCAGCGGTCGCGGCGTCCCCTTGGCCAGCGCGGCCGCGGCCCGTTCGAGCCCGGCCGTCCCCAGGCACAGCAATGACTTCATCGAGGCCGGCAATTCCGGATCAGCTTCCTGTAGATCGATGAACTGGCCGCCTCGTAGTCCGGCGACGCGCGATCCGTGCGGTCCCTGGTAGCTCGTTAAACGCATGGAATGGGGCTCCCTTGCTTTCTTCGCCTCGTCGTGGCCGTGGCGGAAATCGCCGCCGCTCAAGCCGTCAACCGCTACATTCCCGAATTCTCGCGAATCCGGCTACACGCATTATAAGGCTTTTTCCGCTCGTACACGAGGCGACTTCGGCCGGCGGCGAGGCGGTTTGCCCCCGGGGCCATCGTAACGTATATCAATGAGTCCGCATGCATCGCGGCCATCTTTCGTTTGAACAGACAACCATGCCCAGTGCTCATCAAACTGGCGCCCAGCCAGGTCCGGCGCCGACCATTGAAACGGCCGAAGGCGGAATCGCCCAACTCAGCGACTTGCTGACGCAGTTGGACGAAGACTCCGCCGGAGGGCGTCCGCGCCCCGCGGTCGCGCGCGAACGGCCGTTGGAAAATCAAATGGTCGAGGTGCGGCTGGGAATCGCCAGTAGCCTTTACCGGGCGCTGCGATGGAAACACGAGCCGACGGCGAAGCACTCGCTGCGCGTGACGCTGGCTTGTTCCGCATGGTCGTCGCGGCTGGGGCTATCGGCCGCCGAACACGACCAAATCGAACTGGCGGCGTTGTTGCACGACATCGGTAAACTCGGCGTCCCCGACGGCATTCTCAGCAAGCCCGGCTCGTTGACGCCGCAGGAGACCGCGGTGATGGACGGCCATTGGCTGATGGGCCAGGAGATCCTGCGCTGTTCCTGCGCCTCGCCAGGCGTGTTGGAGATCATCGCCGCGACCCCAACCTGGTATGACGGCAGCCGGGCCTCCGTCGACGGGGCCGGCAAGCCGCTTCCGGTCGGTTCGCGCATGCTGGCCATCGCCGACGCCTTCGACGCGATGCTCTCAGACCACGTTTATCGCCGGGCCTTCTCGCGCGAGCGGGCGTTCAACGAGCTGTACCGCTGCGCCGGAACGCAGTTCGACCCCGACCTGGTCAAGCGATTCGCCGAGGGCCATGAGTTCGATCAGGCCAAGCTCCGCGAATCGGTGGCACGGCGTTGGCTGCGCGACTTGGATCCCGAGGCGATGGGCGCCGCCTGGCGGCTGATCGACGCTTCGCACTCGGCCGAGGCGGAGAACGTCGACTCGCTTTTTCAGCACAAACTGCTGGCCAACATGTTCGACGCCGTGGTGTTCATCGACAGCAGCCTGCGCATCCTTCAGTGGAACCGCGGCGCGGAGCGTCTGACGGGTATTACCGAGGCCAGCGTCCACCACCGCCGCTGGCTCCCCAGCCTGCTCGAATTGCGAGACGAGCACGGCGAAACGGTGCGCGACGAGGATTGTCCCTTGAGCTACGCCATTCGCACCGGCGTTCAGTGGCTGCGACGATTGTCGATCCGCGGCCGCGCCGGCCGGCAAGTGGCCGTCGACGCCCATGCCGTGCCGGTCATCGGCGGCGACGGGATCACTCGTGGTTTGGCGCTGCTGTTGCATGATGCGTCGTCCGAAATCTCGCTTGAAGCCCGTTGCGAGAACCTGAACGACAAGGCCACCAAAGATTCGCTCACGCAGTTGGCGAACCGCGCTGAATTCGACCGCGCGCACGCGCAGTTCGTGGCGGCGCACGCCGAGAGCAAGTTGCCGTGCAGCCTGATCATCTGCGACATCGACCGCTTCAAGAACGTGAACGACACCTACGGCCACCAAACGGGCGACGAGGTGATTCTGAGCGTGGCGCGGATGCTCAAGGGCGCCTGCCGGCCGGGCGACCTGGCGGCCCGCTACGGCGGAGAGGAATTCGTGCTGCTCTTCGCCGACTCGAACAACGCCGCCGCCGTGCGCCGCGCCGAGGAATTGCGTCTGGCCTTCAGCAAGATTCCTCATCCCGCGCTGGGCGGCAAGTTCGTCACCATCAGCTTCGGCGTCACGGAAATTCAACCGGGCGACACGCCCGAAACCATGCTCCGCCGCGCCGACCGGGCCCTGATGAACGCCAAGGAAATGGGCCGCGACCGCGTCGTGCAACTCGGCAGCGGAAACGACCTCGCCGCTTCCGGCATGGCCGACGCCGCCGGGCGCCCGTCGGGCGAGGTGCTCTGCGAACGGCACCTGCTGAGCGAAGCGCCGTTGTCCGTCTGCATCGAAAAACTAAGAGGCTTCGTGGCCGACCACCATGCCGAGGTCGAGTCGGTCGAGGGCGACCGCATCCGCGTGCGGTTCGGCGATGAGGGCGGATGGTCGCTACGTCGCATGACCGACCGGCCCTTGCGGATCTTGATGGATCTGCAATTCGAGGAAATCGAGTGCGAACATCGGGAACGCGAAGGCGCCGACCGCCTGGGCGCCGCGCGGACCAAGATTCACATGATCATCGCGCCTTGGAAACCACGCGACCGTCGGCGCGAGCAACTCGCCGAACTCGCGCGGCAACTGCTCATCAGTTTCCGTTCGTACCTGATGGCGACCGAAACCGAGCCCGCCCGCGACGGCGGCGTGCTCAGCAAGGCCAAGGGCATGTTAAACCACTGGTTCGGAAAGTAGTAGCGGGCCCCTTGCGTCTCACGGTTCGCGGCACTACGATGACCTTCCCCCGGATCACTAACTAGGAGACGAAGCCATGGCCTACACCGTACCCGCCTTGCCGTACGCTTTCGACGCGTTGGAACCGCACATCGACGCTCGGACGATGGAGATTCACCACGACAAACATCACCAGGCTTATGTCACGAATCTGAACAACGCGCTGGGAACCGCCGAGCTGGGCAACCAGAGCATCGAGGCTCTGTGCGCGGGCATCGACAAGGTGCCCGAAAACATCCGCGCGGCCGTGCGCAACAACGGCGGCGGACACGCCAACCATTCGTTGTTCTGGACGATCATGGGGCCGAAGTGCGGCGGCGAGCCGACCGGCCCGTTGGCCGCCGCGATCAGCGCCGACTTGGGCGGCTTCGCGACCTTCAAGGAAGCCTTCATCAAGGCCGCCACCACGCGATTCGGCAGCGGCTGGGCCTGGCTCTCGCTGGACAAGAACAAAAAGCTCATCGTCGAAAGCACCCCCAACCAGGACAGCCCCCTGATGCACGGCAATACGCCGCTATTGGGCTGCGACGTGTGGGAACACGCCTATTACCTGAAGTACCAGAACCGGCGGCCCGACTACGTGGCGGCTTTTTTCAGCGTGATCAACTGGCCCGCCGTGGCCGAGCGCTACGCCGCCAAGTAGTTTCGACCACATCCGGATTCACGGTGGCTGGGGCAGAGCCTAAGCGATGCCCCGGTCGCTATCAAGCCGGGATTATTCATGGTCCCGTAGCAGGCGGCCCGGCGGCGCGGACCAGGAACTCAATCAGCCCCGCGTTGGCGGCGGGGAATGGATATTTCGCCAATTCGTCCAGCGCAACCCAGCGGAAGGGCGGCAGGGGGGGCTGCTGGGGGTCGAGCGGGCGGCAGGCGAAAAACTCCAACGCCAACCGGCCATGGTCGTATGGATGAACCACCGCTGGATAGGACGCGCCGACCTCGATCGAAAGGCCCGTCTCTTCCTGGCATTCGCGCGCCGCCGCTTGTGCCGCCGTTTCACCGAATTCGACCTTGCCGCCGGGAAACTCCCACAATCCAGCCAATGGAATTCCCGCGGGCCGTGGGCCGATCAGGAACCGTCCCTCGTGCTCGACGACGGCCACGGCGATTCGGGTCGGTTCGTTGGGGATCGAATGGGCGGCGTGCGACATGTTATACTTCGCGCGGCCGAGAATGAGAAATTTTGTCACGAGAAAGTGGTGGCTGCGGCAGAGCGTCAGCGATGCCCCGGCTAGCCCGGATTATTCATGGTCCGGGGAGAAACTCGCGCACTGTGCCGTGGCAGAATTCGCAAGAATTCTGGCGTAACTCGCGTCCACGGCCTGACTTCTTGCGAAGCCAGCTACGGGACCATGAATAATTCGGGCTGGCAGGTCACGGAACGCCACCTTTGATCTTCTCCTTGTAGGCGTCCAACAACCGGCCGGGCGAGCCCATGATGTTGTAGCCGCCGTCGACGTGCAGCAGTTCGCCGGTAATCCCGTCGGAAAGATCCGAGAGCAAGAAACCGGCGGTGCGGCCGACCTCTTCGTGCGTCACATTGCGGCCCAAGGGCGCCATTTTCTCGTACAGCGGCAGCATGTCGTCGACGCCCGCCGCACGGCCGGCCAAGGTGCGGATCGGTCCGGCACTCACCGCGTTGACACGCACACCGCGCGGTCCCAGGTCGAACGCCAGGTATTTCACGATCGAGTCGAGCGCCGCTTTGCAGACGCCCATCACGTTGTAGCCCGGCACGGCCTTTTCGCCGCCAAAATAGGTCATGGTCACGATACTCGATCGCGGCGACATGATCTCCTTGGCGGCGTTGGCCACGGCAATCAGGCTGTAGGCACTGATCTCCATCGCCAGCTTGAACCCCTCGCGGCTCGTCGCGACCGTATCCGCCTTCAGGTCGTCGAGCGAGGCGTAGGCGATGGAATGAACCAGGAAGTCGAGTTGACCGAACGTCTCGGCCGAGTGGGCCATCACGGCGGCGATGTCGGTGTCGTTGGTCACGTCCAGCGGCAGCAGGAATTGGGCCCGCGGGGCCTTGTCGGTCAACTGCGACACGCGGCGGCGATTGCGCTGGCGCTCATCGTCGGCCCGGTCGGGCAGGTGGGTGAAGCCGCAGTCGGCCCCTTCGGCCATCACGAACTGCGCAATCGCCCAGGCGATCGAGTTGTCGTTGGCCACACCTAGAACCAAACCCTTTTTGCCTTCAAACAAACCCATCGAAATCTCCCTGACACCATGATGGCGAGAATAGGAACAACGGCCCGCGTCCAGGCTATACGCCACGCGGCCGACAATGAGACACGATAAAGCACCGTGAATGTCTCATTGAAAAGATAACGAGTACGTGCGGTATTGGTCAACCGAACGAATCGTAATGATACATTGCGGCTTGTCGCATCGACGACACGTCTGTAAACTGGAGAGTGGAAACGATTCGCACAGTTAACGATTCGCACAGTTAACGATTCGCACAGTTATTCCTCCCTTCCAATCCCCGATGCCTTCTCCAAGCCTGCCCGGCGGTTCGCAGCCGCACACCAGCCATTCGTCGTCACCATCCCCCGCACTGGCGCAGGTCGTGGCCCAACTACTGATGTTGGCGAACCAGCATCAAGGGGTTGAGGCATTTTTGGCGGCGGGATTGCCGCTGGTCGCCGCCGGGTCACAATCCGATTTTGCCGCGGTGGCGCATTCGGCCCACGGACAATGGACCGTCATCGCCGAAACGGGGCCGCACCTGGCGTTGCCCGCGTCGTTGCTGGCCGACGCGCTCGATGGCGAAATCGCGGTCGCACGAGGCACTTGGCTGGCCGTACCGACCGAAACGCACGCCGCGGCGGGCGACCTGCTCGTATTGCGCCACGCGCCAGGAACCGCGCCGATTGGCTGGGGTGCGATCGCCGAGACGTTGGCCACGATTTGCGGCCAGGCGTTGGCCGCGCTGCGCGAGCGGCATCGAGAACACTCGCGCGTGCGGCGGCTCGAGGCGATCCTCGAAATCGCCGGACGTTGGAACCAGAACAAGAGCATCGAGGTTCTCTTGGTCGAAATGGCCGAGGCGGCCACGCGGTTGCTCGGCGCCGACCGCGCCAGCATTTTCCTGTGGGACCGGCCGAACCATGTGCTCGTCGGCCGGCCCGCGTTGGGAGTCGCCGGCGACGAACTGCGAATTCCCGACGATTCCGGCATCGTCGGCCAGGTGATTCACAGCGGCGAGCCGCGCCGCGTCGACCTGACCAACGGCCAGGAACAGATCAACCGCCAGGTCGATGAGCAAACCGGCTACCGCACGCGAACCTTGTTGTGCGTGCCGTTGCGGGGGCGCGACGGGGAGCGGTTCGGGGCCTTCGAGACGATCAACAAGAAGCACGGCGACTTCACCGAGGACGATCTGGCCACGCTCGTCGAGGTGGCGTCGCAAGCGGCCATCGTGCTGGAAAACGCGCAGGAACGCGAAGATCTGCTCAAATCGCGGCGATTGATGACCGAGCAGGCCGCCCAGGGCGTGCAGCTCGTCGGAAAAAGTGCCGCGATCGAGGCCCTCCGCTCGACGATTCGCCGCGTGGCCAAAACCGACCTGGCGGTGCTGATTCTGGGCGAAAACGGCACCGGCAAGGAAGTCGTCGCGCAGTCGATCCACTACTACAGCAATCGCCGCGACCAGCCGTTCATCGCCGTGAACTTCGCGGCCCTGACCGAGACGCTGTTGGAAAGCGAATTGTTCGGGCACGAGAAAGGGGCCTTTACCGACGCCCACGAATCACGACCCGGCAAGTTCGAACTGGCTTCCGGCGGGACGTTGTTTCTGGACGAGATCGGCGACTTCAGCCTCAACGGACAATCGAAGCTCTTGCGGGTGTTGGAAGAGAAGGTGGTGGTTCGAGTGGGCGGTTCCAGGTCGATTCATACCGACGCCCGCTTGATCGCCGCCACGAACCAGAATCTGGCCGAAATGGTCGGGCAGAAGAAATTCCGCGAAGATCTTTATTACCGATTGAATGTGGTCGTGATCCAGATCCCCCCGCTGCGCGAACGGCCCGACGACATTGGGCCGCTGGCGGAGCATTTCTTGAACGACTTTTGCAAGCGCGCCCGCCGCAAGCCTGCTCAGTTCACGGCCGACGCGCGGAATCGACTCCAACGGCACTCCTGGCCGGGCAACGTGCGCGAGCTGCGCAATCTGATGGAGCGGCTGGCCTATCTGGCGTCCGGCGACCGGATCGAATCGGACGATCCGATGTTCACGCTCACCCCCGCCGGCCCGGCGATGGCGGGCGTGAGTTACGATCTGCCGCTCGCCGAGGCCACGAACCGCTTTCAAACCGACTACATCCGGCACGCCATGGACCGCTACCGCGGCAACATGAGCGCGGCTGCGCGGCACTTGGCCCTTCACCGGTCGAACCTCTACCGCAAGATGCGGCAATTGGGAATGAACGACCCGGAATGATATCACCGTGAAGCGGGCCGCCGTTGTGGTGCGGGCGTCCCGCCTGCCGCCGGCGCCGGGAAGGTTCGTCGCCGAGCGTGGGAACACGCGTCGGAATGCTCGCTTGACAGACGCTGGCGCGAACATTAAGACGACGCTCTGGGACGGGCGATTCGATCACATGTCCTTTTCGCCTGTTCCGCGTCTCGTGCGTTTTTTCGCTTTGGTGTCGGAAGGAGTCGGCCATGGGGTTGCTCGGCTGTCGTTCGCGCCAAGAGTTGGCTTGGCAGGGAGATCTTTTCGCCTGCCTCGGTCCACGGGTCCATGCCGCCCAGGGCTTGGTCAACTCGGCCGTCTGCGCAACGTGCGAGTGCCGCGACGAACCGGCGGACGATGAATACCCCGCGGCAAACACGGAACGGCTCGCGGCAACCAACGATCGAGCACACGCCGCCGGTAATCATTGCGCGTGCCCGGAGACCGTTTCCGGGGCGCACGGGGCGAGGCGCGTAACCGCATGGGCGGTCGGTGTGACCACCGCGCCCCGCGCGCGAAGCACGCTCGATCAATCGCTGGCAAGCCTAGCCGATGCTGGTTGGCGCCGGCCGCGGCTATTCGCCGAGCCGGGCACGGTTTTGCCGGAATGCGGCCGCGATCTGCCCGTCTCGCGGCGGGACGGCAAGCTCGGCGCGTTTCCCAACTGGTATCTCGGCCTGAGCGAGCTTTTCCTGCGCGAGCCGTT